>CACKOU010000005.1 GCA_902601895.1 uncultured Pelagibacteraceae bacterium | reverse complement strand
ATGATGAAAATCGAGAAAATGAGGGCGATTTAGTATTTAATGCCAGTGATGTTAATTCTAAAAAAATTAACTTTATGGCAAAAAATGGCAGAGGTTTAATTTGTCTAACACTAAATAAAAATCAAGCAAATAAACTTGGGTTAACATTTATGGCTCCTGTTAATCAATCGAGAAATCAAACAGCTTTTACCATTTCAATAGAGGCAAAGAAGGGTATAACCACAGGTATTTCAGCTAAAGACCGATCACGAACAATTAAAGTTGCTACAAAAAAAAATGTATTAAAAAAAGAGATAGTTTCTCCTGGTCACGTATTTCCAATTATTTCTCGAGAAGGAGGAGTGCTAGTTAGAGCTGGTCATACAGAAGCATCTGTTGACATAGCTAGACTTGGCAACAAAATTCCAGCTGCTGTAATATGTGAGATTATGAATGAAGATGGATCGATGGCAAAAGGCGATGACTTATTAAAATTTGCAAGTAAACATAAACTTCATATTGCAAAAATTGAAGACTTAATTTCATACAGATTAAGAAAAGAAAATCTTATTAAATTAAAAAAAAAATCTACAATCAATTTAAATAATCAAAAATTCAAAATTTATGTTTTTGAGAACTCAATTGATGGTTCTGAACATTTTGCATTAGTTAAGGGTAAAGTTAATAAAAGTAAATCACCAAGGGTTAGAGTCATTTCATCTAATGTGGTTCAAAATTATCTAATTAATCAAAAACTTCCTAACTCATTTGAAAAAACTTTAAAATATTTTAAAAAATACAGTAATTGCGTTATGATTTTTATAAGAGACCCAAATTTAAAATCTGTTACTCAAACACTTAAAGAATTTAAAGATAAAAAGCCTAAAACCAAGGAAAAGGATCAATTAATAAAAAGTTATGGTATTGGAGCTCAAATAATTAAATCTTTAAAAATAAAGAAAATGATATTAGTTACTAGAACTCTAAAAAAGGTTGTTGGGTTAGATGGTTATGGTATCAAGATTATTAAACAAGAAATAATAAAATGAAAAATAAAGTATTAATTATACAAGCAAACTACTACAAAGATATTTCAACTGCTCTTCTTAAAAGTGCTAAGAGTGAATTAAAGAATTTTGCAAAGATCAATACAGTCTCTGTTCCAGGTGTTTTTGAGATACCCGTAGTTATTTCCAAAAATTTAAAAAAATATGATGGTTTTGTAGCACTTGGATGTGTAATTAAAGGTCAAACTCCTCATTTCGACTTTATATCTAAATCAACGACTGACGCAATTATGAATATATCTGTTGAATCAAAAAAACCTGTTGGCAATGGAATAATTACTTGTTTAAATAAAAAACAAGCTATAGCACGAGGCAAAAAGGGTAGAGAGGCAGCCAACGCAGTAAAAACAATATTATCTTTATAGAATGCCACTTCATTTTAGTAAAAAAAATAACCCAAGAGTTATTATAATACAGAAGCTTTACAGCAAATATTACAACAATGAAGTAGAATTAAATTTTCCAAAACATCGTTTCAAAAAATTTATAAAAGATGTAGTTAATGGCACAATTGAAAGAGATGATGTAATTCACGAAGAAATTACAAATCATTTAAATGATGATTTAAAAATATCAAACCTAGATAAAGTTTTTCAAGTGATAATTAAAAGTGCAATTTTTGAATTAATGTATAAACCAAAAATATCTTCAAAAATAATTATTAAAGAATACCTTAATGCCTCTAATTTCTTTATTGATTTATCGCAAACAAAATATTTGAATGCTTTGCTTGATAAAATTTCAAAGAAATTAAGAAACTGATGAATGAAGAATTCTTAATAAATAGTTATTTCAAAAATTTATCTAAAAATAATCCATCTTCGCTAGATTTAAATGATGATGTTTTTTTTGATAAAACTAAAAAATTGGTTATTTCTGTTGATACTTATAATGAGGGTATACACTTTTTAAATTTTAATAAACCAGATCTTGTTATAAGAAAAATAATAAGATCATCTATATCCGACATTTATGCTAAAGGGGTAAAACCAAATTATTTCTTTTTGGCTGGTTCAGGTAACAAAAAATATTTTACAAAAAAAATTATGTCATTAATTAACAAATCTTTGTCCAATGAACAAAATAGATTTAATATAAAATTATCAGGTGGTGATACTACATCATCAAAAAATCTAAGTTTTACAGTTATATCTTTAGGATATTCAAATAAAATCGTTTATAGAAATAAAGCAAAAATTGGAGATGACATTTATTTAACTGGCAACGTAGGTGATAGTCACATTGGGTTAAAAGTTTTACAAAAGAAAATTAATTTAAACTCAAATCAAAAAAAATATTTTATTAATAAATATTATTCACCCAATCTACCTATAAAGTTTTGCTCATATCTTTATAAAATTGCAAACTGCTCTATGGATGTCTCAGATGGATTGGTAATTGATCTGAATAAATTAATAAATAAACAAAAACTTGGTTATTTAATAGATATAGATAAGATCCCGATATCTAATCATTTAAAACAATTAATTAAACAGAAAAAACTCAAGAAATTAGACTATTTATTTAATGGTGATGATTATCAAATCTTATTTACAGCTTCTAAGTCAAAGAGAAAATATATTAAAACTTTATCCTCTAAAATGAATCAAAAAATTTCAATTATTGGGCAAATTAATACTAAATCAAAAAATTACCTATTAGATAATAGGAGAATTCCAATAAAATACCTTAAATACCAAGGTTATTCTCATATATTCTAATAAGTTAAATATTGCCTTTTATAATCTTTTTTGTAATGTCCGCATTTTAAAAAATAACTAAAACACTTATTTAAGGATTTATATGTCTGTTGATACCATTTTATTATACACAATTTTCGCTGGAATATTATCCATTGTATATGGATTTGTAACAGGATCTTCAATTTTAAATGCAAGCGCAGGGAATGCAAAGATGCAAGAAATTGCTTCTGCTATTCAAATTGGAGCAAAAGCATATTTAAACAGGCAATACAAAACAATCGCTATAGTTGGTGTTGTTGTTTTAGTTATCATTAGTTTTGCATTTTCATTATTAGTTGGAATTGGATATTTAATTGGTGCGGCATTATCTGGTATAGCTGGTTACGTTGGAATGTTAGTTTCTGTTCAAGCCAATGTACGTACTGCCGAGGCATCTAGAAAAGGTTTATCTCAAGGTCTTTCAATAGCTTTTAAATCTGGAGCAATTACAGGAATGTTGGTTGCAGGTTTAGCTTTGTTAGCAATTGCAGTTTATTATTATATATTATTATCAGCTGGTGTTGATGAAAGAGAAATTGTAAATGCACTAGTTGCGTTAGGCTTTGGAGCTTCTTTAATATCTATTTTCGCAAGATTAGGTGGTGGAATTTTTACAAAAGGTGCTGATGTTGGTGCAGATTTAGTTGGAAAAGTAGAAGCTGGTATTCCAGAAGACGATCCAAGAAATCCTGCTGTTATAGCAGATAACGTTGGAGATAATGTTGGAGACTGTGCAGGTATGGCAGCTGATCTGTTTGAAACATATGCTGTTACAATTGTTGCAACTATGGTTCTTTCATCAATATTCTTTGTGTCAGATTTGAATATGATGGTTTATCCATTAAGTATTGGTGCAGCTTGTATATTAACATCTATAGTAGGCACTTTTTTTGTAAAACTTGGAAAATCAAAAAATATAATGAATGCATTATATAAAGGTTTTGTCGCTACAGCTATATTGTCTTTAATTATTTTATATCCCATAACAGACTACGTTATTGGATTAGATTCTAACTATTCTGTAAATGGGGTTTCTTTTAGTGGAATGAGCCTTTACTATTGTGGAGTCATTGGGTTAATTATCACCGGATTGTTAATTTGGATTACTGAATATTACACTGGTACAGATTATAGACCTGTTAAGAGTGTTGCGGAGTCCTCAACAACAGGTCATGGCACTAATGTAATTCAAGGTTTAGCTATATCAATGGAGGCAACAGCAATTCCAGCAATAATAATTGTTGCAGGTATTTTATTAACTAATTCAATAGCTGGATTATTTGGTATTGCCATTGCTGTAACAACTATGCTTGCATTAGCTGGTATGGTTGTAGCACTTGATGCATATGGTCCTGTCACAGATAATGCAGGTGGGATCGCTGAAATGTCAAATCTGCCAAAAAATGTAAGAAAAACTACAGATGCACTGGACGCAGTTGGAAATACAACAAAAGCAGTTACAAAAGGTTATGCAATAGGTTCTGCTGGCTTAGGAGCATTGGTTTTATTTGCTGCATACACTGAAGATATTAAACATTTTTCAAAAGAAGCAGGTTCAAAACTTGAGGGTATAGTTGTAACATTTGATTTATCAAATCCTTTTGTTGTAGTTGGTTTATTAATAGGAGGCATGCTACCATATCTTTTTGGTTCTATGGGCATGCAAGCTGTAGGAAGAGCTGGTGGTGCTGTTGTAATTGAAGTACGTAGACAATTTAAAAAAATACCGGGAATAATGAAGAGAAAATCTAAACCTGATTATGGGAAATTGGTAGATTTATTAACTAAAGCTGCAATAAAAGAAATGGTTATACCTTCATTGTTGCCAGTTTTGTCACCTATAGTTTTGTATCTAATAATTTTACCTATTGGCGGTCAAGTAGCTGCCTTATCATCTGTAGGTGCAATGTTACTTGGTGTTATAATAACAGGTTTATTTGTTGCCGTATCAATGACAGCTGGTGGAGGAGCCTGGGATAATGCAAAAAAATATATTGAAGATGGTAAATTTGGTGGAAAAGGTTCTGAAGCTCACAAGGCTGCTGTAACAGGTGATACAGTTGGTGATCCTTACAAAGACACTGCTGGACCTGCTGTAAACCCAATGATTAAAATTACTAACATAGTAGCATTATTATTACTTGCTGTTATTGCTGGTTAATATTATTCAGATATTCTTTTTTTTGAAGGAGCGTTCATTTTTTCTCTTAAACTGGAAAAAACATTAAATAAAAAATTATTTTGCTTAAAGTCTTTTTGAGTGCTGATATTTGAAAACTTAAGATCATTCATTTGATCTTTTTTAACTATTTTTTTATTTTGTAAAATACCAGTATTATCAAATTGAAGTGCTAAAGTATTGTTAATTTCAATTTTTTTTATACCTAATTTTCTTAATGGTTGGTTTGTTTTTCTTCGTTCAACATAAAACCAAAGATTATTGTCAAATTTACTCTTAAATGATGGAGGACCAATTATTTTTAATATATCATTTTTATTACTTTCATTTATAGATATTTTATTCATTTTTATTTCTAAAGCTTTAAAACCATGATTACTTGAGACTTTTTTATTATTACAGTTTGCAACTAACATGAAGATTGATAGTAATAAGACAATATATTTACTATGAAGCATAATTATCTTAATATTTATAATAATTTATTAAATATCTCTAGAAATAAAATTCTTTATATAAAACTTGAAAAAATAGATACTTTCTCAGATCGTATAAAGTTATTTTTTTTTCATTTTTGCTTTTTTCTTAAACTATATAAGGATTCTTTAGGAAAAAAAAAATCTCAGGAATTGTTTGATTTTATCTTCAGACAACTTGATTTATCAATTAGAGAGATCGGATATGGTGATGTATCAGTTAATAAAAAAATGAAAGAGTATGCCAATTATTTTTACGCTATTTTATCTTTTATTGAAAATTGGGATAAATTAACTGACATGGATAAAATAAAAAATTTAGAAAACCACCTAAATATTGATAAAAATCATGAGTTTTATAGAAAATATTTTGATAATTTTTATTTTTTTTTAAAAGAAAATACATTAAATAACTTTACAAATAAAACTATAAATATGGATTTTAATAATGGCAGTACCTAAACGCAAAACTACAAAATCAAGATCTGGCAAAAGAAGATCACATCAGGCTTTAAATATAAAAAATATAGTTGAAGATAAGAAAACCGGTGAGTACAGATTATCTCATCATTTAGATCTAAAAACTGGCACATACAAAGGAAGACAAGTCTTAGATCCTAAAGAGTAAAATTTTTATGAACAGATCTATTTCTATTGCTATAGATGCAATGGGAGGTGATAATTCTCCTGCTAAAGTTATAGAAGGTATTAAGCTTCATTCAAAAAGTTCTAATGATGTTTTTTATAAAATTTTTGGAGATGAAAAATTAATTAATCCTTTAATTAGTAAATTTTCAATTGATCATAAAATTATAGAAATTTATCATACCGATGAAACAATTAGTGATGATGACACGGCCTTATCAGCAGCAAAGAAAGGTAAGAACACAAGTTTATGGAAATCAATTGAGTGCTTAAAAAATAATAATGCTGATGCTATTGTTTCAGCTGGTAATACTGGAGCTTTATTTGTAATAGCAAAACTCAATTTAAATATGATTAGCAATATAGACAAACCAGCTTTATCTGCACTATGGCCAAACAAAAATGGGATGAACGTCGTGTTGGATTTAGGTGCAAATATTGAGTGTAATGAAAAAAATCTTATAGATTTCAGCATTATGGGCGCTGCTCTTCATAAATCTTTATACAATCAAGAAATATCTAAAGTTGCTTTATTAAATATAGGATCTGAAGAATTAAAAGGAAATAGCATAATTAAAAATACATACCAAAAGCTTAATGAAATTAAAAATCCTCTTTTTGAGTTCTACGGTTACATTGAGGGAAATCATATAATGAACGGTGATGTAAATGTAATAGTTACGGATGGCTTCACTGGTAATATAGCACTAAAAACTGCAGAGGGAACAGCAAATTTTCTAATCAATGAACTAAAAAAAATTTCAACATCTTCATTATTAGGAAAATTATCTTCCATCATTAATTTAAAAAATCTAAGAAATTTTAAAAAAAAATTAGACCCAAGGTTATATAATGGAGCGATATTATTAGGTTTAGATAAACCAGTAATAAAAAGTCATGGTTCAACAGATTCATTTGGTTTTTATAACTCTTTGAAAGTATGTGAAAAAATTATTAAAGGAAATTTAATTGATAAAATAAAACAAAATATATGATAAGAAATAATTTAACAAAAAAAGAGATCATTAACTCAATTTATATGAGACTTGGTTTTTCAAAAAAAATATCAGAAATAATCTTTGAAGACATTTTTGAAATAATTTTAAAGAATTTAAAAAAAAGTAATAAAGTTAAAATATCAAATTTTGGAACATTTACCTTAAGAAAAAAAAAAGAACGTGTTGGCAGGAATCCTAAAACAAGAGAAATTAAACAAATAAAAGAGAGAAATGTTATTTTGTTTAAAGCATCTAAAAAATTCAAAAATTTATTAAATGATGAATAAAAAAGATAGTATTTATAAAAATATAAGTGAGGTAGCCCAAATTCTGAATTTGTTTAATACTAAAAATGGTAAATTATCAACTCACACCTTAAGATATTGGGAAAAAGAGTTTAAACAAATAAGACCAAAACTTTTAGCTGGTAAAAGAAGATATTATGACGAAAAAACAATAAATATTTTAAAAAAAATAAAATATTTATTAAAAGTCAAAGGAATGACAATTAATGGTGTAAAAAAACAATTAAATCATACCGAAAGTATCATTGACGAACCTATGAATTCATCTATAACGACTAAAAATTTAAAAAACAAAGTTAAAAAAATTTCAAATATTTTAAAAGAAATTAAACATGGCAAAAAAAACCCATATTAAAGTAAGATTGGTTCCAGAAGCAAAACCAGATAGTCCTTTTTTTTATTATGTTAAGAAGCCAGCTGGTGGAGAAAAGGCTAAAGTAAAATTAAAAGCTAGGAAATATAATCCTTCAACACGAAAACATGAAATTTTTGTAGAAAAAAAATTACCACCTCATAGTAAGTAATTTATTTATTTTTAAAATTTCTTCTTTCAAAATCAATATAAGACATAATCATATTTTTCCATATTCTATTTGTTATCTTTGGATCAATTTTGTTTTTAATTGATTTTTTTTTAATATTTTTTAAAATTATTGATATTCTTTTCTTGTCAACAATTTCATGTTTGTATGTTTTAAGTTTAAGAACCTCTTTGACTATATTGGTCCTAATTTTTATCAATTTAATAAGCTTATTATCAAGTAGATCTAATTTCTTTCTCAGGATATTTAATTTTTTTCTTTTATCAGGCGACATTTGATCAATTGGATTTATTAATAAATATTATATTTAAACAACTATGTATACCGAAATAAATACAAAATACAGAATATACATATCTAATTGGTTGCTAGTTATGTTCATTTTGATCTCAGCGATGATAATCGTCGGAGGTTTAACAAGACTTACGGACTCTGGACTATCAATTACTGAATGGGAATTTTTTAAAGGCTTTTTTCCACCTATCAATAATGATGCATGGATAGCTTATTTTGATGCTTACAAGCAAATACCAGAATTTAAACTTCAAAATTATTCAATGACTTTAAGTGAATTCAAGGTAATATTTTGGTGGGAATGGGCACACAGATTTTTTGGACGCGTTATTGGCTTGTCATTTCTTATACCTTTAATTTTCTTTTCTATCAAATTAGGTTTTAAAAAACTTTATAATTTTTATTTTATTTTTTTTTTGATTTGTTTTCAGGGACTTTTAGGTTGGTACATGGTTCAGAGTGGTTTAGTGAATAATATAGATGTAAGTCATTTTAGATTGTCACTTCATCTTTTATTTGCATTTATTATTTTATCGTTAGTTTATTGGAATTATTTAAGTTTAATAAATTTAAATAAAATAGATAAAAAAATTAATAATTATATACCTGAATTTTTTTTATTATTAATTTTCTTACAAATTATTATTGGTGCATTCGTTTCAGGTATGGATGCAGGAAAAATATATAACACTTGGCCACTTATGGGTAATTCATATTTTCCAGATGATAATAAATTTATAAGTTTATTTAAATTAACTGCCTTTAGTGATGCATCACTAGTACAATATTTACACCGAAATTTAGCTTATTTAATATTCATTATATTCATTGTGATTTCATATATAACTTATCGAAATAAAATTTTTTATTTATTTAAAGCTGTATCTATTTTAGGCCTAATTATTTTATTACAAATTTTACTTGGAATACTTACAATTTTGTCTGGCGCAAGTATTTTAGTCGCGTCTTTGCATCAATTTAGTTCAATATTATTAATAACATCATCAATATATTTTTTGTACAAGAATAGGTTTAGTTAATTATTTTTTTTCAATTACAAATAATTCATTGTTAAAATATAATCCTTTATTTTTATTGACAATATCTTTAACAACTTTTTGGTAATATTTCTTTCTTTCTGCATTCATTATTTGTTCATCTGATATTTGATTAACATATACTGCAGCATTCCATGCTGAAAATATTAATGATGTAGCAATACCACCTCTAATTTCATTTGGTAATGCTCGCAGGACATATTTAATAGTTTGTTTTTTATTAAATTTTAAACTTTTCAAAATTTCATTGTCTGTATTTCTTTTTATATATTGAATTATAGAATTGTGTAGTGAAGGAAATGGTTTTTCTTTTGGCCAGATTTTCTTAATAATTTTATTTCCTGGATCATTTCCACATGCATGCACTACCACTAATTTACCTTTTTTATTTAATGATTTTATCATTGGATCAATAACATACTTTACTTTTTTCTCTGCAGATATTCTTGATCTATAAGGTTGAGATGCAATGATTAAGTCGTAACTATTTTTCCCATAATTTTTTTTTGGAATAACATTTTTCAGTAAAAATTCCTGATCTTTTCTATATATTACGATCACTGATGGCTCTTTGTATGTGGGATTTCCATTTTTAGGGTTTCTCTCTATTTGCCATTTTTTATTTAAAAATTCTTGATTAAGTTTTCTTAATTGATTTGAAAAATCGAGTGAAGAATTTCCTTTAAGTTTAACTACCTTCCAATTCATTTTTTTTTGTTTTTTTTCGTTATTTGATTTAAGTGCTGTTGATTCAACATAATTTAGATTTGAGATTACAAATACTGTATTTTTATGTTCAACAAATCTATCTGGAAGTTTTTCAAGTCCTAATCTAACATCTTCCATGCTTATTTCCTTTGTGCTTACTAGCAGAGGAATTTGAGGCATTTTCTGATGACATTGTCTCATTATACTCATCAATAATGATCCATCACCCATGCCTGCATCAAATATTTTTAATGCTGGAAATTTTGGTTTTAATTTTTGAATAATAGGTTTTAACGCATCTGCAATCTTATTCTTTTCGTTAGTTGTTGTAACAAAAAGTAAATATTTTTGTCTATTATCAAAAAATCTAAAATTTTTTTTCATAAATATTAATTTGCAATTACTAATTTGCTGGATAATTTGTTGTTATGAACTTTTTCAAAACATTTAATACTCGATCTGCTTCCTCTAATAACATCATATGTCCGCAATTATCTATTATATCTATTTGACTTCCTTCAATTAGATTAGCTAATTTTTTACCTTCTTTTACTGGGCACATTTTATCATCAGTAGCTAGTATAGAAAGGGTAGGTATCTTAATTTGTTTTGCAGCCTCAAAACCATTCTTGTAATTATCACAAGCTCTAAAATCTACACCGAGAGTATTTTTTATTGTTCTGGTTTTAGCTAACATTGAACCAGTATTAATATGATATAAACCTGGAACAGGATGACCACCAAAGTGTCCAGCTGGCCCATGAGCCCAATCCATCATTAATTCTACCGCTTTAGGATCGTTGTTTTCTGCTAAAGATAATAATTCAGGGTTCATTGGAATTGCACCAGCACCGCCCATTAAACTTAAAGTTTTTATTTTATCAGGATTTCTTGCTGTACACTCAACTGTAACTAAACATCCTTGTGAATGACCAACTAATGAAGCTTCTTTGTATCCAACTGCATCAATAACATCCCTTACCCAATCAGCCATGTCCTCAATTGATTTTAAACTTTCACCCCCTGATAATCCATGACCTGGCATATCTAAAGCTAAAACACTATAACCATGAAATGCAAAATATCTTGTTTGCAAAACCCATGTCATATGAGTTAGTCCACTACCATGCACAAATATTATTAATGGCTTATTCTTATCGAAAGGTCTACCTCCCGTAGAAGCATAAACCTCATTATTATTTACCTGAAACTTCATTGATTGGATACGAGTCTAGGTTTCCTAGCAGCTCTAAATCCATTTTCAAAGTCATTTTTAATATCATCTATATCTTCAATACCGACTGATAATCTGATCATATCATGTGATAAACCCGCAAATTTTAATGTAGCTTCATCCATTTGGGAATGTGTTGCTGATGCTGGATGAATTACCAATGTACGTGTATCCCCAACATTTGCTAAATGAGAAGCAAGTTTAACGTTATTAATAAATGCTTCACCTGCAGCTTTGCCACCTTTAATACCAAAAGCTATCATTGATCCTTTTCCATTAGGTAATAATTTGTTTGCTAAATCATGATCAGGATGATCTGGTACACTTGGGTGAGAAACCCAAGCTACACTTTCATGACCCAATAAATATTCGACCATTTTTTCAGCATTCTCACAATGTTTTTTCATTCTTACGGAAAGTGTTTCAATACCTTGTAATACATTCCACGCATTTTGAGGACTTAGACAAGGACCAAAATCTCTCATACCTTCTGCTCTTGCTTTCATTGTAAATGCTGTTGGTCCAAATTCTTCAGCAAAAGATAATCCATGATAACCTTCATACGGTTGTGTCATAGTTGGAAATTTATCATTTTGCATCCAGTCAAACCTACCACCTTCAACAATTATGCCAGCCATTGAAGATCCATGACCAGCCATCCATTTAGTAAGTGAATGAACTACAATATCTGCACCATGTTCTATAGGTTTGCATAAATATGGCGTTTGATAAGTTGCATCTACCATTAAAGGAATACCTGCGTCATGAGCTATTTTAGCTATCTCAGGCATATTCATAATTTCATTACCTGGGTTACCTACAAGCTCACCAAATATACCTTTTGTATTTTTTTGAATTGCATTTTTAAATCCTTCTGTATCTCTTGGTTTTACAAAAGTTGTTTTAATTCCAAATTTTGGAAGTGTAAGTCTAAATAAATTTACAGTTCCACCATAAAGCTGGGATGATACGACTAAATGATCTCCAGCTTCGCAGAGTGTCATTACTGCGAGAAATATTGCACTCATGCCAGATGATGTAGCAAGTGCAGCTGTTCCACCTTCTAATGAAGCAACTCTTTCTTCTAAAACTGCTACTGTCGGATTTGATATTCTACTATAAATATGTCCACCTCTCTCTAAATTAAATAAAGCTGCCGCATGATCCACATCATCAAATAAATATGATGTTGTTTGATATATCGGCACTTGTCTAGAGCCAGCATTTTTGTGAGGCTGATAACCAGCGTGTAAACTAAGGGTATCGAATTTATATGTTTTAGGATCCATTCCTTTTTTGTCAGACATTTTTTTGCTCCTATTTAAATTTCTAAGACTATTATAAACTAAAATTATTGGTTAAATATAGCTTATTTATTAGTTAAAACTATCAAAAATGACTTAAGTTCTAAATGTATATAGTTTGACAATATATCGATTTATAAGTATTAATCCCGCAATTATGACTAAATTTCTTAAAAAAGATGAAGTAAATAGTAAATGGTTTGAAATTGACGCAACAGGAGCAGTAGTAGGAAGATTAGCTACAGTTGTATCAAAAATTCTCAGAGGAAAAAATAAAGCAACATTTACTCCTCATATGGATAGTGGAGATTTTGTTGTTGTTAAAAATGTTGATCAATTAAAATTTACTGGGAATAAGTTTTCAAATAAAAAATATTATAGACACACAGGTTACCCTGGTGGAATTAAAGAAACAACCCCTGAAATATTGCAAGAATCAAAACCAGGTGAAATCTTAAAGTTGGCTGTTAAAAGAATGCTTCCAGGTGGACCTTTAGCAAAAAAACAATTAACAAAACTCAAAGTTTATTCTGGATCAGAGCATCCCCATGCAGCTCAGAATCCTGAAGTTGTTGAAGTTGTAAAACTTAACTCAAAAAATGTAATTAGAAATTAATATGGAAACAAATCAATCTACATCCAAGAAAATTAAGCTTGATTTTAAAGATGCTAAGTATGCAACAGGAAGAAGAAAAACCTCAATCGCAAAGGTTTGGGTAAAAAAAGGCTCAGGTAAAATTTATGTAAATGGAAAAAATTTTGAAGATTATTTTACAAGAGCTACGCATAAGATGCAGATACTAAGACCATTTGAAATTATTAATCAAGCTACAGAATATGATGTAAGATCAAATGTTGTTGGGGGCGGTCAAACAGGTCAAGCTGGAGCATTAGTGCATGGAATTTCGAGGGCATTATTACAATTTGATGAGAATTTGAAACCCACTCTCAGAAAAGAAAAACTCACTACGAGAGACCCAAGATCAGTTGAAAGAAAAAAACCAGGTCGTGCAAAAGCTAGAAGAAGTTATCAATTTTCTAAAAGATAATATTATTTTATTAAACAACTGTTATATTGCATTATGTCTAAGATAAACGCACTCGTAGCTGGAGCTACTGGTTATATTGGTATACAATTAGTTAAATTATTAACTAAACATAAAAATGTTAAAATTAAATATCTTTGCGGTGACACGTCTATCGGAAAGAAAATAAGCTCTTATGATAAATATTTTAATAAATATAAACTTCCAAAAATTATTAAATTTAATAAAACTTTGCTAAAAAATGTTGATGTAATTTTTACGGCATTGCCTAATGGTGAAGCTCAAAAAATTTCAAAGAATTTAAAAAATAAAAATATTTTAATTGATTTGGCGGCAGATTTTAGGCTTAAATCGTCAAAAGATTATTTGAAATGGTATAAAACAAAACATAATGCACCAGAATTAATTAAACAAAGTATTTATTCTTTACCAGAGTTAAACATAGAAAATATTAAAAAATATAAAATTATTTCTTGTCCAGGATGTTATCCAACATCAATATTATTACCTTTGGTTCCATTACTTAAGGAAAATATTGTTAAATCAAAAAATATAGTAATTGATTCTAAATCTGGTTACTCTGGTGCAGGTAGAAAAATTCATAAAAAATATAATGATAAATTTCTAAATGAAACTTTAAGTGCTTATGGATTGGCTTTTCATAGACACAACTCAGAAATAGATCAGGAACTTAAATTAAAAACTGGTAAAAAGGTAAAGTTTCAATTCACACCTCATCTTTCACCCATGTTTAGAGGAATATTAACCACAATGTATTTAGATTTAAAAAAAAATGATTCTCTAGAAAAAATATATTCTTTATTAAAAAAATATTACCAAAATAGTAACTTTGTTAAAATATTAAAACCAAATACGTTTTTAGGAACTAATGAAGTAATAAATACAAATAAATGTCATATTTCTGTATGTGGTAGTAAATATAAGAATAAAATTATTATATTGTCAGTCATAGATAATTTGATTAAGGGTGGAAGTGGTCAAGCAGTACAAAATATGAATAACTATTACTCTTTTAATGAAAATGAGGGATTAAATGCATAATTTGTTATTTATAATTATTTTAATTTTTACTTATTCTTGTTCTATTGAACGTAATTCTAATTTTTGGAAAAAGAAAGACAGCATTATGGCTACTAATTCAGAGGATTTAAATTTGGATGAGAATTTAGCTTTTGATAAGTTTAAAAAAAATATAATTATTTATGGTGAGCAGAGTAAATTTCCTAAGCTTAATTTAAAATGAGAAATTATAATATTGCTATTGTAGGATTGGGACAAATTGGAAATTATTTATATAATGAAATAAATGTTAAAAAAAAAGATATTTTTAAAAAAACAGGCAAAATTATTTCTGTCGTTGCTATTTCAGCAAAGAATATTAACAAAAAAAGAAAATTTAAAATTAATAAGAAAATTTTTTATAGAGATCCATTTAAAATTTTTAAAAAAAAGAGAATTGATATTCTAATTGAGGCCATTGGTCAATCTGATGGTATTTCTAAAAAAGTAGTAGAGTTTGCTTTAAAAAATAGAATACATGTTGTTACTCCTAATAAGGCTCTGATTTCTAAACATGGAAATAATTTGTCAAAACTTGCTGAAAAAAATAAAGTTAATCTTGAATTTGAAGCATCTGTAGGCGGTGGTATTCCAATTTTAAGAACCATTAAAGAAGGACTGGCAACAAATAAAATAAATAAAGTATATGGAATTTTAAATGGTACCTGTAATTATATATTATCTGAAATGGAAGAAACTAAGTTAGGATTCTCAACTGTTTTAAAAAAAGCTCAATATTTAGGTTATGCTGAACCAGCAAATCCAAAATTAGATTTAAATGGCCATGATGCTATGTCAAAAGTAAAGATTCTTTCTGCTCTTGCTTTTAATAGTAAAATTTCAAAATCTAAATGTTTAATGGAGGGTATAGAAAATATTGAGTACAAAGATTTAGAAATAGCAAGTCAGTTAAATTATAAAATAAAATTATTAGGTATAACTGAAATGGTAAATAATAAATTATTTGAAAGAGTACATCCCTGCTTAATTAAGAAAAATACATACATAGCAAATGTTAATGGTGTTATGAATGCTGTTATAATTGAGGGCAATCCAGTGGGTGAGAGCGTTTTACAAGGAGAAGGTGCTGGACCTGGTCCTACATCATCTGCTTTAATGTCTGATCTTCTATCAATTTTACGTGGTAATATCAAATATCCTTTTGGTATTTCATACAATAAAAGGAAATCTTCATCTATTTATAATATAGATAACTATTCTAATGCATTATATATTAGGCTTGAAGTTAAGGATAAATCAGGAGTTTTATCTGATATAACTAAAAAATTCGCAAAACATAAAATTTCTGTTCAAAGATTAATACAAATACCAAATAATAAAAATAAAACTGCATCTATCGTTATTATTACCCATAAATCCTTTGAAAAGGATTATCAGAAATGCATTAAATCTTTTAAATCAAATAAAAATATTATTAAAAACCCTATATTATTAAGACTTTTTTAATGGAACTTTATTTAAAGCTCTTTGAAGTTCTATTCCCTGTATTTTTTATTGTTGGAATTGGTTTTTTATTAGGCAAAAAAAATCCAAATTTCGATACTTCTTTTATAACATCTTATGCTGGAAATTTTGGAACTCCAGCTTTAGTTATTTTTTCTCTTACATCAACTGGCGTTACTTTTAATATATTTGCAGAATATTTTGTTTATGCATTAATATTACTTTCATCATTTGCTTTAATCGGCCTTGTTTTTTTAATTCTTATGAAAAAAGATTATATAAGAGAATTACCTACTTTTTTTTTACCTAACACAGGCAATATGGGTATACCAATATGTCTTTTTGCTTATGGTAAATTAGGGATGGGTGTTGCTGCAGCTATATCATCTTTGGTAATACTTCTACATTTTACTGCAAATATATTTCTTGCAAAACGAAAATTTGATTTTTCAATAATTGCAAAAAGTCCTTCCTTCTATACAATTATTTTGACCGTTATTTTTTTATACTATGGTAAAGAGATGCCAGTTTTTGTGATTAATACAACAATGCTTTTATCTTATGCCATGATTGTTATGATTTTAATGTCTTTAGGTATTGCCTTAACTCAAATGAAAGTATTTTCTTTGAGAGACTCGATCATAACTTCTATAGGTAGAGTAATTCTTGGTCCAATTGTAGGTTTTTTTATTATAAAATTCTTTAATTTATCTGGTTTTGCAGCAGGAGTTTTACTAATTCAATCTTCTATGCCTAGTGCAATACTCTGTTATTTGGTTGCTTCAATGTACTCACCAAAAAAAAATGTAGATAATATATCCAGTACAATTGTTGTATCCACTTTAATGTCATTAGTTACAGTACCAATTACAGTATTCATTGCCCTTAAATATTTTGCTTAAATGAAAGCAATATTTTTAAATTTATCCGCATGGATGGTTTTGCCCTTTATGGATGCCATTGCAAAATATTTGTCATCCGATTTATCTTTCTTTCAAATAACTTGGGCTAGATATTTTTTTACAGTTGTATTCACAACTTTTTTTATGTTTTTATTTTTTAGGGAACAATTGAAGCTTTCTCAAAATATAAAATTACAAATAATTAGAGGTTTGTCTTTATTTTTTGCAAATATATGTTTTTTTTACTCCATTTCTGTAATCTCAATGGCAAAAGCATTAACATTGGCGTTCGTTGCTCCATTGGTCACAACTGCTCTTTCTCCATTCTTACTTAACGAAAAAGTTGGATATAGAAGGTGGACTGCTGTATTAGTCGGTTTTATTGGTGTTTTAGTTGTCATAAGACCTGGAATTATAGAGATCAATCTTGCTAGTATAGCAGCTGTTGGAACAGGCTGTTTTTACGGCTTTTATCTAATAATAACTCGAAAATTACATTCAACAGATAGTCCTTTACTCACATTGCTGATTACTGGCGTAGTAGGGGTCATTATCGCATCTTTTTTTGTTCCTATTGTTTGGATTAATCCTACTCCAATTCAATGGTCTTGGATGGCTCTAATGGGTATATTTGCCTGTTTAGGCCATATATTAATTATTTTATCTCTTCGTTACACTGATGCTTCAAAATTAGCACCATTTGGTTATTTTGAGATAATTACTAACCTTATTTTGGGGTATTATGTGTTTTCGGATTTTCCTGATAAATATACTTTTATCGGTCTTTTCATTATTGTATCATCAGGGTTATATGTTTTTCAAAGAGAATATTATCAGAAATATAATTAAAATATATGTACTATATATTAATGTAATACTTTAATTACAATATATAAACTATTGTATTTATTACATTTTATATATTATCTCAAGTATATTTTAATTTGTATATAATATAAAAAATTTGGAATAAAATTTATAAAATAATCAATTAAATAACCTCAAGTAATTAAAAAAAATCAATAAATATGCAGTTATTTGAATTATAAAAAAGACAATAAAATTGGATTATGAGATAGGGGACAATAATTCAATAAAATCAACAATTTTGACTAAATTTTAAAATAAATCTATTGATAATAAAAGTTAGTTTTAATTTTATATGGAAGTTTCTTTATATTAATTGATATAAATATACAAAAAAATAATAATTTTCTTAATAATTACCTAAGTAATGCAATTTATGAATATAGCGTTTAATGCCCCAAATATAGGGCTAATTTAGAGATTTCAATTTATAAGCTGCAACTAATAGGGGAATTTAAAATTATATTACTAAATGTTGTTAAATTTAAAAAAAACGTTGGAATTGCTAGTTTTTAGAGCAAGATTCCTTCGGATTTGAGCAGTTTTTTCTTGGTTTTTATACCACCTTTTCCAGAATATCCTCCTAGAGATCCATCAGACCTGATTACTCTATGGCAAGGTATTTTAGGAGCATATGGGTTTTTTCCAATAGCATTAGCTACAGATCTAACAGCTCGAGGTTTATTAATACCCTTTGCGACGTCAGAATAGGTTAAAACACTACCTTTTTTAATTGTTTTTAAGTATTTCCAGACTTTAATTTGAAATTTTGTACCTTTAAGGATCATATAAAGAAAAAACCCTGTATCTCTGCACCTTTTCAGGTACAAAGATCAGTAGTTTTTTGGCACGTCGTTGTATGCGCTACCGCCATGCCTTCCACCCCGCAATTTTAGCGCTACTCTGCGTGGTTTTCTGCCCTCTGGGCTTGAATCTCTCGATTTTTCCCCAGATGGTCAGTTAAGAGTTGCCTCTTAATTCATTTATGAAATTATCACAGTGCAAATTATATTAGTATCACTTTATAGTTGATAATTAAGGGTTTTTAACAGCTGTGGATAGCGTTAATAAACTATCTGGGTCCAACAAAAATAAGAATAAAATAGGATAAATAGAAAATTATTGTTAAAAAAGATAAGAAGTATACTTCTAAAGATTTCCCATTTTTTTTATAAACCAAATAACTCAGTATAGTTAAACCTATAGATATTATTAAAAAATAGCTTGTAGGAATTTCACCATCTATAGTCATGAATTTTTAAGTTTAATTCATTTGACATTTAAAATCACTTGATATATTACTAATGATAATTAATTGTTATCAATAGTAATTATATGAATGAGCTGACAACAAACCTAAAATCGCTTAATGAGGAAACTTTAAATAACCTTAAAAGTTCAAAGGCAAATAATACCTTAAGAGCTTATAAATCTGATTTTAAAGACTTTGGAGCTTTTTGTGCAAAGCATGGATTAAATTCTTTACCAACAGAGCCAAAAATAGTTTCCTTATACCTTACCCATCTATCTAAAAACTCAAAAATCAGTACTTTAAGACGAAGATTAGTATCAATAAGCATGGTTCATAGGTTTAAAGGTCATTATCTAGACACAAAACATCCAATCATTGTTGAAAATTTAATGGGAATAAGAAGGGTCAAAGGAAGTATTCAGAAAGGTAAAAAACCTATATTAATCAATCATTTAAAATCAATTATTAATGTAATTAATGAACAAAAAACTCAGGAAATAAAAAAACTTAGAGACAAATCAATAATCTTAATTGGCTTTGCAGGTGGCTTTAGAAGGTCCGAGATCATTTCAATTGATCATGAAGATTTAGAATTTGTTCCTGAGGGTCTAAAAATAACTGTTAAAAGATCAAAAACTGACCAATTCGGAGAAGGAATGACTAAAGGACTACCCTACTTCGATAATGAAATTTACTGTCCTGTTACAAATCTAAAAAAATGGTTAGAAATTTCTAAAATTAAGTCTGGAGCAATTTTTAGAAGATTTTCTAAAGGTTTATCATTAACAGATAAAAGATTAACTGACCAATCTGTAGTTTTATTAATGAAAGAATATTTAAAGTTAGCGGGTATTGAAAACAAAAATTTTGCAGGTCATAGTTTAAGGTCGGGTTTTGCAACATCAGCTGCTGATTCAGGCGCTGATGAGCGAAGCATAATGGCTATGACAGGTCATAAAACAACACAAATGGTTAGAAGATATATTAGGGAAGCTAATATATTTAAAAATAATGCCCTTAATAAAATTAAATTATAAAAAATTAATAATCTTTTTTTTTATTTTTTCTGTATTATTTTTTAAAATTAAAAAACTATAATTTTTATTCGTTGGTTTGTATTCTCTGAAGGAATTAATTCTTACAGTTATATCATATATATCTATAACTTTTTTTTTAAGATAACTAGCCATTACCGTCATTGTACCGTGTGGTGCTAAAACTTGATTTGATAAATCAATAACTTTAAATAAATCGCTAATTGTTATATTATGGAGATAAATAATACTACTATCATCAACAAATTTAGAATTAGTTTCAAAGTTTATAAAAGAAAATTTTTTTAAAAAAAAATCATTATAATAGGAATTACAAAAATCTGAAGTTAAGATAACTTGATAACCTTTACTCGATATTTTAAGAAGCAAATCAACAAAATCGTTCAATTTCCATCCATTTTTTTTAAAAAGGCTATGTTTATAGTGAACATGAACAAATTTTTTTAAATGTATAAGGTTATAATTTAACAAATTAGATATTTTAGGATTATTATTTAATATGTTAGGATAATTAATATTATTTTTATTTGAAATTTTCTCGATCAAATTTTCAATACTTTCTCCAAATTTTTTAAAAGATCTATCATTAATAGCGTATAAATGAAGTTTTTTTATTAAAAATTTAAATGGTCTGATTTTATTTTTTTCTTTTATGCAAATAGCAAAAAATTTTGATTTAGATATTAAAGGTAAATAAAAATAAAAATTTTTAGGAGCTAAAATGAATACTTTTTCAAATTTTTCGAATATAACTTTTTTTGAAATATATAATTTATCTCTATAATTCAAATCAAAATTTAAAATTTCAATCTTAATATTTTTAAAATCAAATAAAAAAGACAATTCTTTTGAATAATTCGATAAAACAATAGTAGTTTCGTAATTTTTATGCTCATTAATTATTGAATTAATTCCTTTTATAGAGTTAAAGAAATCACCTACTCTATCATTTTTAAGGATTAAAATTTTTTTCATTTATTACATCTTTACAAAGTATTTTAATAAGATCTTTAAAATTTGTAGTAGATTTCCATTTTAATACTTTATTAGCTTTATTTGTATTACCTTTAATTGGTTTGACGTCTAAGGGTCTATAAAGTTTTTTATCAATTTTAACGAAAATTTTTTTATTTTCTTTATTAATACAATGTTCGTTTATACCAGTACCTTTCCAAGTAAAAGGAATTTTAAATTCTTTGCAAACAATATTTACGAAATATTTTATAGAATAATATTTACCACTTGCGATAATAAAATCATCACTTTTTTTTTGTTGTAAAATTTTCCACATTGCCTGCACATATTCAGGCGCATATCCAAAATCTCTCTTGGAATAAATATTACCTAAAAATAATATTCCATTTTTTTTAATCGATATATCATATAATTTCTTTACAATTTTTTTTGACACGAATTCTTCAGTTCTAAGAATAGACTCGTGATTAAATAAAATTCCAGTTGAACATTTTAGATTATATGCTTCTCTATAGAACTTTGTTAAAGAATGTGCCGCTACTTTGCTTACACCATAAGGATTAATTGGGGAAAAATTTGTATTTTCATTAATTAAATTATACTTTGAATTAGCAAACATTTCTGAGCTAGATGCTTGGAATATTTTAGTTTTTTTTGAATTTTCTTTAACTGCTTCTAAAATATTTAAATAACCAACACAATTTGTTAATATTGAGTCAATTGGACTATCAAAAGATTTACTAACTGAAGATGATGCAGCTAGATTGTAAATTTCATTAGGTCTTATTTTTTTTAAAATCTTAACTAAAGAGTTTTTATCTCTTATGTCAACTTTAATATATTTAATTTTCTTTTGTAAGAATTTATTATTTTTTGAATTTTTATCTTTATAAAGGCCAAAAACTTTATATTTTTTTTTTAATAGCAATCTAGCAAGATATACACCATCTTGTCCAAGTATACCCGTTATTATCGCTTTTTTCATAAATTTATTTTTTTAATGTACTTAAAAATTTTTTACTTGATTTTTCCCAACTTAGTTTTCCTCTCAATTTCAATAAATTACTTCTTAATTCTTCCCAAATTTTATTATTATTAAAAATTTTAAGAGTATAGTGTGCAAATTCATCAATATTTTTTGCAATGTAGCCAGTTTTGCCATGTTCAACTCTTTCCACTAAAGATCCAATACCCAAAGTTACAATTGGGACGCATAGCTCTCTAGCCTCTTCTGCTGCAAGACAAAACAATTCAGCTTTATGACCTGGAACTAGCATGACCCTAGATGTTTGAACATCATTAATTAAATCGTTCTGATTTTTCATTGATCTAAAAAAAATATTGTATTTATTTATTTTATTATAATTTTGGTTTGGCGTTACAAATAATTTATATGCATCATTACTTTTAAATATTTTATTTTTCCAAATATTAATCAATAAATCCATATTTCTGTCACTCCTGGAGGTAAAAATAGCTTTGTTATTATCAATTTTCTCAACCAAAGTTGTTTTATTGAAAATATCATCCACAGATACGTCTAAAAAATCATATCCAAAAATTCTAGTTAAAAAAGATCTTTTAATTTTATGATATTCACCAATAAGAATAATTTTAGGTTTATGTTTCAAATAGGAAAATATTTGTTTTTTTCTTATAAATTTTTCAATAGTTTGAATACTATATGATATGGCAAATTTTTTTTTTGCATTAACTGTGTTGAGCAAGTTGATATCTCCATTTGAAATAGCTACGTCATATTCATAATTATATTTTTTTAAATTTGTTATGTCGGTCCAAGTGTAATTGTTATTTGAATAATGAATAGATGAATTATTAAAAACAAATACTTCATTATCTAATTTATGTAGATTCTCGGACAAATTAATTAATATAGTTTCAGCACCTCTTAATTTGCTTTCTAATTTATCTTCATACGAATATTTGAAATCTGTTCTATCAATAAAACATATTTTCATCAATTTTTAAAAATCTTTTCGAATATCTTTACTAACTTCTCAATCTTTTTTTTCTTTAATTTAGGTGTAGGCAAACCTATAAAAAAACTTGAGTTATATATTTCATCTGTATTTCTAAAATTATTCTTTTTAAATAATTTATAAACTTTAGCTGCTGGCTGTCTGGTAAAATTTCCACTTATAATTGGTCTAGTTTCTACACCCATTTTTTCAAGTTTAATTAAGATTTTATTTAAATTATGTTTTGTATAAAACCTTAAAGGGAGACCAAACCATGAAGGTTTTACTTTTTTACTTGGTTGAAAAAAACTTATGGTATCTCTTAAAACTTTGTTATCTTTAAAAGCATTAATAATCTTTTTACGATTAGAATTTCTACTATTTTTCATTTTTTCTAGTCTCTTAAACTGATTGTATCCTATAGCCGCTGATATTTCTGTGGGCCTCAAATTGAATCCAGAATTAAAAAAAATAAATTTCTTATTTAAATATTTATCATTTTTATATTTATTTTCAAATGATGTGCCTCTTGACCAACCGTGTGATCTTAGTGATTTGATTATTTCATAATCGTTTTTATCTTTACAACAAATCATACCACCCTCACCTGCTGAAATTTGATGCGAGGTATAAAAGGAAAAAGATGAAAATTCTCCAAAAGTTCCTAAATATTTATTATTGAATTTTGTTCCTAAAGATTCACAAGTATCCTCTATAAGAATTAAATTATGTTTTTTTTTAATTTGCATTAATCTGTCCATATCACAACAATTTCCAAGTACATGTATTAACATTATTGCTTTAGTTTTCTTTGTAATTTTTTTTTCTAAATCATCAATGTCAATATTAAGAGTGTCTTTATTAATATCTACAAATATTGGTTTTAAATTTGATTGTATAATTGGCCATAATGATGTCGACCAGCATAAAGATGGAATAATGATTTCTGAATTTTTTTCTAATCTTTTTTTTCGATATGGATTAATTAAACATTGAAATGCTAAAAGATTTGCTGATGATCCTGAGTTGACCATTAAAGAAAAGTTGCTCTTAATTTTGTTTTTAAATTTTTTTTCAAAATTAAATGTATTCGTTGAAAGTGTTAATTGTTTAGAATTTAATACACTTTTTGCTTTTTTTATATCATCATCTGAAAAAGGATTTTCAACTAAAGGATATGAGAAATTATTCATACAACTTAATTTCGTGTTTAATCATATCTGAAATTAAATTTTTTATAGAATATTTAGGTTTCCATTTAAGAATTTTTCTAACTTTCGCATAATCACCTTTTAAATAATCAACTTCAGCTGGTCTAAAATATTTCTTATCTAATTTAATAATTATTTTTTTTGAAATTTGATCAAAACCTATTTCTTTAATTCCTTTATTTTTCCAAACTAACTTAAATCCTAGTTCTTTTGCACATAAATTAACAAATTGTTTAACAGTTATATTTTTATTGGTTGAAACAACCCAGTCATCAGGTTTCTTATATTGTAATATTTTCCACATACTTTCCACGTAGTCTTTTGCGTGACCCCAATCTCTTACAGAGTATAAATTCCCAAGTATTAATTCTTTTTGCAAACCTTTTTTTATTCTTACAAGACCTTGAACAATTTTTTTTGTAACGAAAGTTGGACCTCTTCTAGGAGACTCATGATTAAATAGAATACCATTACAGGCAAAAAAGCCGTATGCCTCTCTATATAGAATTGTAGTATGATATGAAAAAACTTTTGATACACCGTAAATTGACATAGGATTAAATTTCGTAAATTCATTTTGTGGTTTTGAACTTTTTTGTTTACCAAACATTTCAGAACTAGAAGCTTGATAAAATTTTGTTTTAAAAAAATTCAAAGCTCTTATAGATTCTAAAATTCTGAGTGTTCCAATAGCAGTAGTATCTGCTGTATACTCAGGAACATCAAAAGATACTCTGACATGACTTTGAGCAGCTAAATTATAAATTTCATCTGGTTTAACTTTATTTATAATATTCAGTATATTTGTACCATCTGCAACATCGCCATAATGTAAAAAAAAATTTTTATTTTTAAAATTTATACTATCGAAAATATGATCTATTCGGTTTGTATTCTCGCTTGAAGATCTTCTCTTCACACCATGAACTATGTAATTTTTTTCTAATAAAAATTCTGCTAAATAAGAACCATCTTGACCAGTTATACCAAAAATTAAAGCTTTTTTTTTTGAAATCATTCCCAATAATATTTTGATTTTATTCCAAAAGTTTTGTCAATTATATAATTACTCACATTAGTTGAATTAAAATGTTTTTGATATTTTCTATGTCCATTTTTTGCAATCTTTCTCCAATCTCTATCATTCTTCGAGTATTTTTTTATTTTTTCTGATAAGTCATCAAGATTTGAATAAAAAATCATTTCTTTATTATTAAAAAAATCTCCATATTGAGTATCTTTATTTATAAAAGTTAACAATCCATTTCCCATTAATTGAGCTAATCTATCACTACTATAATATTTTACTGGCTTTCCTCTACTTAAATTTAAAGCCATTTTAGAATTAGAAAGTTTTGTTAAAAATTCATCACCCCAGACAGGTTGTATACCGAACATACCATATGTATCAAAAGAAATTTCTTTACATTTAGATTTAAGTTTTTTTATAAATATCTCTCTTTCATCAGTTTTGCCAGGTCTTAATATTCCTCTATGAACACCATGACTAATAGCATAAAAAATATCGTATTCAGGTTTCATCTCATAATTTCTTAGGTAATCCAATGAATTATCACAAGGATTGGGCATAAAAAAAGAATTATTTATTTTAAAATCTAATGAATTTGGATCACTAGTTACAAAGGAAGTATCACATATTTTACTTTTTTCTATTACCCTAAACTTGTTTTTTTCATAGTCTGGCCCTTTTCTAGACAGAGGGTCTAAAAACCATTGTGATATTTTAAGACTTTTATTTTTAATTTTGGCTTCACTTAATACATCTATATTCACTCGATCTGCGTGACCTAAAATAATTATATCTGGTTTGAAATTATTTATTGAATTTAAAATTAATTTATTCAAATATTTAGCACCAGATGGATCTCTAATTGATTTAGTATAACTTATTAGATCTCTATCAGATAAACTAAGAATATTGTGGCCCAATCTTATTAGACCATTATTTATTCTTATACCTGTGTTATATTGTAATCTGCCAAAATATCTTAAATTAAAATTAGTGATATGAATAATTTTTAATTTTGAATTTCTATTAATATTTATTAGTTTTAAATTTTTATTAATTATTTTTTCTCTTATATTATCAATAATTTTTGATACATACTCATGAGTAAGGAAAAAACTTTTATAATTAAGTTTTTGATATTTTTGTCTTAATTTTTTATTCAAGATCAATTTTTCAATTACATTGAATAATTCAGAAGATTTTAAATTTTTTAAAATAATTGGATTTTTTGTAGTTTCAATTAGACCGCCTCTGTTGGTAATAATAGTAGCACAGCCCATACTACATGCTTCTAAACTTGACCTACCAAATGGCTCTTCCCATCTAGAACATGCAACTGAAATACTTGCTTTTTTTAAAAGATTTAAAACAAATTCATTATCTTTAAAACTGTAAATTTTTAAATTTTTGTGTTCGAAGACATGTTTTTCTCTAGGTTCATCCCCAACAACAATAGACTTCCATTTATTATATTTATTTAGTATTTTTATAATTGCATTACCAAATATGTCATATCCTTTTGCAGAATTAAGCTTACCAACAAAAGTTATTATATTATTTTTTTTATCTATATTTAATTTTATTTTTTTTGTAGATTGATAACAAATTCCAAATTTATCATTAAATCTATTTTCCTCAATTTCTTTAAAAAATTGATCTTTTGTCCATTTACTATTAAAAAAAATGTATTCACATTTTTCTAATAATAACAATCTTTCACTTTTTAACTTCGAGCCAGCAATACTCAATGGATTATTATGAAAATAAAGTATGATTTTTGAATTTAGATTATTATTAATTGTATCAACATAATTTGGTCTATTATGAATTTCAATAATATCTGAAAGATTTTTTTTTTGATCTTCAATAAATTTATTTAAATATTTTTTGTTACTACTGGATAAAATATTTTCTTTAATTGTAATATTTTTAAAGTTTTTAGTTAAATAACTCTTAAAATTAGTGTTACCAAAAATTTCAATATTATTCTTATATTTTGAGTATTTATATAAATTAGAAACATGAATTGATACAGCTCCTGAATATTTTGATGTATAGTCTTCTTTATATGGTAATAAAATTGCTATTTTCATTTATAAATAAAATTTTTTTTTATTTTTTTCCTTAAATGGTAATTTTTCTTCAATTTATATTCAGCTGTCATCGCACTAGATTTTGTATTGTAAGATTCTTTATATATTAATTCCCATTTATTTCCTCTTGTAAATTTTGCTCCTTTAGACTCATTATGCATATTTATTCTTTTTTTAATATTATTTGTGTAACCTACGTATGAAATGTATGAATTATTTCTTTTTGAAATTATTAAATATACGTAATAGTTCATATAAGTTTCTATATATTTTTTTTATATAAAATATAATGTAAATAAATAAGACTAAAATATGTTTTCTAGAAAAATAAAAAAAAAAAATAAAATAAAAAGATTAATACTTAAACTATTAAATGTTTATGCTATTGATAAATTTAATTATAATTTCATAAATCCACCAATAGAAAATAATTCGTCAAATCATGATATCTTAAATTATAAATCTTTTAACTTATCTTCTGGATTTACTAACTTAGATAGAAAAGTAAATAATCTTGATATAATGTTTAGATATTCTCCATCCAACAGCCTATGGCAGTCTACAGATAGATGGAAAAGAATTATACCTAATATTAATAAGGAAATTTTGATTAAAGTATGTCTTGTAAGCTTAAAATCTTCCATTTTGAATTTCTTAAATCAAAATAATTTAAAAATAAATTTGAATCTTATATCTGATGGATCAAATATGGATTTTGATAACAAAATTAATAATTTATTAACTAATGAAAAATTTAAAATTAATTTTTTTAAATCTAAAATTCGCGGTAACAGAGGTTCATATTTAGAATGTTGTGATTTGGCAGAAAAAAGTGAAGATTTAGTTTTTTTTATAGAAGATGATTACTTATTTGAACCTGAATGTATTAATGAAATGATATTAAGTTTTTCAAAAATATCATCAATATTAAAAAACGATATTTTTATGTGTCCATCTGATTATCCTTTTTATTATGATTCAAATTATAAAACATCACTTATTATTGGAAAAAATTATAAATGGAGAAGTGTGGGTGAAACTTTATTGACTTTTTTATTTTCAAAAAATTTACTTAATAGATTTAGAAATGAAATTAGGCTTGTAGGTGAACAAGAAAATTCTCCATTTGAAAAACCTTTACACAATATTTTTAAAAAACATTACTGTTTTGCACCAGTCAATTCCCTTTCTTATCATTTATCAAGATCGATTCCAGCTGTATCAGAAAATTGGTTAAAATTGTGGGAAACAAATTTTAGGGAAATATAATTTAATATTATGGCGGTCCCTAGGGGAATCGAACCCCTCTTTCATGGATGAAAACCATGTGTCCTAACCGATAGACGAAGGGACCAGAGATGGAGTTTCTATTTCAATTATTAAAAATAATCAAGCTATTGGTTCCTCACTTTTTATAATTTCTATTGTAGTTTCTTTATGTGTGACAAGAGTTTCAGTAATAAATTTAGTATTTTCTTTTTTTATAGCTGCAACCATTTCTGTATTGGTAATACCTGTCGCACAAAAAATGCTATCCCCTTTTACTATTTCATTTAATTCATATTTTTTATTTAGGTCTACTATACCCATTTTTTTTGCTCTGACTTTATCTTGATTAGTTGCAAATATAAATCTACCTTGAAATTTACATCCATAAGCATCTAATGCTGTGGCAGAAATAACTCCTTCAGGACCTCCGCCAATACCTAAAAATAAATCTACATTATATTTATCATCAGTAACTAAGAGAGCACCACAAATATCACCATCTGAAATTAATTTTATATTTACATTTAAATGTTTTAATTCTTTGATAATCTTTTTATGTCTTGGTCTATCTAGGATGCATACCGAAAGTTCATTAATATTTTTATTTTTTGCATCTGCTATATTGGAAATATTTTTTTTTAGAGGAAAATCTAAATCAGTTGCATCAAATGGTACATCTTTACCTACTGCTATTTTATTCATGTAAGTTTCTGGAGCATTAAATAAATTGCCTTTTTCTGATATGGCTAAAACAGATATTGCACCTGGATTATTTTTTGCAACAAAGTTTGTTCCTTCAAGCGGATCTACGGCTATATCTAGATTTGGACCATTGCCCTTTCCAAGTTTTTCCCCAATATACAACATTGGTGCATCATCTAATTCACCCTCACCTATTACTACTTTTCCATTAATTTCTAAATTATTTAAATCATTCCTCATCGAGTCTGTTGCTGCTTTATCAGCGGATTTTTTATCCTCCTTACCAAGGTATTGATAACAATTAACAGCAGCTCTAGAGGTAACTTTAACAAGTTTATTGATTAAATCTTTATCTAAAGACATTAAATATTTTCAACAGTGGTTTCTTCTGAATTATATTTCAATCTAGATTCAAATTCACTCAATCTTTTCCAAACTGAAATCAATTCTACTATTGTAGACCAGCTTCTAACTAAATATTGCAACGAATTTTCAACTCTTCCAAATGCTCGGGTTATTTGCTGAACAAAACCCAATGTTATAGCACCTGACACTATTGTCGGTGCCAATGCTAAGTATGGAACAATTACCATACCTTGAAAATAGCTCCATTTAACTGCGTTAAAATATAAATAGTGGAAATATGATTTATAGTGAATGCCTCTTACTCTATCATACAATTGACCAATAGTTGGTGGGGCCGCCCTTATAGGATCATCTTCTCCATGAACTAATTCTTTTCTATAACCAGCTTCTTCTTTTTGAATATCATATTCAATGCCAGGTAATTTTATACCTACTGCCGCTAATAAGACTGTTCCACCAAGTGCAGATATTATCGCAACCCATACTAAAGCATGATCAACTTCACCAATCCATGGAAGCACATCTACTTGTTTAGATAATCCCCATAAAATTGGTAAGAAGGCTACCAAAGTCATAATGCTGTCTAAAAGTCCTACACCAAGTCCCTCCATTATTCTTGCAAATTTTAATGTATCTTCCTGAACTCTCTGTGAAGCACCTTCTGTTAAACGAGCTTTTAACCATTGTGAATGATAGTATTCAGCCATTGAGGTTCTCCATCTAAATACCCAATGAGATACAAAGAAACCTGTTACAATGGCAATTATAATCCAGAGACCTGCAACTTTTGCAAAAGTAAAAAGGTATCCAATAAACTCAGTTTCTGTTACTGAACCAGGTTCTGTTAGAGCCTTTTGAAGAGTATCATAAAATTCACCAAACCATTCATTAATTTTTACATCTAATTGAACTTGATACCAGGTTGAAACTAGTATGAAGATTGATCCAAATATGCTCCAACCGTACCATTTTTTTTCTGTAAAGAATTTAAACATTATTTAGTAAAATTATCAGCATAAGACTTTAAAGTAATTTTTCTTTTGTTAGGTTCTATTAATTCAAAATCAATATGATTCCTCTTTGCATATTCAATTGCTAATTCTTTCGTGGAAAATTCTAATTTTAATTCACCATAAGTATCTGTAGAGCTCTCCCATCCCATCAAAGGATTTGTACCAGGATCATCAGTAATGTATTCAATAATCCATTTATCAAATTTTTTTAATCCTGACTGCATGGCAGTTTTAGATGGTTTATAAATTTTAGCTTTTTTCATAAAATGGTCGGGGTGGTAGGATTTGAACCTACGGCCCCTTGGTCCCAAACCAAGTGCGCTACCAGGCTGCGCTACACCCCGAATTGAGTACTAATACAGTAGATAAAAAAAATTTCAAAGTATATTAATCATTATTTAAAAGGAAATTTTATAAAAATTGCTATATATAAGTATCTATGATCATTGAATGTCCGGCTTGTTCTAAGAAGTTCAATATTGATGAAAAATTAATTCCAGATGAAGGTAGACTTTTAAAGTGCGGCAATTGCGATCATACATGGTTTTTTAAAAAAGAACAAAATATAAAATTAGAGGCTGAAAATAACAAACTAAATGAAACTGAGGAAAATAAATTAGAGATTAATATTGAACCAGTTGAAGAACCCTTAAAACAAACGAAGAAAAGAATCAACAAAATTTCAAAAAAATCTTCAACAAAAGAGAGTACATCAAAAGAATTAGTGTCCATTCATAAAAGTTCAGTTTCAAGAGAAAACAATATTATTAAAAAAATATTTTTAATAATTATTTCAATTATTGCATTTATCTTATTTTTAGACACATTTAAAAATCAGATATCTGTTATATTTCCTGGCATATTAAAAATGTCAGATAGTTTGTATCTAGTAATAAATGACTTGAAATTATTTATTAAAGATTTAGTCAGGTAAAAATGATTCAGATAATTACAAAACCATTTAGATGGTTTTTCAAATTAGAAGCCGCTAGTGGTCTGGTCTTGCTTTTTGCAGCCATAATAGCTTTAATTGTAAGTAATTCTAATTTATCTGAATTATATTTTTCCACATTGAATAAATATTTATTTTTAGGAATAAATAATTTTGGTTTAAAATTATCCGTATTACATTGGATTAATGACGCTTTGATGGCAATATTTTTCTTCTTTGTAACATTAGAAATTAAAAGAGAATTTTTACAAGGTGAACTTTCAAATATAAAACAAGCGCTACTTCCAATTATTGCTGCAGTTGGAGGAATGTTAGTGCCTGCATTATTTTATGTTTTTATAAATTTTGGAGATAGTGAAACAATGAATGGATGGGCTATTCCATCTGCAACTGACATTGCATTTTCTTTAGGAGTATTGTCCTTACTAGGTAAAAGAGTTCCATTATCATTAAAAGTTTTTTTAACTGCTTTAGCTATTATAGATGACTTAGGAGCAATAGTAATAATAGCATTATTTTATTCAGGAGACTTAAGCATTAAATATTTGAGCCTGATGTTGCTAGCATTTATTGTTCTTTTAGTTATTAATAAATTCAATATAAAGAAATTCTTACCTTATTTAATTGTAGGAATATTTCTTTGGGACTTCACTCATAACTCAGGAATTCATGCAACAATTGCTGGAGTTTTGCTTGCTATGACTATACCTCATAGAAAAAAAGATAAAGATTTTTCACTACTAATAAAAATTGAACATGCAATCAGTCCTTATGTTGCATTTGGTATTATGCCATTATTTGCTTTTGCAAATGCTGGTGTTTCATTAGAAGGTTTATCTTTTGCATCATTACTTAATAAAGTTCCATTAGGAATATTATTAGGATTGTTTGTTGGTAAACAATTAGGAGTATTTGTATTTTCTTATGTCTCAATAAAAATGAAAATAGCCCAGATGCCTAATAATTCTAACTGGTTTAACTTTTATGGCGTTGGTGTTTTAACGGGTATTGGTTTTACAATGAGCTTATTTGTGGGGAATTTAGCTTTTGTTGAAAATATGCAATACATGGATGGAGTTAAAATAGGAGTTTTAACTGGGTCATTATTATCCACTTTATTTGGGTACTTCTTGATACTACTTACCCCAAATAAGTAAGTAGTTTATGAAAAAATTAATAATAATAAGTTTAACAATAATAATTTTTTTTTTTAAAAATTCAGCAATGAGCAATAATCAGAAAAGTTTTTATGATTTAGAAATAGAGAGTATTAATGGAGAAATCATTAAATTAAAAGATTATCGAGATAAAGTTATACTTATAGTTAACACTGCCAGCTATTGTGGTTTCACAAAACAATATGAGGATTTGCAAGAATTATGGGATAAATACAAATCTAAGGGTCTTATTGTCCTTGGAGTGCCCTCAGACTCTTTCAATCAAGAAAAAAAAACAAATAGTGAAGTAAAAGAATTTTGTGAAGTTAATTTTGAAATAAATTTTCCATTAACAACTATTACAGAGGTAAAAGGAAGGGATGCTCATGAGATTTTTAAGTGGGCAGAAAATAATTTTGGCAAGTCTGCAATTCCTAAGTGGAATTTTCATAAAATATTAATCAATAAACAGGGAAATGTTGAAGATACATATGCTTCTTTTACAAAACCAACATCAAATAAGATCATAAATAAAATAGAAGAAATTCTATAGTTCTATAGTTAAACCATCATGTGCTGGAATGACATTTTTTGGTATAACTCTCTTTAACTGGTTATAATCTAAGACTGGTGATAAATTTGAAAGAATAGCCTTATTTGGTTTAAATTTTTTGATGAAGTATAAAGATTTTTCCAAATTGAAGTGTGATGGATGAAAATTGTACCAAAGACAATCAATTATTAAATACTTAAGATTTTTAAAATAAAAAAAATCTTTTTTGTAAATATCGCTTACATCAGTAATATATGCAAGTTTTTTTTCAATTATAAAACAATTAGATTTGACTGAACCATGCTGAACAACAATTGATTTAAATTTTAGATTTTTATTTTTATGTTTAATAAAAGAATTTTTTTTTAATTTATTTAATTTTAAAGTTGCAGGGTACTCTTTAGAGAAACTTTTAAAACAATATGAAAAACTTTGTTTTAGAAGTTTAGATGTTTCATTATCAGCATAAACATTAACTTGTTTTCTACTATTAATAAAAAAAGATCTTAAATCATTGATCCCATGAGTTTGATCAGCATGCATATGTGAGTAAAATACTTTATCAATTTTCTTAATTTTATGACGCAATAACTGTTGTCTTAAGTCAGGAGATGTATCAATTAAAATATTTTCATCAGTTGTTTTAATCAGCGCAGAACATCTTGTTCTATAATTTTTCTTATTTTTTGGATCACAATTTCCAAAAAATCCATCGGGTCTTGGCACACCCATGGAGCTTCCACAACCTAATATTATAAATTTTATACTCATTATTGAAAAAATAATCTTTTAAAATTATTATTTGTAATATCTTCTAATTCATCAAAAGTTATTGATTTTAATTCTGAAAGTTTTTCCAATGTATATTTAATAAAAGAAGGTTCGTTTTTTTTACCTCTCATTGGTATAGGTGCTAAGAAAGGACTGTCTGTTTCAATTAAAATTTTATCATTTTCAATCATTTTAAATGTTTCTTGTAGATCAGTACTATTTTTGAAAGTTATTATTCCACTAGCAGAAAAATACGCATTTAATGTCATCATTTTTTTTGCAAACTCTTTTGAACCTGTAAAACAATGCATAAGTATTTTAATATCACTATTTTTATATTTATTTAAAATGTTAAAAGTTTCTGTTTCGGCACTTCTAGAATGAACTATTAAAGGATAATTTAGTTCAATGGAGGCCTCAATATGTGTCTCAAAACTTTTAATTTGATCATCCTTATGACTATTTTGATAATAAAAATCTAATCCTGTCTCTCCCACTCCAATTATTTTTTCAAATTTATTAGCATTTTCAACAATGAATTTTTTATCCATATTATCATTACTAGACTCATGAGGGTGAATACCTATACTTCCATAAATTATTTCATCAAGATTTATTATTTTTTTAATATTTTCAAAACTTTTTGAATTGGTTGAAATAGTTAGAATTTTCTTTAATCCATTTTCCTTAGAACGTTTGATAACATCACTAATATTTGAATAAAGGGGTTCGTGATCAAGATGACAATGTGAGTCTATCATTTTTCAATTTTTTTAAACAAAATATCTAATTTATTTATTTTTAAATCTTTTTTTAAAATTTCATTATTATCTATTGATGTAAAATCAATAGAATTTTCCAATTTATCAAAAACATTTAGCACTTTTAATGATGTTTCTGGCATTACTGGATAAAGCAAGATAGTAATTTTTCTAATTAATTCTAATGCAGTATAAACAATAGTATTTAACCTTAATCTATCATCTTTCTTCTTCCAAGGTTCCTGATCGTTAAAATATTTGTTTGCTGCAAACAATCTATCAACGATAAAACTCATATATTGGTTTATGTCTTGATTATCTATAAATGATCTTATTTTATCTAGATTATTTAATGGTTTTAAAATTTCTAAATCTTCATCATTATATTTGTGTTCAGGTATTAAAGATGAACAATTTTTTTCAGCAAAAGAAAGTACTCTTTGACATAAATTTCCAAAATTATTTGCTAAATCACTATTAATACAATTTTCTAGTTTTTCCTCTGAAATATTTCCATCATTACCAAAAGAAACTTCTTTAAGTAAATAATATCTTAATGGATCTAAACCATAAACATTTATTATTTCTAATGGATCTAAAATATTTCCTTTTGATTTTGACATTTTTTCTTCACCAGAGAGTATCCATCCATGTCCATATACCCTTTTTGGAGGTTCTATTTTTGCAGCTAACAAGAATGCTGGCCAATAAATAGCATGAAATCTTAATATGTCTTTACCAATAATATGTAAATCTGCTGGCCAAAAATTTTTATATAATTCATTATTTTTATCGGGATATTTTAAAGAACTTAAATAATTTGTTAATGCATCTAACCATACATAAACTACATGATTTTCATCACTCGGTACTTTTACACCCCAAGAAAATGTTTTTCTACTGACAGATAAATCTTTTAAACCACTTTTGACAAAGCTGATTACCTCATTTCTTCTACTTTCAGGTAAAATAAAATTTTTATTTTTTTCATAAAATTCTAATAACGGTTTTTCCCATTCTGAAAGTTTAAAAAAAAAAGATTCTTCTTCAACCCACTCAACAGCTGAACCAGATGATTTAGCAACTTTTAAACCATCTTTTTCTTCAACTTCATCTTCATTATAAAAAGCCTCGTCTGACACAGAATACCAACCAGAATATTTAGACAAAAAAATTTGTTTATTTTTTTCAAGTATATTCCATAAATTTTGTACAGATACTTTGTGTCTATTTTCTGTAGTTCTTATAAAATCAGTATTTGATAGGTTTAATGTTTTGGTTAAATCCTCAAATGTTTTACTTATTTCATCACAAAATGATTTTGGATCTTTATTTAACTTTTCAGCAGATCTTTGTATTTTTAAACCATGCTCATCTGTGCCTGTTAAAAAATAAACATTGTAACCGTCAATTTTTTTAAAACGAGCAAAAAAATCAGCAATTATACTTGAATACGCATGTCCCATATGAGGCTTAGCAGAAGGATAGTAAATTGGTGTTGTTATGTAATAATTTTTATTCACTTAATAATTTATCCTCAAATTCAATACAAAAAGTTTCTAAATCTAGATTATATTTATCTAAATTGTGTAATTTTTTTAAAAAATATTTTTTCATTTCATAATAATAATTAATATTATTTTTTAATTTTTTGTAAAAAAAAAGTTGAATAAATAAAATAAAATATTTTTTTATAAAGATATCAGATAAAAATAATTTTTCTTTCAAAATTATCTTAAGAAATTCTTCTGCATCTATATCAAGTTTATAATTATTATTGTTAAAGAATTTAATTAAATTTAACAAAAAAGATGGTGTTAAATAAGGAATTTTAAAATCATCAGATAGATTATTATAGATATTGTAGTTAAAATTATTATTAACTATTTCTTTTATATTATTAAAACTTATTTTTAATTTAAATTCAACACATCTAGATTTAATAGTATCAGATAAATATTTTTCATTATTGTAGGTTAATATAAAATAAACACCTAAATTAGGTTCTTCTAAAGATTTGAGTAAAGCATTTGATGAGTTAACGTTTAATGTTTCTATATCTCTAATTATAACAATTCGTTTATCATTATTAAATGAAGAATGATTAATATATTTTATCATTTCCCTTATCTTTGATATTTCTATAAATTGTTTATCTTTATCTTTTTCGATAATTAATATGTTTGGATTTAAGTGTGAATTAGTTTTTTTAATTTTATCGCAATAAATGTTATTAGCAAAATCTTTAGCTAATAAAAATTTCCCAATTCCTTCATTACCAGAAAAAATTAATTTTGTTGGTATCAAATTATTTTTATTTAAATTTATAAATATTTCCTTAATTATTTCAAAACCTATAATTTTATTCATATTTGGATAATATTTTCTAATTTCTTTATTATAATTATTTTATTTTTTTCAATTGAATTTTTGTTTGAATCTATAATTAGGTAATTTTTTTTTTTATTTGCTAATTTATTAAATCCAATTTGGACTTTCTTGTAAAATTTAAAATTAAAATTATCGTAACGATCTAATTTCTTTCTATTTAATAATCTTTTTTTTAAATTAATTGTACTTACTAAACTTAATATTGTTAAATCTGGTTTAAAATTTCCAATAATAAACTTGTTCATATGATGTATTAAATTTAAATTTAAATTCATACCAAAATGTTGATATGCAATTGTTGAGTCTGAAAATCTATCAATTAGAATAACTTTTTTTCTATAGTTTTTTTTTATCAGATTATTAAAATTTTCGGATCTTGATGCTAGCATTAACAATAAATCTGTTTTTGCATTTGTTCTGGTTTTTTTATTTAATAATAATTTTCTTAATTTTTCTGAAAAAGGTGTTCCACCAGGTTCTCGAAAATCCACATATTTAATATTTTTTTTTTTTAAATAATTCTTTACTATATTTAAATTTGTGGTTTTTCCAGATGTCTCAACACCCTCGAAAACTATAACAGGATGTTTAAACATCACCCCAAATCAGAAAATTTATTGAATTTATTAATCTTCCAAAAATATTTTGTTGCTTGATCTCTTCTAAAGAAAAAAGTGGGTATTCATTAATTATCTCATCTTTAAACGCAACTATAATACTGGCTAACTTCTCATCTTTAGTTATAGGTGCTTGAAGCGGACCTGTATAATTAATTTTTACTTTTAAATATTTCTTTTTTGCTTTGGGTATAGATTGGAAAATATCTCTATTAGTATAAACTTTCACTTTCTTTTTTCTTCCTTGCCAAACATCTAGTTCAGCAAAAGTATCATTCTTTTTTGCAAGCATTATTGTGTCAAAATTAGTCAAACCCCAAATTAACATTTTCTGAGATTCTTTTGATCTAGTTTTTTTTGTTTCAAAACCACTTGCAACAGCAATTAATCTTCTGCCTTTTCTTTTAATTGATGAAGCCAATGAATATTTTTCTGAGCCTAGATATCCAGTTTTAATACCATCAACATTTATATTTTTGTATAACAATGGATTTCTATTGCCTTGAGTAATAGGTTCACCGCCCGTCCTATTCCATGTAAATTCTTTAATTTTAAAATATTTGTAATATTCAGGATGATTTTTTATTAAATATTTTGACATAATTAAAATATCTTTTACCGTTGAATAGTTATCCTCATCATTTATACCAGATGAATTTGAAAAGTTAGTATTAGTCATGCCTATTTCTTTTGCTTTATCTGTCATCAATAGAGCAAACTCTTCCTCTGTGCCTGCTATTCCCTCTGCTAATGCAACACATGCATCGTTACCAGATGCAACAATGATACCTAATAGTAAATTTTCTACAGTAACTTCATCACCGACCATAATAAACATAGAGGAATATCCTGAGGACGATAATCTCCATGCATTTTCTGAAACTATAAACTTTTCATCTAAAGAAATTTCTCCACTTTTTAATAAATCAAATGCAATTATAGATGTCATTATTTTAGTCATTGATGCTGGATATATTTTTAATTCCGGATTTTTTTCATATAGTATTTCTCCAGATAAATAATCTTGCAGTATAGCTGTACGAGCATTTATGTTAAATTTAGCTTGTGAAATATTTGATATAAAAAATAACAAAAATAATGTAGTTAAAAATCTTTTAATTTTCATAATTTTATTAATTCAATATTTTCAAAATTTACTTCAGAAATCTCATTATATACATTTTTAATAGATCCTAAATTATAAAATGGACCTTTGTAAACTCTATATAAATTTTTTGACATTTTTTTGATATTTATATCTTTTAATTCGAATTCCTCTTCAAGTCTTTTTTTTAACATAATAGCAGAATCCTCAAAAAATAAATCTGCAAATTTAATTATAAATTCAAATTTTGTATTTTCATTTTCTATAATTTCTTTATTCTTATCTTTATTTAGAGATATGTTTTTAATCGAAATACTGTCTACAGGTGCTTTGTTTGCTACCTTTTTTTCCTCATCAAAAGTTTTTGCTTTATTTGCAACAAAAATATTATTTGAATTTATTGTTTCAACACGTACATAAGGTTGATCAGGATCTAAATCAAGTTCCATGGCAATTCTCTCAGAAACTACAGAATTATAAAATATAGGATATTTTGACTTTTTACCTACTTTAGCAATTAGATACTTTTCATTTAATAAATTTGTAATTTTTATTTCTGTATCTTTTTTTAACTTATTATTAAAGATAATTAGTGATCTTTGATCAATTTTTTTAGTAACTATTTTTTTTTTGAAATAATCACTTTTATATATAAGTGCAAAACCGTTATTTGAATAATTTTTAAACTCTTTTTTGTTATCAACTTTTTTATTAGTTGTTTCACAAGATGTTAAAATTAGTGATAGAAAAATAATTACTTTAAGTCTCATTTTCAAAACTATTTTTTAATGTACATACTGCTAAACTAAATCTTAAAGATCTGTTCCATTTTAAGATTAGTTTATAATTATTAAAAATAATATATGCAGGTTTAAATTTATTAGCATTTTCGACAATTTCAGCATCAGGAGTTACTATAGCAGCTGTAAAATTGTCATATTTATCCAAAAAAGATGAATTTTTTATATAATTTTTTAAATATTTTACTTTTTGCTCATTTTTAATTTTTTTTGCTGAAGTATTTAAATATTTATCAGGAATACTTTCATTTAGAATAATTTTATAAAAACACGGAGTATTATCATTCCATCCAAGATTACTTAAATAGTTAGCTGCAGATGCAAAAGAATCCTCAATACTTTTTAGATCAATTGAACCATCTTTATTATAGTCAATGGCATGATTTTTAATTGTGGATGGCATAAATTGAAAATTTCCAAATGCTCCTGCCCAAGATCCAAATAATGTGCTTGGATCTATAATTTTTGAATCTACTAATTTTAAAAGAGTAATTAATTCTTTAGTAAAAAATTCGCTTCTTCTTTGATCGTAGCTTAATGTTGCAAGCGAAGAAACAATATCCATTTTACCTAAATAGTTTCCAAAGTTAGTTTCAATACCCATTAGTGCTAATAATAAATTTTTATCTACTTTGTATTCAGAAGATACTTTATTAATAATATTATTTTCTTTATTTAATATAATTTTCCCTAGTTTTACTTTTTTTGAAGAGGTTCTTTTTGAAATATATGTCTTTGTGTCTTCATAGAATTCTGGTTGGTATCTGTCATACTTTATTACATCGGGTAAAAACTTAGTGTTATCTATTAAATTATTAACTGTTGATTTACTAATACCTTCATTAATTGCTCTTTTTTTAAATTTAATTTTCCAATCATTGAAATCATCAGCAATTAAAGTTGAAGAGTTAAAGATAATAAATATCGATATAATTAATAATTTAATTTTTTTCATACAAATCTTTTAGGTATATCGATACAGCAATCCATATCAAAATAAAGCTGATTAATTTATGTATATCCAATTCTTCATTATATAAGAAATAACCCAACAAGAATTGCAAAGTTGGAGTTATATAAAAAACCATACCCGTTGGACCTAAACCACATAATTCAACTCCCCTAACATATAAATATAAAGGAATCACTGTCATAGGACCTGCCAGCATGAATATTAACATTAATTTAACATTCGATATATCAAAATCATTAAAACCATTTTGTACAATTAAATAAAATGCAAGTATTACTGCTGGAAAAATAAATAAACTTTCAATTAATAAACCAATATCTGTGTCTACATAAACTTTTTTTCTTACTAAATTATAAAAACTCCAACTTAAAGCTACAATTAGTCCGACCCATGGTATCGATTGAAAACTAGATATTACTAAATACAAAATTGATATAGTTACGATTAAAAGTGAAATTTTAGTTTTGAAACTTAATTCCTCTTTTAAAAAAAAATAACCTAAAAAAACACTTATTATAGGCATTATAAAATATCCGAAACTAGCATCTATAACTTGATCATTCCCTATTGCATAAATCCAAACAGCCCAATTTGTAAAAATTAATAATCCAGATAAAAAAAGCATCATAATTTTTTTTTTATCTTTAAAAACTAAGTTAAATTTTTTCCACTTTGATAAAATGATTGTTGTTAAAATTAGCATAACAGTTGTCCATGCACTTCGATGTAGGACAACTTCAATATGACCGGCAAAAGCAATATATTTAAAATAGATAACTCCAATAAAACCCCACCAGAAAGAACCAAATGCGGTTAAAATTATGCCTTTATTAAATTGATTTTTGCTTAACATTATATTGATCAATTAAACTATTTTGTTTATGAAATATAGAATTTTAATTATTACAAATTAGGAGAGATGGCTGAGCGGTTGAAAGCACCGGTCTTGAAAACCGGCAAAGGGGCAACTCTTTCCTGGGTTCGAATCCCAGTCTCTCCGCCACTAATATTTATTTTTAAATTCTATAAGTTTTTCTAAGATGATTTTATCTTCAAAATCTTTTGAATTTTTACCTAAACTTAAGTTGACTAAAGTTTCGTCATCAAAATTAATTAACTTATCTAAAGAAACTAATTCCTTATGGTCGAGATTGTCAATAATTGAATTAACAAATTTAGAAACAAAGATATCCATTTCTTTAGTTCCACGATATTGAGCTCTGTATAAAATTTTATTAATTAAATTTTGTTTATTTGAATCCATTAATTAAATCTTTATATATATAAATCATGAATGATCACGAATATTTATTGTCAAATATTCAGAATATTAAAGGTATAGGGAAAAAAACAGGCCAATTATTTAAAAGAAAAAATATATATACAATTTTTGATTTATTGTGGCATTTACCTACAAGTAAAATTGAAAATTCAAAAGTAACAAATATTGGTGATATACAAATAGGAAAATTACAAACAATTAAATTAACACCCTTAAAATATAATTTTCCTAGGATAAGAAAATTGCCTAATAGAGTTGTGTGTCAAAGTAAAGATATAAAAATAGATTGCGTTTTTTTTAATTCATACGAAGGATATATAAAAAAAATCTTACCATTAAATACTGAAATAATAATAAGTGGAAAAATTAATTTTTTTAGAAATAAATATCAAATCACTAATCCGACTCAGGTTAAAGAAAGTAATGAAAATATCATAGAGACTCAAAATAAATATAGTCTTACAGATGGTCTTACGATCAACAAATACAATAATATAATTAATGAAGTTTTAAAGGAATTACCAGATTTAGATGAGTGGCTAAATGACGATATAAAGAAAAAATTTAATAATATTAAGTGGAAAGACGCAATCTTAAAAATTCACAGACTTGATACTAAAGAAATTTTAAAATCTAAGTATTATAAACGGTTAGTTTTTGACGAATTGTTTGCTCATTTTTTATTATCCTCAAAAATAAGAACTAAAATAAAAAAAATAAAGAAATCACAAAAAATTTTTAAAGATTGTAAGGAAAAATTGATACAAGATTTAAATTTTAAATTAACAAATGATCAAGAAGCGGCAATAAAAATTATAAACGAAGATCTTAAATCAAAAAGTAGAATGTTTAGACTTTTACAAGGAGATGTTGGATCTGGTAAAACAATTGTATCAATGATAGCGGCAGTAAATTGTATAAATGCTGGATATCAAACTAGCTTTATGGTGCCTACTGAAATTCTAGCTAAGCAACATTTTTCTTTTGCTAAAAAATATCTACCCAAAAATGTAAAAATTGAAATGTTAACAGGTAAGTCAAAATATGCTGATAGAAAGAAAATTTTAGAAAATCTTAAACTTGGTAAAATAGACTTTCTGATAGGAACACATGCGTTATTCCAAAAAAAAGTTGAATATAATAAACTGGGTTTAATAATTATTGATGAACAACATAAGTTTGGTGTTCGTCAGCGTAAAGAGTTATCAGAAAAAGGTGGAAATAACTGCGATGTTCTAGTCATGTCTGCAACTCCAATACCAAGAACAATGATGATGACGGTTTATGGTGATATGGATTTAACCTTAATTAAAGAAAAACCAAAAAATAGAAAAAAAATAATCACCTACAGTAAGTTAGAAGATAAAATATCTGAAATAATAAGATTTGTTAAAAAAGAAATTTCTAATAAAAATCAAATTTTCTGGGTTTGTCCTTTGATAGAAGAATCGAAAAAAGTTGAACAACAATCTGTTGTAAATAAATTTAAGTATTTAGAAAAATATTTTAAGAATAAAATTGGATTAATTCATGGCTCCCTTGATAAAGATGTAAGAAATAATATTTTAAATAATTTCTTAGATAGAAAGCTGGATATATTGGTTTCAACAACCGTTATTGAAGTTGGAATTGATTTTCCTAATGCTAACGTAATTGTTATAGAAAATGCTGATAAGTATGGTTTATCTCAATTACATCAGTTAAGAGGTCGTGTCGGACGTGGCAATAAAGAATCTTACTGTATATTGATGTTTAAATCTTCACTAAGTGAAAATGCAAAAAAAAGAATTAATATTCTCAAAAGTTCAGATGACGGTTTCATAATTTCCGAGGAAGATATGAAATTGCGAGGATATGGAGATTTGTTAGGATTTAAGCAAAGTGGAATTAAAAATTTTAGATTAGCTGATCCAATATTAAATGAAGATTTATTCTTACTTGCTGAGTCAGAAGTAAAAAAATTAGAAATGAAAGGAGATAATTTCAGTAAATATAATAAATTATTAAAATTATATGATCGAGCATCTATAATAAATGAATTATAGTAATTATTTTTTAGGGTCTGAAGTTCCAGCAGATACAATAAATTTAGAAGCTTCCTCAAAACTCATATCTAAATAAATAATTTCACTTTTTGGAAACATCAATAAGAAACCACTGGTAGGATTTGGTGTTGTTGGAACAAATACATTTACAAGATCTGTATTTGTTTTTTTTGAAATTTCGCTATCATTTTCTTTAGTTGCAAAACCTACTGCCCAACTTCCTTTTCTTGGGTATTCAACTAATACAACACTTTTTTTTGCTCCTTTTTTTGGTGCAAATGTTTCAGTTAATTGTCCTATGGCGCTATAAATGGTTCTTAGTATTGGTATTTTTTTTAAAAAATCATTAAATAATTGAAGAATTTTTTTTCCTATGAATGATAATGATAATCCGCCAATAATTGTTATAAAGATTAAGGAAATTATTATTTCTAAACCAGGAATATTAAAAGGTAAGTAATAGTTAGGATTTAATTCTTTAGGCAAAAGATTAGAGGATAGATCAATTAAAAATTTAGTTAGATAAAAAGTTAATCCAATAGGTACCAATACAACAATTCCAGTAATGAAGTAATTACGTAATCTTGCAATAAGTGAAATTCTTTTTCTTTTAAGACTAGCCATGATTAACTATAACTCGTATAAACTACAAATAATACTGCTGCAACAAACAAAAATATTAGAATTTTATTATTTAAAATCATAATGTTGAATAATTAGTCCATGTTATATAAATATTAAAAAAAGTGAATAGAAGAAATTTTATATATTTAATGGGTTGTGGATGTATTTCTATGGGACTTCATGCATGTGGAAATGCTCCGATAACAGACAGAAGACAGCTTAAGATAATTCCAGAATCAACACTTAATAGTAAAGCAGCACAGATTTATGAAAAAGTTAAAGAAAAAGAAAAGCTAAGCGAAGATAAAAAAACTTTAGATAGAATAATCGAAATTGGTTCAAAAATTGAGTACTCTGTATCTGAATATTTTAATCGTAATAATTTAGATGATCCAACAAAAAATTTTGATTGGGAATATATTTTAATTGATAATAAAAAAGTAATTAACGCATGGTGTATGCCAGGAGGTAAAATTGCAATTTATACAGGCATATTAGAAATAACAAAGAATGATAATGGTTTAGCTGCTGTAATGGGCCATGAAATAGCACATGCTGTTGCAAAACATTCTGTAGAAAGAGCAAGTCAAGGAGCGTTAATTAATTATGGAACAAGAATAATTGATATAACAACTGGTGGTAAATTAAGTCAGATTAATCAAACGACAGGTATGAATGCAGTCGGACTTTTATCTCAAATAGGTATAATGAATCCTTTCAATAGAAAACAAGAAAGTGAAGCAGATTATTTAGGTTTAATTTTTGCGTCTTTATCTGGTTATGACATTAGAGAAACTGTCAAAGTGTGGGAAAGAATGAAAGAAAAGAAAAAAGGAAAAGAGCCACCAGAATTTATGAGTACTCACCCGTCATCAGACAATAGAATTATTAAAATAAACGAGTGGATAAAAAAAGTTATATTAGATTATCCACCAATCGTTTAATTATTTTAGTCTAATATAACAAATATTACCGTATTGTATTGACATTTCATCAAGATATTTCTTTTTATTTTTAAAAAAACTTTTATCAGTAATTGGACTTTTAGTTTTATATTTAAAATTACTTAGATTAATTTTGTATTTGTTTTTGAGTTTCTTGAACCGTTTATTTATGTTAAATTTTATAATTGGAGGAAATTCATAGTACAAAGATATCTTTTTTCTGAATTCATTCATTTTTTTTTTTAGCTGTTTATTAAAATAAGGTCTATGTTTTATAACTAGATATTTAGAAAAAAAATAAACTTTAATTTTTTTTCTGTATTTTTTAAATAAAAAATAATTAAGAAAAAATACAAACAATCTTTTAAGATTATAATAATTAATATATTCTTTTTTAACTAATATCTGTTTTTCATAAACCATTTTAGGAGTATAATAAGAAGTAAAATTATTCGGTAAATTATCATCAAAGATAATATGTTTAAATTTATTTTTTAACAAAAAATTAATTCTTTTTGAAAAACAAATATGATCATCAAAAATAATAATTGTTTTTTTTTTATTTAAATTAGACCAATCATACTGTGTTATATCTTTATTTAAATAATTTACATTATTTAGTAAAAATTCCCTTTGATTAAGATCTGTATCAATTGAAAATATTTTTGCACTTTTGAGGGATTTTCTAATTAACCAGGTCGTTTGTCCTTTCCAAACACCAGATTCAATAACATTAGTCGGATTAATTTTTTTTAATATAGAATATAATGCATAACAATGCTCTAATCTCATTCCACTAAAATTGTTTTTGATAGGTTTGCGGCTATACAATTTTAAAAAATTATTTAGTTTTTTTTTTAAAAAGTTAGTTTTAAACATCAGAATGGTGAGCCGTGATGGACTCGAACCATCGACCCATTCCTTAAAAGGGAATTGCTCTACCAACTGAGCTAACGGCCCAAAGATGGTTTTTTATATTGATTTTTTTTTATTAATCAATGTTAAAAATTTACAATTTATTGATGAACTTGTCATGAAATTCATCAAATGTACCTTCCTTAATATTATTTCTAATTCTAGCCATTAATTCTTGATAAAAATTAATATTATTTAATGTTAGGATCATTGATGCTAGCATTTCATTTGTATTAAATAAGTGATTTAAATAGTTTTTAGAATATTTATTTAAATTAAATTTTGAGACATTTTTGTCCAATGGCGAATTATCATATTTATATTTTGAGTTTCTTATTTGAATTTGACCTCCCCAAGTAAATGCCAAACCTGTCCTTCCAGATCTTGTAGGCATTACACAGTCAAACATATCTACACCTCTCTTAACTGCTCCAAGTATATCAGATGGAGTACCAACACCCATTAAATATCTAGGTTTATCTTTAGGCATATGATCTTTTATTCCATCTAGAACGTCAAACATTTCATCTTGTGTTTCCCCTACTGCCAATCCACCAAGGGCATACCCATTAAATCCAAGATCAATTAAGTTGTTCAAAGACTTTATTCTTAGATCATTAAATAATCCACCTTGTACTATTCCAAATAAACCTTTGTGATTATTTATACCAAATGCATCTTTTGATCTTTTTGCCCACTCAGATGATAATTCCATAGATTTTTTAATTTTATCATAGTCTTTTGTATTTTTAGGACATTCATCCATAACCATCACTATATCTGAGTTCAAACTTTTTTGAATTCTTATGCTTTCCTCAGGGCTTAAAATAAAAGTTTTACCATCAATATGTGATTGAAAAATTGCACCCTTATCTCTATCAATTTTACTTAATTTAGACAGAGACATAACTTGAAAACCACCTGAATCAGTTAAGATTGGTAGATCACAATTCATGAATTTATGAAGTCCTCCAATATTTTCGATTCTTTCTACACCTGGTCTTATCATTAGATGATACGTATTTGATAAGATGATCTCACTACCTGTTTTTTTTATATCATCTAAAAAAACACCTTTAACAGTTGCTTGTGTACCAACTGGCATAAACGCTGGTGTATTAATATTGCCTCTATGAGTCTCTATAACTCCTACTCTTGCATAATTTTGAGTGTTATGAACATTAAAATTGAAATCTTTTAATGACATTCATTATTAAATTATTGAGATTTAAAACTAATAATTTTATCTGGATTTGAAACTGCACCGTTTTCACCATCACCTTTTGTAATCATATCAACAAATTCCATTCCTTCTATTACTTTTCCAAAAACAGTATATTGTCTATCTAGGAAAGGTGCTGGTTTAAAACAGATGAAAAATTGACTATTGGCACTATTAGGATCTGATGATCTTGCCATAGAAACAGTTCCTCTATCATGAGGAAGGTTATTAAATTCTTGATTTAAATCTGGTAAATCAGATCCACCAATACCTGCTCGTCTTAAATCGAAATCTTTAGAAGATGAATTTCCAAATTTTACATCACCTGTTTGAGCCATAAACCCATCAATTACTCTGTGAAATACCACATTATCGTATTGTCCTGAATCAGCTAACTCTTGAATTCTTTTAACATGATTTGGAGCAACATCAGGGTACATTTCAATTTTTACATCGCCGTCTTTTAATTTTAAAATCATTATATTCTCCTTTGCTATTAAATTTGATGATAAAAAAATAAAAAAAATAATTAAAATATTTAAAAATTTATTCATATACCTCTTTCAATGATTTAATTGTACTTTTAGTTGTAAATTTTTTTAAATCACCATTATGTTGAGCGATTTCTTTAACAAATCTGGATGATATTATTTGATTTTCAACATCTGACATTAAAAAAATTGTCTCAACTTGGTTATTAAGTTTTCTATTCATTCCAGCTAGTTGGAATTCATACTCAAAATCCGAAACTGCCCTTAGGCCTCTTAAAATAATATTTGATTTATATTTTTTACAAAGATCTGTTGTCAAAGTATTAAATTTTATAACATCAACCTTATTCTTTTTAAATTTGAGATCTTTATAAAGAGCTCTATTTACAATTTCTATTCTTTCTTCTAATGAAAATAGGAAGTTTTTCTGATTTCCATCCGAAATACCTACAATTACTTTATCTACTATCTTAAGTGATTTCTTAATGACATCTATATGACCAAATGTAATTGGATCAAAAGTTCCTGGATAGATAGCTATATTTTTCATTAGATGAGATTATCATCTAATTTAATAGCAGAAACTACTTTTTCATCACCAGTCAGTTTAATTATTCTAACCCCTTGAGTATTACGACCGGCTATTCTTATCTCTTTAACAGCTGTTCTTATTACTCTACCTTTATTTGTTGAAATTAATATTTGATCTCCTTCAAAAACTGGGAAGGATGAAGAAACATTCCCGTTTCTTGGTGAATTTACAATACCAATAATTCCCTTTCCCCCTCTATTTGTAACTCTATAATCATAATGAGATGTTCTCTTACCATAACCATTTTCTGTGATTGATAATATGAATTTTTCTTTAGCTTTAATTTCTGATTTTTGGTCTTTAGTTTTTGCTTTTTTATTTATGTCATGATCAATAATAGACAGAGATACTATAGTATCATTTTCTGCTAAATTGATACCTCTTATACCTTTTGATGATCTACCTTTAAAAACTCTAAGTTTTTTTGACTCAAACCTTATGCATTTTCCTAATTTAGTACTTAAAATTATATCCTGATCATCTCTACAAATTTTAACTCCAATAATTTTATCATTACCGTCAAGCTTCATTGCAATTTTACCTGAGGAATTAATTGAGGTAAAATCTTCAAGATTATTCTTTCTAATTTTTCCTTCACTTGTTGCAAAAATGATATGCATATCTTTTGTATCAACATCGCTATCTGGAAATGGCATAATTGAACTAATTGATTGATGATTTTTTAAAGGAAGAATATTAAATAAAGACTTACCTTTTGATGTAGCTGATCCTTCTGGAATTTTCCAAGCTTTAACTTTGTATGCTAATCCTTCAGTAGAGAAAAATAAAACGGACGTGTGTGTATTTACTGATAGTGTTTGTACGACAGAATCTTCTTCTCTTGTTTTAATTCCTGTTTTACCTTTTCCACCTCTTTTTTGTTGTTTAACATTACTTAAAGCGCCTCTTTTAATGTATCCCTGCAAAGTAATTGTAATTATAACAGACTCTTTTTGAATAGTTTCTTCAATATTATAGTTTAAAACAGCATCTATAATCTGTGTTCTTCTTGGTGATGAAAATTTCTCTTTAATTTGAGATAACTCATAACTAATTACTTTTAATAATTCACTTTTAGAATTAATTATTTTTTTATATTTTGTAATTAATTCAGATAATTTTTTTATTTCTTCCTCAATTTCGTTAATTCCAAGAGCTGTTAATTTTTGTAATCTAAGTTCTAGTATTGAATTAGCTTGAATTTCAGATAGGTAGTAAGATGCTTTATAATTTTTACTATCAACTAATTTAATTAATTTAGAAGATTTTGTTATTTTCCATTTAGTTTTAATAAGAGTATTTCTTGCTTCTTCTGGATTTTTAGAAGATCTAATTATTTTAATTACTTTATCAATATTTTCCACACTAACAGATAAACCAAGTAATACATGAACACGGTCCTCTGCTTTTTTTAAATCATATTTTGTTTTTTTAATTACTACATCTTCTCTAAATTTCAAAAAGTTCTCTAAAAAATCTTTTAATGAACATGTTTTAGGTTTGTTATCAACAATGGCTAATGAATTAAATCCGAATGAAGTTTCAATGGATGTATATTTATAAAGTTGTCTTTTGATTGTCTCTGGTTCAACACTTCTTCTTAAGTCTATAGCAACTCTTATACCTTCTCTGTTAGATTCATCTCTGATGTCACTTATACCTTCAATTTTTTTATCTCTAACTAATTCTGCAATTTTTTCATTTAAGTTAGATTTATTTACTTGATAAGGTATTGAGGTAATTACCAGTCTATCTTTGCCATTTTTAAGATTTTCCACATTTATTTCACCCCTAATTTTAAAAGAGCCTCTGCCAGTTTTGTATCCTTCTCGAATAATATCTTTACCGATAATAACTCCACCAGTTGGAAAATCAGGTCCGGGTATATGCTTCATTAACTCTTTAATTTTAATATCTTTATTTTTAATAAGAGCTAAAGTTCCTTCAATAATTTCACCAAGATTATGTGGTGGTATACTAGTAGCCATACCAACAGCGATACCTCCAGCTCCATTTACCAAAAGATTAGGATATTGAGCTGGCAGTACTGTAGGCTCTTGCTCAGTTTCGTCGTAATTACTTTTAAATGAAACGGTATTTTTTTCTATATCATTAATCAAAAATTGAGAAATTTTTGCAAGTTTGGTTTCAGTATATCTCATTGCTGCAGGTGGATCACCATCGATTGAACCAAAATTACCCTGACCATCAATTAACGGAACACTCATTGAAAAATCTTGAACCATTCTAACCAATGCATCATATACAGCTTGATCACCATGCGGATGATATTTACCAATTACATCTCCAACAATTCTTGCAGATTTTCTAAATTGTTTTGTCCAATCAAAACCACCTTTATGCATTGCATATAAAATTCTTCTGTGAACAGGTTTAAGTCCATCTCTTATATCAGGCAATGCTCTACTAATTATTACGCTCATGGCGTAAGATAAATATGATGAACTCATTTCATCATACATAGTAATCGGTTTAATATTTCTATCTTTAGTAACTTCGTTTTTTTGCATTTATTTAGAAAGGAATATCGTCGTCTAACTCATTTTGAGCCATAGAGCTATCATCAAAACTTTGTTTGTTATCTTGAGATGGAATTGAATTTTGATTTCCTCCACCTAACATTGTTAATGATGAATTGTATCCTTGTATTAAAATTTCAGTAGAATATTTATCCTGACCTGATTGTTCATCTTTCCATTTTCTAGTAGTCAGTTGTCCTTCAACGTATACTTGTGCTCCTTTTTTTAAATATTGTTGAACTACATTTACTAGTCCTTCATTGAAAACAACTACTCTATGCCATTCAGTTTTTTCCTTTTTTTCACCGGTATTTTTATCTTTCCATGATTGACTAGTAGCTAGGCTTAATCTTGCTACACTTTTACCGTTAACCATTTGTTTAATTTCTGGATCTGCGCCTAATCGACCGATTAAAAGTACTTTATTTAAGCTTCCTGCCATAATATTTATATATTTGAAATGTTATTTATAACATTAATAGGCTTGAATATTAATTTTATTAATCTAAAGCAACTAAAATTATGCTTAAAAAGATACTTATTAAGGGCGCAAAAGAGCACAATTTAAAGAATATTTCACTAGAGATTCCTAAAGATAAATTTGTTGTAATAACAGGTCTGTCTGGGTCTGGAAAATCATCATTAGCATTCGATACTGTCTATGCAGAAGGTCAAAGAAGATATGTTGAAAGTTTATCTGCTTATGCAAGACAGTTTTTAGATAAAATGAAAAAACCTAATGTAGATCTAATCGAAGGTTTAAGTCCAGCAATCTCCATAGAACAAAAAAATACTTCTAAAAATCCAAGATCAACAGTTGCAACTGTAACCGAAATATACGATTACATGAGAGTACTTTATGCAAGAGCTGGAATACCCTACTCTCCATTCACTGGTAAACCAATTACTTCACAAACTATTAGTCAAATTGTTGATAAGATTAAAGAATTACCAAAAAAATCTACCATATATTTATATGCACCAGTCGTGCGAGGACGTAAGGGTGAATATAAAAAAGATATATTAGGATACAAAAAAAGAGGATTTAGAAAAATTAAAGTTGATGACCAATTATATGATATTGAAAGTGTTCCAGAATTAAATAAAAAACTCAAACATGATATTTCAATTTTAGTTGATAGAATTGTAGTAAATTCCTCATTAGGAAACAGATTAGCTGAAAGTGTTGAAACAGCTGTTAATTTAGCAAATGGATTACTTTTTGTTGAATATGAAAATGAAACACTTCCAAAAAAATACAGAAAAATCGAAAAACTAATTTTCTCTACTAAATTTGCTTGTCCTGAAAGTGGTTTTACTATTGAAGAGATTGAACCAAGACTTTTCTCATTCAACAGTCCGTATGGAGCTTGTGAAGAATGTGAAGGTATTGGAATGAAATTAAATGTTGATCCAAATTTAGTTGTTCCAAATGAAAAAAAATCTATCGCAGATGGTGCTATTGAACCTTGGGCAAAATCTACATCAATGTATTACGCTCAAACATTGGCATCTTTATCTAAACATTATGGATTTTCATTAGATGATAAATGGTCAAAACTACCAAAAAAAATTAAGGATGTAATTTTGTATGGATCTGATGATGAAGAAATTAAATTTACTTATGACGATGGCTATGAGAAGTATTCTCACAAAAAAACCTTTGAAGGTGTTGTTAATAATCTAGAGAGAAGATATTTAGAGACAGACAGCGATTGGAAAAGAGAAGAAATTGCTCAATATCAATCTGATACAAAATGTGAAAGATGCAATGGTTATCGATTAAAAGATGAAGCTCTTTGTGTTAAAATAAATGAATTAAACATAAGCCAAGTTACAGAAAAATCAATTTTTGATGCTAAGGAATGGTTTAGATCTTTAGAAGTTAAATTAGACAAAAGACAAATTAAAATTGCTCAACATATATTAAAAGAAATTAATGAACGTTTAGATTTTCTTTTAAATGTTGGACTTGATTATTTAACTTTATCTAGAGAGTCTGGAACATTATCTGGTGGTGAAGCACAAAGGATTAGACTAGCTTCACAAATAGGATCAGGTTTAACTGGAGTTCTATACGTTTTAGATGAACCATCAATTGGGTTACATCAAAAAGATAATGTAAAACTTATAGATGCATTAAAAAGATTAAGAGACTTAGGTAATACTGTTATTGTTGTCGAACACGATACAGAAACAATGGAGAATGCAGATCATATAATAGATTTAGGACCTGAAGCTGGAAATAAAGGTGGAGAAATTGTTGCTGAAGGTACCTATGAGCAAATTTTAAAAAATGATAAAAGTATTACTGGAAGATATTTATCAAATAAGAGTTTCATACCTATTCCAAAAAATAGAAGACTTGCAAAAAATGGTAGATTTTTAGAAATTAATGGTGCATCGGGAAATAATTTAAATAACGTAAATTTAAAAATACCTTTAGGTAGTTTCACTTGTGTTACTGGTGTATCTGGAAGTGGTAAATCTACTTTGATACTTCAAACTTTATACAATGCATTAAATCTTACTTTGAATAATAATAAGTCTAGAAAAATTCCTCAGCCATTTAGAGGATTTAAAGGAATAGAATTAATTGATAAAGTTATAGATATTGATCAATCACCTATTGGTAGAACTCCTAGATCAAATCCTGCTACATATACTGGAGCTTTTGGTCCTATAAGAGACTGGTTTACCAATTTACCTGAAGCAAAAAGTAGAGGCTATAAACCTGGAAGATTTTCTTTCAATGTAAAGGGTGGAAGATGTGAAGCATGTGAAGGAGATGGTGTAATTACTTACGAAATGCACTTTCTTCCTGATGTTTACATAACATGCGATGAATGCAAAGGCACTAGATACAACAGAGAAACATTAGAGATTAAATTCAAAGATAAGAGTATTGCAGATGTTTTAAATATGACTGTTGATGAAGGATGTGAGTATTTTGAAAATATTTCAAACATCAAAACTAAACTTCTAACGTTAAAGAAAGTTGGTCTTGGATACATAAAAATTGGTCAGCAAGCTACAACTCTATCAGGTGGAGAGGCTCAGCGTATAAAGCTTGCTAAAGAATTATCTAAAAGGTCTACAGGAAGAACAATGTATATATTAGATGAACCAACTACTGGATTGCATCAACATGATATAAAAAAACTTTTGGAAATTTTACACACATTTGTTGCAACGGGTAATTCAGTTGTAGTTATTGAGCATAATTTAGATGTTATTAAAACTGCCGATTATATTGTAGATATGGGACCTGAGGGTGGTGTTAAAGGTGGAAATATTATTGCCGAAGGCAAACCCGAGGAAGTTGCAAAAGTGAAAGATAGCTATACAGGTAAATTTTTAAAGCCTTTATTAGATACAAAATTTAAAAAAACCGCTTAATCTTTATAGAAAAATAATATAAAATCATACTAGAGATGACTTCAATATTACAATCATTATCAAAGACTGTTCATTTATCACTGGCTATTGCAATATTACTATTCATTGGTCTTTATATAGGTAATGGTGGATTTGATTTTGATGTTTTATTTTGGAGCTGGTTATTAAGATACGTACATGTAACTGTAAGTATTATGTGGATTGGTTTACTGTGGTATTTCAATTTTGTTCAAATTCCCAACATGGCTAAAATTCCAGACGAACAAAAACCAGCAATAGGCAAAGTTATAGCTCCTGCAGCATTATTTTGGTTTAGATGGGCAGCGCTATTTACAATCATATCAGGATTATTATTAGCCTATTTTAATGGATACGTTCATCAAGCAATGACATTGGGAATTGGATCAGGTGGTGGAAAAAATACTGCAATAGGAATTGGAATGTGGTTAGGATTAATAATGGCATTCAATGTTTGGTTTGTTATCTGGCCAAATCAAAAAAGAGCTTTAGGTATGGTTGAGTGCGAACCAGAAGTTAAAGCTAAATCAGCAAAGACTGCAATGCTGTTTTCTAGAACAAACACACTTTTATCATTACCAATGTTATTAACAATGGTAGCGGCACAAAATCTTTATTAATTATTCTTTTTCTTCCTTAACAATCGTTCTTTGACTAACTTTTAAAGAAACCAACACTGGGTTTGCAATATAAATAGATGAATAAGTTCCAAAAATTACTCCTAATATCATTGCTAATGAAAATCCTTTTAATATTTCTCCACCAAAAATAAATATAGATAAAAGTGCCAACAATGTAGTAACTGATGTTATTATTGTTCTTGATAAAGTTTCATTTATTGAAATATTTGTTAGTTCAAATATTTTAACATCTGCATATTTACGCAAATTTTCTCTAACTCTATCAAATATTACAACTGTATCATTCATTGAATATCCAACTATTGTTAAAACAGCTGCAACGATAGAAAGATTGATTTCTAATGAAAATACAGAAAATACTCCTAATGTAATTATAACGTCATGAAATAAAGCTAAAATAGCTCCAAGACTAAATTGCCACTCAAATCTGATCCATATATATAAAAGCATAGCCGCCAAAGATAAAGCTATCGCTATTACACCTGATCTCAAAAGTTCTGCACTAACTTTTGGCCCAACATTTTCTACTCTTCTAAAATCAACTGAACCTATAGAATTTGACAGTTTAGTTTTTATCTGTTCTATAAATTGTGGATCATTTGAATTTTGTTTTTCAAATTTTACTACAAAATCTGTTTCATTACCAAAATTTTTCACTGAAACATCACCAAGATTCATTTGATTAAAACTATCTCTTATTTTTGTGATATTAGCAGAAGATTTGTCAGTTCTTAGCTCTATTAAAGTACCCCCTTTAAAATCAACACCAAAATTCAATCCTTTAAAAACTAAGAAAACTAAGGAAGCAATGATTAATATACCTGAAAGTATATTAAAACTTTTATAAAACTTATTAAAATAGATTGTTTTCATTATATAAGTTTTTCCTTGTGTTTATTTTTGATGACATAGTAAGCAGTAATCAAACGAGCAATGAAATATACTGAAAATAGTGTTGTAAGTATTCCAACTCCAAGCGTTATAGAAAATCCTTTAATTGGACCTGAGCCCATAAAAAATAGAATTACTGCAGCGATTAAAGTTGTAATATTGGCATCTAAAATTGTTGTTCGTGATTTTGTATAACCAGAATCAAAAGCTACAATTGAATTATTTTCATTTTTTAATTCTTCTTTAATTCTCTCAAAAATTAAAACATTTGCATCAACAGCCATACCTACTGTTAAAATAATACCTGCAATTCCAGGGAGTGTAAGAGTTGCTTCAAATAATGTTAGAATACCAACTAATAAAAATAAATTAGAAATTAAGGCTAAGTTAGCAATTAAGCCAAAAAATCTATATTTATAAAACATAAAGGCAACGACTAAGATAAATCCTATTATCAATGACATAATTCCTGCATTAATTGAGTCTTTACCAAGGTCAGGACCTACAGTTCTTTCTTCGATAATATTAAGTGGTGCCGGCAAAGCACCTGATCTTAAAAGTAAAGCTAAATCTGTTGCTGATTGAAAGGTGAAATTACCAGATATCTGTCCATTTCCTCCAATAATTGGTTCTCTAACTTCAGGAGCGCTAATAATTTTTCCATCCAAAACAATTGCCAACCTTTTTCCAACACCATTTGAAGTCGCCTTACCAAACTTTTTTGCTCCTACTCTATCCAAACTAAATGAAACAACTGTCTCATTAGTTTGATTATTCATAGTTGGCTTGGCATCCATAAGATTATCACCACTTAAAACAATTCGTTTACTAACAATGGCTTCACTAGAGCCATCCTCAAAAGAAAGTTTTTCTGTTCCAAATGATTCTTCAGAACTACTGGATATAAATTGGAATGTTAAGTTTGCTGTTTTACCTAATAAAGATTTAATTCTACCAGGATCGTCTAATCCTGGCAACTCAACAAGAATTCTATCATTACCTCTTTTTAAAATATTTGGCTCATTAGTTCCTACTTCATCAACTCTTCTTCTTACAATTTCAATTGCTTGATCTAATGAAGAATTTTTTAACAATACCAATCCATAGTCGGAAAATTCTAATTTGAATGATGTATCCATGTTTTCAATGTTAAATTGATGCGATTTGTATTGTTGAAAATATGGATTTATCTCACTTTTATCATCATCTAACAGAGATTTAACTTCCTCAATTTTAGAATTTTCAACATCAAATATAATTGACTTATTCTCAATTACAAAATTTCTAACCTTAATATCTTTATCTTTGAAAAATTTTTTAAACTCTAAGACTTTACTTTGCAATCTTTGAGTAATGACTGGTTCATTATCTATTTCTAATAATAAATAAGAACCACCTTGTAGATCTAATCCTAATTTTATATTTTTTGAGAAAAATTCATCATCAACTTTTGTAAAGTTGGAAATAGTAAAATATGAAATAATAAGTGTAAAAATTAAAACACTAAAAACTCTTAATTTAGAAAAATATAACACTTTAGGAAGTTATTATTTTTTTGGTTCAGCTTTAGTAACTAGTCCTTGTATTCCTGTAGCTCGAACAATTTCAACTTTAACATTATCAGCTATCATAACTTCTACTTTTTCGTTATCGATAACTCGTTCTACAGTGCCAACGATACCTCCAGAAGTAATAACTTTATCTCCACGCTTTAAAGCTTCAACCATAGCCTTATGTTCTTTAACTTTCTTTTGCTGGGGTCTAATTAAGAAAAAGTAAAATATTACGAATATTAAAATTAGGGGTATAAATTGTCCAATTCCTGCGTCCATGTTAAGTCCTTAAAAAGTTAACGATTATTTATACTATATACTTTTAGAAGACAACTCTTAATTGATACCTATTTTCTCCATATTGTTCATATATGGTCTTAGTTTTTCAGGAATAATTATTGAACCATCCTCAGTTTGATAATTTTCTAATATCGCAATTAAAGTTCTACCAACGGCAAGTCCACTCCCATTTAAAGTACCAACAAATTCATTTTCGTTATTATTATTTTTATATCTAGCTTTCATTCTTTTAGCCTGAAATGTTCCACATGAAGAACAGCTTGATATTTCTCTATATTTATTTTCAGATGGAAGCCAAACCTCTATGTCATAAGTTTTTTCTGCACTAAAACCCATATCACCAGTGCTTAAAATAATTTTTCTATAAGGTAATTGTAAATCATCTAAAATTTTAGTGGCACAATTAGTCATTCTCTCTAGTTCTTCAACGCATTTATTATTTTCTACAATACTCACTAATTCAACTTTATAAAATTGATGTTGTCTAATCATGCCCTTTGTATCTTTACCATAACTTCCTGCTTCTTTTCTAAAACAAGGTGTTGATGCAACTAATCTCATTGGCAAAGATTTTAGATTTAATATCTGATTTTTTACCATATTAGTTAAGATCACTTCAGCAGTAGGGATTAAAAACTTTCTATCATTTTTATCATCAAACTTAATTTCGAATTGATCATTTTCAAATTTGGGCAATTGGCCTGTTCCAAACATAGTATTGTCTGTAGCCATTAAAGGTGGAGAGATTTCAGTGTAGCCATTATTATTGACATGTGTATCAATCATAAAATTAGAAATTGCTCTTTCTAATGATGCTAATTTGTCTTTAACAAAAACAAATCTTGATCCAGTTGTTTTTGTTGCTAAATCAAAATCTAACATATTCAGCTTTTCACCAATTTCATAATGAGATTTTGGTTTAAAACTCATCTCTTTAATTTCACCAGATTTTACAACCTCTTTATTGCTGTTTTCATCCTTACCTACGGGAACATCATTCAATGGTAAATTAGGAATATTACTTAATATCTGATCAAGTTGGTCTTTAACATTTTTTTGATTTTTACTTAAATCATCTATTTTATTTGAAATTTCTTTTGACTTTTCAAAAAGGGTTTCATCTTTAGATTTAGAAATAGATTTTTTTTCCATTTCTAATTTTTCTTTTTCTTGAATTAATTTTCTATTTTCTTCATCAAGATTTAATATTTGTTCAAAGTCTACATCAACGTTTCGATTTTTAATTGTATTTTTAAAATTATCGATATCTTTTCTAATATCCTTAATATTGTGCATTTCTCTCTTGAGCTTTCTTTTCGATAATATTTACAGAAAAAATTGATAATTCATATAAAATTAACAAAGGTATTGCTAAACCTATTTGTGTAATTGGATCTGGTGGAGTTAATATTGCAGCAGCAGCAAATATTATTACAACAAAATATTTTCTTCTTTCTCTTAAATAAGTTGAATTTACAACTCCTATTCTTGCAAGCAAACTTAATACAACTGGTAGCTGAAAACTTAATCCAAATGCAAAAATTAACTTCATCACAAGTGATAAGTATTCATTTACTTTAGCTTCTAATTGAATCGGTAAGCTAGTCCCAAGTCCCGCACTTTCAAATGATAAAAAGAATTTAAATGCTAGTGGCATAATTAGATAATAAACAAGCATACCTCCTAGTGAAAAAAGTATTGGTGTAATTACTAAGTAAGGCATAATTGCTTTCTTTTCATGGGTATATAATCCTGGTGCAATAAATTTCCAAATTTGAATAAGGATATATGGACTGGTCACAAAGAAAGCAGCAAAAAAAGAAACTTTAAGATATGTTAAAAATGTTTCTTGAAGAGCGGTAAAGATTAATCTTCTATCAACATTATCATCCTTTACAGCATTTGCGTAAGGTTCAACTAAAAATCCATATATGTATTCAGAAAAATAGTAACAAACCAAAAATAATACTGCTAAGAAGATAAATGAATGTATTAGTCTTTGTCTTAATTCAGTAAGATGACTTATAAAACCTGTTTCTTTTTTTTTAGCTGTCATCTTTAGTTTTATCCTCTTTCATAATTTCAGTATTTTTTTTTAATTCTTCTTTAATTGAAACATCAGTTATTTCTGTAACTTGATTTTGAACATCTGAAAAATATCTTTTGGCTGAACCTATCCATGATCCAACTTTTTTTAACATTACAGGAAAGTCTTTTGGTCCTACAACTATTATTGCAATAGATACTATTATTAATATTTCAAACCAGCCGATCTGTGGCATTGATTACTCTTTTTTGTCTGAGTCTTGATTTTCAGATATATTTTTTGGTTGGCTATCTTCTGTAGCATCTGTAGCCATACCTTTTTTAAAACTTTTAATTCCTTTAGCAACATCACCCATTAGACTAGAGATTTTACCTCTACCAAAAAGTAATACTACTAAAATTACTACAATTGCAATTTGCCAAAATCCTATACTCATAATTACTTATAACCTTATAATTTTAGTTTTAAAACTATTTTTTTATTTATCGTTATCGGTATTAAGAGTGCTATTAAGCATCTCATCTATATCAGAGTATATATTTTCCTTTTTATCCTCTTGTTTTTCTTTATAGAATTTGCCTGTTCCAAATATAGACGCATCTACACTAGATGTATCAATAAGACCTGCGGTTCCTAATTCATCAACGGTTGGAAGATCTGACAATTTTTGGAGATTGAAATGACTTAAAAAGTCATCTGTTGTTCCATATTGAATAGGTTTACCAGGGGCATCTTTTCGACCTTGAGGTCTAACCCAGTTCAATTCCATCAATATCTCAAGTGTATTATTTCCAAACGCAACTCCACGAATTTCTTCTATTTCAGCTCTAGTGACTGGTTGATGATAAACAATAATTGCAAGTGTTTCTATCGCAGCCTTTGATAATTTTTTTTCAACAGTTTTTTGTTGAGACATTAATGAGGATAAATTTGGTGAAGTTCTAAAAGACCACTTATTGGATATACAGACTAAATTTATTCCACGATCAGAATAAAAATTCTGAAGTTTTAGTAAAGATTTTTCAACATCTGTCTTTTTTGAAATTTTATTTTCAATAGTTTCAATATTTAAAGGCTCTGCAGCTGCAAAAACAATAGCCTCTATTTCTTTATCAACATCACTTAATTTAGATGGAAATGATACAACATTATTTTTTTTTAATTTATTCATTAGATTTTTTTAATATATATGTCCTCAAATAAATTATCTTGTTTAATAGATATATTACCTTCTTTTGCAAGCTCTAAAGATCCAGCAAAAATTCCTGCATTACCTGTCTTACTTAAAGTTTTAGAATTTCTAAAATTTTTTGGAATTAGATCAGTCATATTTTTCCAATCATTTAAATTATTGTAAAACTCTTTTATGACTTTAATACCCTCTTCAGTAGTAAATACTGGTAGTTTTGGAATATTCATTCTCTGAAAATCTTTTGTCATTACGATATTTGAATACGTTTTTAATAATTCAAACAATGTTAATGAATATTGAGAATTATAAATTGATCTCATTCCACTTTTTGAACCTCTCATAAAAATATCTTTGCCTAATCTTTTTCTGCTCAACATCTGAGAAGACAATAATCTTATTAATTCAAGTTTTTTAAGTTGGAGTTTTAATTTCTCTGCTACTTCAAGAGCTTTAAATTCCTCTTCCTCTGTTTCTGGTAATAGTAGTTTAGATTTAAGATAAGTTAACCAAGTAGCCATTAACAAATATTCTGAGGCCAATTCTAAATTTAAATTTTCAGTTTTTGTTATAAAATCATGAAATTGATCTGCTAATTTAGTGATTGATATATTTTCCAAATCAACTTTTTGTGATTTAGCTAAATCTAAAAGTATTTCTAATGATCCAGAGTAATTACTAAGATCAACATTAAATTCTAAAGAATCACTCATGGATTTAAATTTAACTTATTATTTGAATTAATTTAGAAGTTTTTTTTACAATAAAATCATCGATATAAGGTGAATTTTGACCTACCACATTCATTTCTCTCATTTTTCCATTGCAATGAAGCACCAAATTACAACCTGCACGAAAAGATTTAATAACGTTATTTTTTAAATTACCTTTAAGAGCACCCATAGAAATATCATCTGACATTAATATTCCTTTGAATGATATTTCTCTTCTAATCATTTTTATGATTTTTTTAGAATGTGAAACGTTATTTATCGGATCAAGTTTCTTAAACAACAAGTGACCGGTCATACCTAAAACAGATTTTTTTTTGGTAAATGGAAAAAAATCATATTTTTTAAGATACTTTAGATCTTTGTCTATAACTGGTAATTTATAATGACTATCAACTTTAGCTAAACCATGACCTGGAAGATGTTTAATTACTGTACCAACCCTATTTTCGTGAAATTTTTCGATAGATATATCGCCAATTTTAGACAGAGTTTTTCTATCATTTGAATAGGATCGATCACCTATAATTTTATGAGACTTATTTCGTCTTAAATCCAATACGGGAACTGTATTAATATTAATACCAATAAGTCTTAACAAATAAGATATTTGCTTTACATAAACATTGAAATAAATGTCAAATTTTTTTTTGTCTTTTGAATATAAATCGCCAAAATATTTTGCACTAAAAATAGAATTATCTATAAATTTTCTTAATCTGCTTACTCTTCCACCTTCTTCGTCAATTAGAATTGGATAATTAGAGTTTTTAAATATTTTTTTAATCGAACCAGTTAATTTTTGAACTTGATTGATTGATTTTATATTTCTTGAAAAAAGGATTATTCCCCATGGCTTATATTTTTTTAAAAAACTTACTTCACTTTTTTTTAAATTATGTCCACTAATGCCACATATAAAAGCTCTAGTTTTTTTAATCATTATATAATAATTCCCAAAAAGAATATTTTTTTGTGTTTTTATTTTTGTATTCTACATATTCAATAATGTTGTCCGTATCATTTTTAAGAATAAATAGATTATTTTCGTTAGATGAGATTTTTTCATCAATACTTGAAACTGCTCTATATGATTTCTTGAAATTGTCGTCTGAAAAATAATATCTTAGAGTAAAAAATAGAAAGAAAAATATAATTATTAAATAAAATAGATATTTGAGCTCTTTTAGCATTACATTTTTTCAGGTGTATCAACACCTATAATATCCATTCCAGTTTTAATTGTTTTTGCAATAGATTTTAAAAATATTAGTTTTTCTAAATTTATTGTTTTATCATCATTGATAAATCTTTTTTCAACATCATCTTTTCCCATATTCCAATAGGAATGAAACTGAGATGATAACTCATATAAATATACAGGGATCCTATGAGGTTCTAGTTTTTTAGTGGAAATTTCTACACATTTAGGCCATTCAGATATTTTTTTAAAAATTTCAATTTCTTCATTATTAAATTGCATATTATTATTTTCATTATCAATCTTGTCATCAATATTTTTATTTATATTTCTAAAAACCGATGAAATTCTAGCATAACAATATTGAACATAATAAAGCGGATTGTCTTTGGATTTTTCTTTTACTTTTGTAAAATCAAAATCTAATTCAGCATCATTGCTTCTACTTAGCATAATAAATCTTGTTGCATCTTTTCCAACTTCAGAAATTAAATCTTCAACGGTAATGTAATCACCTTTTCTTTTAGACATTTTAAAAGGTTTGCCATCTTTTATTAACTTAACAAGTTGGCTTACTTTACAAATTAATTTATTTTTTTCTCCAGATAATGCTTCAACAACAGATGTAATTCTTTTTATATAACCCGCATGATCCGCTCCTAAAATATTTATTAATTTATCAAATTTTCTGTTTAGTTTTGTATTATGATACGCAACATCTCCAGCAAAATAAGTCCATGTGTTGTCAGATTTTTGTAATGCCCTATCTTTATCATCCCCAAAATCTGTTGATCTAAAAAGTAATTGATCTCTTTCTACCCAATTAGTTGTGTCTTCTCCTTCGGGAGCTTTGATTTTTCCTATATATACAAATTTATCTTTTTTAAGTTTCTCAATAACCTTATCAACCTCTTTATTTTCAACTATTTCAGTCTCACTCGCAAAATTATCATGAATAATTCCCAAATTATTTAAATTAGTCTTAATGAGTTTAAGTGACTCTGTAATTGCTAGTTTAGTAAGTGTTAACTTAATTTTTTCATAATCATCAAATTGTAAATCTTTATTATTATCTATAATATGTTGGGCTATATCCTTGATGTATTCTCCTGGATATAAATCATCCTCATTTAGTGGAAAGGTTTGATTATCTAATTTTTCTTTTATTCTCAAATATACAGATCTAGTAAAATGTAAAATTTGATTACCATGATCATTTACGTAATATTCTTTTACAACTTCTTGATTGTTAAATTTTAACAAATTAGAGATAACATCACCTAGAATAGCACCTCTACAATGACCAACATGTAATGGTCCAGTGGGATTTGCTGACACGAATTCAATTAAATGTTTCTTTTTAGAGCCATTAAGTGATGCACCAAAATTATTAAGATTATTTATATTTAAAAGAAATGAAGTCCAAAACTCTTTTTTTAAAATAATATTTATAAATCCAGGATTTGCTATTTCTATCTTCTCAATATTATTATCGTCTTTAAAAATAATATCTTTCAATTTTTCGGCAATTTTAATTGGTGGTTCATTATTTGTTTTAGATAAAACCATTGCAACATTAGTTGACAGATCGCACTTAAATTTTTTAGGAGGTATATCTACATTTATACCAGATAAACTTTCAGGTAATAAAATTAGCTTTTCTTCACTTGCTAATTTAATTTTATCTAAAATTTTATTTAAGTATTCCTCAAATATATTCATTTTGATGCTCTATATAATTGTATGGCGTACCTATCAGTCATACCAGAAATATAATCAGATATAGCTCTTTCTTTGTTAGTTTTTAAATATTTAGTTTTAATGTACTTTTTTGGATTTTTGTTAATTACATTAAAAAGCTTTTTAATTATCTTTTTTCCTTCGTTATTTTTTTTTAGTACATCTTTATTATTGTACATAGTTATTCTAAGGAAATCTCTAATCTCATTTATAGTTATTTTTAATTTGTTGGAAAAATCAACAATTTGATTTTTTTTATTTGATACATCTTTTTTTGTAGATATTTTATTCACTAAAATGTTTCTTGTCGTTGTTTTTATTAAGTCTTGAACCATTAAATTTATAGAGTCTCTTATAGTTTGATATACAAGAATATCATTATTTTCACTTTTTAATTTGTTTTTATATGATTTTAAAATTTCATCAAAAAAAGAGATTTGTTTAAGATCGTTTAACTTAAACAATTTAGCTTTTATTCCATCTTGAATATCATGGTTATTGTATGCAACGTCATCAGATATAGATGCAATTTGAGCCTCCAGTGAGGAGTTTTTTGAAAAATTAATTTTATTTTTTAAATTTTTCAAACCAATTAAATTATTTATTTTGACTAGCTTTGTTACCGGACCATTATGTTTAATAAGTCCATCTAATGTTTCTAATGTTAAATTAAGACCTTCAAATTTAAAATATTTATTTTCAATGAACATTACTATCCTAAGTGTTTGAAGGTTGTGGTCAAATCCCCCATATTCATACATACATTCATTTAGGGACTCTTCTCCCGCATGACCAAAAGGGGTATGACCTAAATCATGAGCTAAACTTAATGTTTCAGCTAAATCATCATTTAAACCTAAGTATTTAGCAATTGTTCTAGCAATTTGTGAAACTTCAATGGAATGCGTGATTCTGGTTCTATAATGATCTCCTTCAGTATTCACAAATACCTGAGTTTTGTGCTTCAATCTTCTAAAAGAGGTAGAATGAATTATTCTATCTCTATCTCTTTGGAAAGGTGATCTGAAAGGATTGCTCGCTTCTTTGAACAGTCTACCTTTTGAAGCAAATGTTCCTAATTTTGAGTAATTTTTCATTCTTTAAAAATGGCAAAATATTATTATATTGTTTTTATCAATGTTTAATTATGATTAAAGAAATTAAATTTACAGATAATGCTATAAAGCAGATAAACCATCTTCTATCATCAAAAGATAAAGGGTCATTTTTTAGAATCGCTATTAAAGGTGGTGGATGCTCTGGATTTCAATATGATTTCTCATTTGATAACTCTGCTAATGATGATGATCTACAACAAGACAATATTCTTATCGACAAAACATCGGCTGATTTACTAAAAGGATCTGAAGTTGATTTTGTAAAAGAATTGATCGGAGATTCTTTTAAAATAAACAACCCACAAAGTAAATCTTCTTGTGGTTGTGGCGTATCTTTCTCGCTTTAATGATAATTAGTTCCTGGAATGTTAACTCTGTAAGAGCAAGAATTGAAAATATTAAAGAGTATCTAAAAAAATATTCACCAGATATTTTAATGATGCAAGAGATCAAAGCTCAAGATGAAAACTATCCTTACGAAGACTTTGAAAAATCAAATTACCAGAATTATGTATTTGGTCAAAAATCATATAATGGAGTTGCGATAATTTCTAAAAAAAAATTAGACAAAATTGAAAAAGATATTTTTAAAGATAAAAATAAACAATCTAGAATTATTACTGCAGATCTAAAACATAAATCAAAAACTATTAAATTAATAAACATATACACACCCAATGGAAATCCTGTTGATACAGAAAAATATACTTACAAATTATATTGGCTAGAAAGTTTAATTAAGAAGTTAAAAGGTTATTTAAAAAAAAAAGAAAATATAATTATTGGTGGTGATTTTAATATAATTCCATCTGCAGAAGATGTTCATAATCCTAAAGGATATGAAAATGATGCATTATTTAGACTTGAGATAAGAAAAAAATTAAGAGAATTATTAAGTTTAGGTTTTCATGATGCATATAGATATATCCACCCTGATAAAGAAGGATATACTTTTTGGGATTACACAAGTGGTGCATGGCAAAAAAATAATGGCATGAGAATTGATCATTTCTTAGTTTCAAACTCAATTATAAATCTTGTGAAAGATGTTAAAATTAACAAATTTCCTCGTGGAAGACAAAAACCTTCAGATCACACACCAATTGAAATTGAATTAACTTAAAGATTTTATTTTATTAACAAGTTCCTCATTAATATTTCTAGGTCCAGTATCTAATCTGTTTTTGTGACGTCTTTCACCAGGCAACCTAACCTCTCCGATTGATTTCATTTTCTCAAAGAATTTATTTGAATGACTATCCCAATCATAATTTGTAAATTTGTCAGGAGATATAGCTAAAATAAACTCTCCACCACTTGGTGGTCCACCATCATCTGTATCCTTCTCAGCCGTCTCATAACTAAAATTATCTCCAACTAAGGCTCCAGCAAGTAATTCGACCATCATTGCTATTCCTGAGCCTTTATAGCCGCCAAATGGCAACAAAACTCCACCATCTGCTATTTCACCAGGATCTGTTGTTTCTTTTCCATCTTTAGTTAAACCAGTTCCTATTGGGACCTTGTGCCCTTCTCTTTTTGCAACTTGAACCTCTCCCATGGCCATCGATGCAGTAGCCATATCATAAACTACAGGTGGTTTATTTTTTCTTGGCCAAGCAAATGAAATTGGGTTTGTTCCAAATAAAGGTTTAATTGCTCCTGCTGGTGCAACTGCTGGCTTATATGAAGTACAGGCAAAAGCAACAAGTCCTTGCTCTGCTATTGCTTCAGTCTCAGGCCACATAGCAGCCATATGATGAGAATTAGTAATTGCTAAAACTGCAACTCCATTTTCTTTTGCAGCTTTTACGAGTTCTGGTATTCCATATTTTAAAACCATTGGGGCAAGACTATTTTTCCCATCAGCTTTAACAACACTTGGGGTTAATTTTGAAATCACTGGTCTAGCCTTACCATTAATTTTTCCGCTTTTTAAACCAGATACATAAGCGGGTAATCTAAATAGACCATGAGATAATGATCCATCTCTTTCAGCATTTTTGATTAAAGTAGATAAAGTATCTGCTGTTTCTTCATCGCATCCGTTAGCTATTAATGTTTTTTTAGCTAAATGAAAAATTTCTTCTAAACTTAAAGGAACGGTTGCCATAAATAATATTAGATATTATTTAAGGCAAAAGTTCAATTTTTAATTAACAACCTTTAAAAGATTTAGACATATTTCTGATTAAATCAAAATATAAGTCTTTTCCAGGATCCAAAGTAGCTCCTAATGGGTCTACAATACCAGTTTTAATATTCATATCTTTTGCTACAGCTTTAATGATATTTGGATTAAACTGTGGTTCAGAAAATACACAAGCTACTTTATCATGCTCAATTATTTCTCTGATTTCAGCCAATTGTTCTGCTCCTGGCATTACATCTGTATTAACTGTAAAAGCACCCAATATATTAATATTAAATCTTTTCTCAAAATATTGGTAAGCATCATGGAAAACAATTGATGCAACACTCTGATTTAATTCAGAAGAGACGTCACTAACAAGTTTATCAATATCTTTTAGTGCTTTCTTTAAATTGCTTTTATATTTTGATGCGTTCTTAGCATCATTTTCAATTAAATGCTCTGCCATTTCATTTAATATAACTTTAGCATTCATTGGATCTAACCAAATATGCGGGTCATGCTCACCGTGGTGGTGACCTTCATGTCCTGCATGATCATCGTGGTCATCATGGTCATCTTTCTTTTTATGTCCATGGTCATCATGATCGTCATGCCCATCTTTCTTTTTATGGTCATGATCATCGTGGTCGTCTTCATTATGACCGTCTTTTTTTTTGTGGTCGTGATCATCGTGGTCGTCATGTCCATCTTTCTTTTTATGGTCATGATCATCGTGATCATCTTCTTTATGGCCATCTTCTTTATGTCCGTGATCGTCATGATCATCATGATCACCAAAAATATTTCGTTCTCTGAATTTTAATTTATTAAGACCTTTAATTTCCATTAATTCAATTTTTTCAGCTTTTTTAGCAATTGAATCTAATGGTTTTTCCATGAAGTTTTCTAGATCTTCACCTACCCAAAAAATAAGATCAGCTTCTTGTAACATCTTTGCATGAGATGGTTTTAACGGAAATCCATGTGGTGAAGAATATCCATCGACTATTAGGTCTGGTTTAGCAACTCCATCCATCAGATAGCTAGCTAAAGAGTGTATAGGCTTAATTGAAGCTACAACTTTTATTTCTGCTTTTGCTGATGTAAAAAGAGCTAAAAAAGATAATATTGTAATTATTAATGTTGATTTTTTTAAGTTTTTCATAATTTAATTTAGTGTTAATTGTTATAATATAACATTGTGTAATAATATAACATTAATAAGTCAAGGTAATAAATGACAATTGAGAACAATGTATTAGTAAAATTAACTGAAGTTGGATTAAAACAACGGAATAAATGGCTTGTAAAAGGCGTTTCTTTAATTGTTGAAAGAGGAAAGATAGTAACATTAATTGGGCCAAATGGTTCTGGCAAAAGCACAACTGCAAAAATTGCGATAGGACTTCATAAGAATATAGAAGGCAATGTAGAAAAATTTACTGATAAAATTGGATATGTTCCTCAAAAGATTTCAATTGACTGGACATTGCCACTTAAAGTGAGTGATTTTATGGTTTTAACAGATGAACTCGATGAAGAAAAAATAAATGAAGCTTTAAAATTAACGGGTGCAGATCATCTTAAAAACCAGAATTTAGGAAATTTATCTGGTGGAGAATTTCAAAGAGTGCTTCTTGCAAGAGCAGTTTCAAAAAAACCTGATCTTTTAGTATTGGATGAGCCGGTTCAAGGAGTTGATTTTACTGGGGAGATTGCATTGTATAAATTAATAAAAGAAATAGCAGATAAATTAAATTGTGGAATTTTATTAATTTCTCATGATTTGCATACTGTTATGACAGCAACAGATCATGTTATTTGTTTAAATGGCCACGTGTGTTGTTCAGGAACACCAAAAGACGTTGCAATGAATAATGAGTATAAACTGTTATTTGGGGAACAAGCTTCACAAACTCTTTCTATATATGAACATAAGCATGATCATGTTCATTCAAATGATGGAGATATAAAAAAAAATTAAATGTTTGATGATTTTTTTATAAGAGCTTTAATTGCTGGTATAGGTGTTGCTTTTGTAACAGGTCCTTTGGGCTGCTTTGTAGTTTGGAGAAGATTATCTTATTTCGGAGATACATTAGCACATTCAGCATTACTTGGTGTTACAATGGCATTGGCATTCGAAATTAATATAGCAATTTCGATATTTATCATTTCATCAGTAATAGCAATCATATTAGTTAAACTTGAAAAAAATACTAATTTGCCCGGTGATGCTTTACTTGGTCTTTTAGCTCACTCAGCATTAGCAGTTGGCTTAGTGGTAATTGGTTTTCTCTCATTTATAAGATTTGATGTCATGGGACTATTATTTGGAGACATATTAGCTGTTAATGTTGATGATTTGATAATTATATGGGGAGGAGGAGCAATAATTTTAATTGTATTAAAAATAATTTGGAAACCTTTATTTGCTTCAACAGTAAATTATGAACTTGCAGAAGCAGAAGGATTAAATCCTGATAGAGCAAAAGCAATATTTACTATTTTAATGGCAGCAATAATTGCAATTTCTATAAAAATTGTAGGACTTTTATTAATAACTGGGATGTTAATTATACCAACGGCTATGGCTCGTAACATATCAGATACTCCCAAAAAGATGGTAATTTTTTCTATATGTGGAGGATTATTATCAGTAATCATGGGTTTATTTTCTTCATTGCAATTCAATACTCCTTCGGGTCCATCTATCATTGCTGCAGCGTTATTATTATTTGTAATATCTCTATTTAAAGTTAAACAGACGATACAATTGAAAAACTAATGGGAAATTGATAAAAGAAAAACTATGCTTAAACAGGAAACACTATCAAAAAATCAACAAATAGTTCTTGATTACATTGAAAAAGTAAATGAGCCCATAAAAGCTTATTCAATTTTACATAATTTACAAAAAAAAGGTATTAAAGCCCCTCTTCAAGTTTATAGAGCGCTTGATAAATTGGTTGAAATTGGAAAAATTCACAAAATTGAAAGTAGAAATGCTTTCGTTGCATGCAAAAATTCAAATTGTCAGATTTCTAAGGCAACAGCATTTTCAATATGTGAAAGCTGTGAAGAAGTAAGTGAAATTAGTGACAGCAAACTTTCAAAATATTTAAAAAATTTTCAAGACAAAGCGGGTATGAAATTCAATAAATATAATCTTGAATTCTTTGGGCTTTGCAAAAAATGTTCTGTTAAATAATTTGTATATAACTATAAATATTTACAACAATGTTATTCTTTCTTTTTAAAATTATTGCTGGGGGTTTAATTATCGCATTTTCTAGTTGGTTGGCTGGTCAAAATCCTAAGCTCGCTGGATTTATTATTGCATTACCCTTGGTATCACTAATAGCGATACTGTTTTCGTATTATGAGCATAATGATACAGAAAAAACAGTAATGTTTACAAAAAGTATATTTATTGCAGTACCAGCAAGTTATTTATTCTTTGTACCCTTCTTTTTTGCAAAATCTTTTAATATGAATTTTTTCATAATTTATATTACAGGTTTAATATTGCTAATCGGAGGATATTTTATCCATAGATACATAATCAATTTAATATAAAATAATAATTTTAATAAATCTTTAACATAACTGTCATAAGTATAGAGAAAGGAGTTTTATGTTTTTAAAAAAATATCTCAAATGGATAAGCACGTTTTTAGTCTTAACAGGAATATTGCTTACAAATTTAAATATATATCCAATTAATATATATTTTCATGGTCTTGGTGTAGTTGGATGGACAATATCGGGTTTTTTATTAAAAGATAAGGCCATATTAACTAATTTTGGATTACAAATTCCTTTGTTTGTAATTGGTATTTATAAAATTATTTTTTAATGAAAAATATTTTATTTGTATGCACAGGAAATTCAGCGAGAAGCATTATCGCTGAGAGTATTATTAATAACGAATACTCAAATAAATTTAATGCTTTTAGTGCTGGTAGTAATCCATCTGGAAAAATCAATGAAGATGTTAAAAGTTTTTTAGAAAAAAATAAAAGTTATGATCTAACTAATTACAGTTCTAAAAACTTTGAAGAATTTATCAATAAAGAATTAAAAATGGATCATGTAATAACAGTATGCAACAACGCAAATAATGAGGTATGTCCTATTTGGCCTGATAAAAACCAAATTATACATTGGGATATAGAAGATCCGGTAGCTAAACTTCAAAATGCAAATGACGAAGAAAAGCAAATAATCATTAGAAAAACTTTCAATATTATAAGTAATAAAATTAAAGATTGGATAGATGAAAAATAAAAATAGATATTTTCTTTCAGAGTTCATTGGAAGTTGCTTTCTGGTCATGATCATAGTTGGATCAGGTTTAATGGCAGAAAATCTAACTAATGATATAGCAGTAATGCTAATAGCAAACACATTGGCAACCGGAGCTGGATTGTTTGTGCTAATAACAGTATTTGCTGATGTATCTGGGGCTCATTTCAATCCATTTGTAAGTATTGCTATGACAATTACAGGAAAGTTAAAAAAAAACCTTCTACCCTTTTATATTTCTGCTCAGATACTTGGATGTTTGCTAGGTGTAGCATTAGCTAATTTCTTTTTTGAACATCAGGTTTTTGAATTATCAACAAAGTCAAGGAGTGGGATTTATATTTTTACTTCTGAAATAGTTGCTACGTTGGGTCTTATTTTAATTATTTTTGGTTCAATGAAATCAGGTAAAATAGCTGTTGCTGGATCAGTTGGTTTATATATCACTGCTGGTTATTGGTTTACCTCGTCAACTTCTTTTGCAAATCCTGCTGTAACAATAGCAAGAACATTCACAGAGTCGTTTACTGGTATAAGTTATTTAAACACTCCTTTTTATATAATTGCAGAATTAATTGGTATGTTAATTGCTGTTTATATCGCAAAAAAATTATTCTTAGAAAAAGATTGAAAAATTTAAAACTAACAAACAATATTAAATTAATTAATAAAAAATTTAAAAAAAAAGAATTTTATCATTTTTTAAAAACCTCAAACCTTTCAATAGTAATACCCAAAATTAAGAACAAGTATATTTTGGTTTCACAAAAAAGAATTCCTATAAATCAAATTAATTTTGAGTTTCCATCTGGTATAATTGAAAAACATGAAACAGCTTTAATATCTGCTAAAAAAGAATTAATTGAAGAAACAGGATATAAATCAAGAAATAAATTAAGAAAAATTACTTCATTTTATTCTGAACCAGGTCGACTCACCACTAAAATTACTGGTTTTTTTTGTAATAATCTTATTAAAATTTCAAAGCCTGAAAAAGGAATTAAAATCCACATAGTTTCAGATAATCAAATAATTAAATTAATTGAGAATGGTAAATTTAACAATGCATCTCATATAGGAATGTATTTGTTTTATAAAAAGAAATACGCTCAATAATAATACCGAGCGTATTTCAGGGGTTTAATGTTTACAATTTAATCACAGAAGAATATTACATTTGGATTAAAGATATGTTTCAATAAAATTAAAAATATATTAAAGAAGAAAAATCACTAACCTGTAAGTTGTAATAAATTAAATTATATATTAATTATTTGAATAAATTACTCTTGGTTCTAAAAATAATTCTCTCGCCAGAGCTTTAAATCTTTTTGTAACTTGTTTAGAAATTATTTCTTGGTGTTGTGCTGGAATTTTTAAAAATACAGAGTTACCTCTTTTATACAATTTAAATTCCTCTAAGAAGATAGTTGAAATAGATGTAAGTGAATGTGCAAATCTTAAGGCTGCACCAACTTGTTTACTAGAAAAAATTTCATTATTATTTAAAAAAGTTAAATATTCTATTTTAGGGTTGTATTTAATGCTGCAGTACCTCCAATAACATGAAAGAGCTATTTGAATTCTTTCTTTATGTGAAAGTCTCAATAATGGAGTATTTAATGTTTCTTGAAAAACTAATTCTGCTTTTTGAAAAGCACCAAGTCCCCAATCCATATGACTTAAAACACAAGCTAAATTAAGCAATTTTTCATCAAAATGTTCATTACCATCAAATACAGGTTTGATAAATTCATAATACTTTTTGTAGGTTAATCCCAAATCACCTCTCTTCTTAGAAATATATTCTAATGATTTTTCAAAAACTTGAGAGTTATCAATATTTTTAAAGTAATCTTTCGTCAAAGATCCCTCCCTAATACCGCTTATGGAACATATTATGTTTTTTGGAT
>CACKOU010000004.1 GCA_902601895.1 uncultured Pelagibacteraceae bacterium | reverse complement strand
AAATTTTAAAATGATTAATCTTAAATGTTGTGAAATTCATGAAATTAAAAATGAAAGAATTATTGAAAGTCATATCTTAATTGATGTGATGGATTTTTTAAGACAAGCTGACAAATGGGTTATTAATCCATCAAGAGGATCCGAAGGAGCATGGTTACCTCCGTTTAATACAGATGGAGTAAATTTTTTTGAAGAAGATATGAGTAAATCTAAAAATTCATTACAACAGGCTTTGAGCATGAATAGAAGTTTAGATATTAAACCTGAGAAAGAAAATATTTCTAAAGATGAATTAAGACAAAGGTTAATAAATCATCCTCAAAAAGAGTTTTGGCACAAAGATATGATTTGGTACGGCCCTTGTGGAATTGGAACATCTAGGTCATTAGAAGGATTTGTAGATATGCATCAGTTACCTTTTAGAAAATCATTTTCTGAGAGAAACTACTGGGAATTAGGACATTACTGCGAAATAGGAGATGGAAAATTTTCTCTATGTGGTGGATGGCACAGTTTAAAGGCAAAGTATGGATCAAATGATTGGCTTGGATATACAGCAGATAATCAAGATGTTGTAATGAGAGTAATGGATTTTTATCATCACGATGAAGGATTAATTAGAGAGAACTGGGTGCCTATTGATATAGTCCATATTTTAAAGCAAATAGGTATAGATGTATTTGAAAAAATAAAAAATGATTGAAAGTTATGAGGCCGTTTTCACGACCTCATATTAAATGTTTTAGTTAATCCACTTATTAACTGTAGCCATATTATTTTTAACCCATTCTTCTGCCATATCGTCAGCATCCATTTCATCTCTTCCAACTTTTAATATCCATTGGTTGATTACTTTTGGATCCATAGCCATTTGACTTAAGAATTTAGCAGCTTTTGGATTTCTTTTTTCCAAAGATTTTGAATAAGCTACATAAATAGTCGCTTGTCTACTTTTGCACGGAAACTCTGATACTTCTAACCAATCTTCAGCATCTAAGTTCATATTTGAATCACATCCTTCAGTGTAAGCAGGCTCACCAATTTCATGTAAGTCATAAGCTGCATGTAACCATTCTGGTGTCCAATAATAAAATAATATTGGCTTTTGATTATCAATTGCATCTTTTAATTGTGCTTTAAAAGTATCTTGTGGAATAATATTTGGTTCCCAAAGGTCAGTTAAACCATAACTTTTAAATTTAACTTGCCACATTTTTGTAGATTTCCATCCAGCATCACCAGCCCAGTATTCACCTTTACCATTGCCGTCTGTATCAAACATCGCTGCAACGTTTGGATCTTTCATTGCTGCAACATCTGGAACTTTGCTTTTTAAAAATGCAGGAACATACATATCTTGAGTTCCTTTATAAGGTGTGTTGACAGCTACAGTTTTGTTTCCATCAATATATTGATCCCAAATACCTTGTCTATTCGGCATCCACAAATCTGTGTAGACATCAATTTTTCCGTCACCTTTGTCCATTCCAGCCATTATCAAGTTACCGTCTGATAATCCCTGAACAATTTCTGCCTCAGAATTCAGAGGTCCATTAATGACAGCTTTAATAATATGTCCAATAACTTTTGCACCAGTCCAACTTAAGTCTGAGATCATTACTTTCTCACCTGCAGCTTTAGCTGAAGTCGTAACAAGCATTATTGAAGAAAATATTAAACCTAATATTAGTTTTTTCATTTTTCCCTCTTTTGTAATTTAATGAAAGAATTATCTAATTTTTAAAAATGATAATCAAGACTATTTTTCTATTATTTTGTTGCTTTCTGAACCACTCTATCAATGATCATAGCTATAAAAGCAATTGCAAGACCTGCTAAAATTCCTCTTCCAATTTTTGTGTTCGCTAAAGCCTCAACAACTATTAGACCCATTCCTCCGGCACCAATTAAAGCAGCAATAACAACCATTGATAAACACATCATGACTACTTGATTTATACCAGCCATTATAGAGGGAAGAGCAAGTGGTAATTCAACACTATATAATAGTTGTCTTTCTGTAGAACCAAAAGCAAGAGCTGCTTCTTTAATTTCTGATGGAACTTGTCTTATTCCTAAAGCTGTTAATCTTACTATAGGAGGCATTGCAAATATTACAGTTGCAATAATTCCTGGTGGTTTCCCAACAGAGAAAAAAGCAACTGCCGGTATCAAATATACAAATGAAGGTATCGTTTGCATAACATCTAGAATAGGCCTTGTAATTGTTTCAGCTCGATTTGATTTTCCAACCAAAACCCCTAAAGGCAGTCCAATAGCACAACATATTAAAGTAGCGGTTAATACTAATGCCATAGTATCCATTGCTGTATTCCAAAAACCAAATAAGGCGAGATATATCAGTGCAAATGCTACAAACATGGTAACTCTAAATCCTGCAATTTTATGAGCTACAAGTAAAAATATTCCACCCGTGATTATCCATGGTGTTCCAACAAATAAAGCTGATATCCCTTTTAATAATGACCTTATTCCATCAGTTGCAGCATCAAAAACATATCCGTGAAATGCAGTTAAGTAACCAACTTTTTCTTCAATTTTTTGTGAAACATATTTATTAAGAGTAATTGTAGGCATTCCTTCTCTAGGAGGTTTTTTCTTTACATATCTAGTGCCATCCTCATTTCTTGGATAGCTAACTTTAACAGGTCTATCTATCCAAATTAAAATAGGAAATTCAGATATAAAAAAACAATCAAATCTTTTTTTAAAAGATACCTCGGCACCTTTTTCCATTGCTCTATGTTGTTTGATACAAGTTCTTTCATCAGGAGCGAATTGTGATGATCTATATAATGTTAAAGGCCAAATTAATGCTAAAACTAAAAAAACGTTTATAAGTCTTGAGAAGTTTACTCCTGAAGATGTTTTTTTACTTATTTGCCACTTATCAAATTGTTTGATGTAAACTCTATCTGCTAACCAACCAATTAATATTCGGCCTAAGATAATAGTTAAAATTGCATAAATTAATGAACTATCTTGCCAGGTTGAGTATCTATCAACCAAAAAATCTTTTTTATCTAATATTGCTTGCTCAATACCAGCGCCATATCTAAAATATAAAGTTATATTTACTGCAGCTATTAAATCTAAAAATGAACTTAGAAAAAAAAGAAACCAGTTCCCTCTTAGAGCACACCAAAAGAAACCTCCTAAAAGAGCCGAGTAGTTTATATGATATAATTTTAATTGGTTTCTTTGAATTAAACTGAAAACATTACTGTAATATTCTCCATTTTGTTGGGCAAAATCTTTGAATGAGTTCTTTACAGTTTTTTCTTTACTCATATAGAGGAAAGACTACATCATTCTTTTAGTTTGAAAAACCATATTTTCGAAGTCTAACATCACCAGTTCTAGCATGCGCTTCCATACCCTCGTACCTAGAAATTCGAGCTGCAGCAGCACCCACTTCTTTATTAGATTCTTTATTCATTTTTTGGTAAGTAACTGTTTTTATAAATTTTCCAACGTATAAGCCACCAGTATATTTTCCCGCTCCCTTTGTTGGTAAAATGTGATTTGGTCCAGAACATTTGTCACCATATGCAACTGTTGTTTCCTCACCTAAAAATAATGAACCATAATTTTTTAAACTTTTTAAATACCAATCTAGGTTTTCAGCCTGAACCTCTAAATGTTCAGGAGCATATTCATCACTAACCTTTAACATTTCCTCTTTAGTATCACACATGATTACTTCTCCATAATCTCTCCATGCAGCATCAGCATTATTTCTGTTGTGTTCAGGTAGTTCTTGAATAATTTCTGGAACTCTTTTCATCACATAATCACATAAAGATTTATCAGTAGTGTAAAGCCAAGCAGGAGAGTCAGGACCATGTTCAGCCTGTCCAACTAAATCATAAGCAATTATTTCTTTATCAGCTGTATGATCAGCAATTATGCCTATTTCTGTCGGTCCAGCAAATAAATCAATTCCAACTTTTCCAAATAAAATTCTTTTAGACTCTGCTACAAATTTATTTCCAGGTCCAACAATCATATCTACTTCTGGATTACCAAAGCAACCATATGCAAGCGCACCAATTGCCCCTATACCACCAATGTTCATAATTACATCTGCACCACAAAGGTTAGCTGTGTAAATTATAATTGGGTTTGCACCATTTGAATCTTTTGGTGGACTTGTTGCAATTACATTCTTTACTCCGGCAACTTTTGCAGTCGTTACACTCATTATAGCAGAGGCGATATTGTTATATCTTCCACCGGGGACGTAACAACCAACTGTATTTACAGGTATTAATTTTTGTCCTGCTATTAAACCAGGTGATAATTCTACTTCTGAGTCTTTTCCAAGATTTTCTAGTTGATGTTCTGCAAACTTTCTTACTCTTTCATGAGAAAACTGAATATCATCTTTAATCTTTTGATCTAAAGTTTTGTTTATTTCTTCAATTTTTTCTTTGCTAACAATTATATCACCTTCATAATTATCAAATTTTTTTAAAATATCTTTAACCCCTTGATCCTTTGTTTTTTCTAAATCTTTTAAAATTGAACTTACTTTAGTTCTTGTTTCATCTTCACCTGTAAAAGCAGTTTTTTCAGCTTTTTTTATATAAGTAATTGCCATTATCTTTCTTCTAATTTTATAAATGTTTAAATTATAAAAGATGTTTATTCAACAGAAGTTTAATCTAAAGCAACGACAGCTGCAGCTATTGAAGCAAGTCTTGCTGTCGCATCATCTGATCTACTTGTTATAACAACAGGCACTTTACCTCCAACAACTACACCTGCTGCACATGCTCCCATAAAATAAATCATCATTTTTACAAGCGCATTTCCAGTTTCTACATTTGGAACTAATAATACATCAGCTTCTCCAGCAACTATATTCTCAATTCCTTTAATAGAAGCAGATTTTTTTGAAATACTATTGTCAAATGCTAAGGGTCCAAAAATATCAGCATTAAAATTTTCTTTACTTGCCAATTCAGTTAATTCTTTAGCTTCAACCGAACTCTGTACACTATCAATAACTTCTTCTGTTGCTGAAAGGACAGAAATCTTTGGTCTTGGAATATTAATTCTATGACTAAAATCTATAACATTTCTTAAAATATGCATTTTAGTTTTTAGGTTAGGAGAAACATTTAATGCTCCATCGGTTATGATTAATGGTTTATCATCTTTTTGTAATGTCATATGCCAAATATGACTTAGTCTTGTTTTTCCAATTAATTTATACTCTCTTTTAAGAACTTCTTTCATCAATATATCAGTATGAATATGTCCTTTTACAATAATTTTTACTTTATCTTCCGATGCAAGTTTTGTCGCAATACCTGCTGTATTATTTTCAACTGGCTCATTAATTATTTCAAAATTTGATATATCAAATTTAAGCTCATCTGCGCATTCTTGTATTTTTTGTTTATCACCTATAAGTATTGGGGTGATCAATTTTTCAGAGACAGAATCCATTACCGACATCATTGGTAATTTTTTACCTGCATTTACAATGGCTGCTTTTACACCCCTTTTTTGATGGGCTATATTAAGTAGATTAACTGGGCAAACTGTAGATTTATCAGATAGCATATGAGTTTAAATATTTGTTATGGTTCTAAATATCAATATTTTTTATTACGTTCGATATAAAAATAGTTTAAAATTGAACAAACGATGGAGATAGTTACAAAAATTGCACCTATAGCGTTAGCACTTATAATGTTAGGTCTGGGATTGGGCTTATCAACTAGAGATTTTTTAAGAGTTATAAATAATCCAAAAGATTTTACAGTCGGAATAATTTGTCAATTAATCCTCCTCCCTATCGTCGCTTATATTTTACTTTTAATATTAAGATTACCAGTTGAATTAGCTTTAGGATTAATGATTATTGCTGCTGCTCCTGGAGGAGTAACATCAAATGTCTTAACAAAATTTGCAAATGGAGATGTTGCATTATCTATTTCTTTAACAGCTGTAGGTAGTTTAATTAGTATTTTTTCTGTTCCATTTATTGTTTTTTCTTCAGCAAAATTATTAGGTGTAACTGATTTATCCTCAGATATTACGATGACTGGTATTGCTCTCAAAATGGCACTAGTTGTAACTGTGCCAGTAATTCTAGGAATGATAATTAGAAGATTCGCCGAAAACTTTATTTCGTCTAATATTAATATTGTAAATAGAATTACAGGTATTTTATTTATTGTTGTATTTGCAGCAATATGGATTGAGGAGAGAGAAAATATAATATCATACTTAGGACAAGCAGGTTTAGCTGTTTTAATATTAAACGTAGTCATGATGACTTTGGCATTTTACATTGCAAAAGGTTTTGCAACTGGAATACCACAGAGAAAATGTATTTCTTTAGAATGTGGATTACAAAATGGAACTTTAGCTGTATTTGTAGCAACACAAATTTTCAATGATGTCGCTTACATGGTTCCCACAGCTGCTTATGCATTAATAATGTATTTAACTGGATTTATATTTATATATATTCTTAAAAATTCTAATTAAGATTTATTTGATTATAGGTTCTTTTTATAAAAATATTTATTGATTTTAAATTTTCATCTTGGATTATCGACATATCTTTAAAATTTTGTTTGCTGACATCAAAATTTATCAATTTATTTTTGTCTAAAGAAATAAATTTATTTTTTATTAATTTTTTAACTTTTCTTACTACTGTTGGTCTTGGTATCCCTGTTATTTCAGAAATAGACATTGCATTAATTCCTTTTATTTTTTTATTAATAATTTTATCTCTCCATTTATCTAAATAACTATCAACTCCTTTAAGTTGCCTTCCAATTTTTGAATTATTATTCAAAACTATAGTTGCCAAAATAGTAAATATTTCCATATCACCAAAATAATTTTTCCACCTTAAGCAGTAAGGGAATAAAAATTTATAAAATTGATACCAGCAAAATGAAAAATTATGTTTTATTAAGTTATTAATTTCATTACTGGACATTTCATTTTTTATAACTTTTTCTTCTTTTAAAATTTGACTAAAAACAGATAAAAGTGTGCATATATTTTTTAACGTATCATTTGGCTGTGTTGAATTGTATGCACTTCTATCTATTGTAATCTTCTTGCCCTTTTTTTTAATTATTCCCTTTTTTTCTAGGGATATAACTTTTCTTCTTACACTTTCTTTTGGTATTTGAAGATCCTTTGATATTCTTATAAGGTTAATTTTCTCAATCTCTAATACTTTATTCTTATAAAAATTATTGAAAGTAATATTTAAATTATTTCGTCTGTAAAAATCAAACTGCTTACTAATCAAATAAATTAAAATTATGTAAGTATCTATATCTTTAAACACTTTATAAGCACCGATTGTCCATTCAGACATAAGTTTTAAAAAAAAAGGACTTAAAATATCAAAATGATTTTTGAAAATTTTATCGATAAGCTCATCATCTATTTCGGAATTTACACTTGGTAGCTGCTTCATAATGTATCAAAACCCAATTTGAACAATTTCAAAACGTGAGTCAACCCATTTTGAACAGTTCCATTCTATAAATTTTTTACACAATATGATTTAATATTTCTAATGAGTACTGAAAGCTTAAATAGAACATCTAATATTGAAATACATGAAAAAAAGTCGAGAGTTATTAGAATGTCCCCTCGTAAAGTAAATATAGATGTTCTTAAGAAACGTGTAATTAGCAAAAAGAAAAAAGAGGCTTTTCAGTCTAAAATAATAATACTTTCAGTCTGTCTATCTATCGGAATACTAGGTTACTTTGCAGGTTAATTAGCCAACAGAATATCTAAATCCTTTTTTATATTTTTTGGAATTTTTAAAGATTTTTTAGAGTTTATTTTTGTTCTTAAAAACTTTTGCTCACCAGGATAAAAGATTTTTTGTCCTTTTAAATTAGGTATTTTTTTTATTCTTTTAATATTTTTTTTTATCTCTTTTTTATAATTTTTAACAAATAGATTGTCTTTAAATGCTAAAAATAAGTGGCCAATATTTTGCGGCCCAGAGAAATCATCAAATGGGTCTTTTACTTTACCACCATGATTGCTTCCAACAAATACTCCAGTTAAAATATCTATCATCCAAGCTAATCCAGATCCTCTAAATCCAGCTATTGGTAGTTGTACTCCAGCAAGAGCCTCTTTTGCATTTGTAGTTGGTTTGCCAAATTTGTTTAAAGCTACTCCATATGGTATTTTTTCTCCTAATTTTTCTGCAATCCTAATTTTACCTCTATTTATCATGGACATTGATGTATCCAGTATAAATGGAACCTTGCTATTTGTTTGAGTTCCAAAACATATTGGATTAGTTCCAAAGACTGATTTTTTTCCACCAAAAGGTGCAATTGCTGGAGGCGCATTTGTAAATGCGAATGTTATTAAATTTTTTTTAACTGCTTGTTCTACGTAATACCCTGATAGTCCGTAATGTCCGCTATTTTTTACAGCAACTAATCCAATTCCTGTTTTTTTTGCATTTTGTATTGTTTTTTTAATTGCTTCATCTGCTGCAACAAAACCTATAGAATTATCAGCATCAATTATTGATATAGATTTTGATATATTTTTTACATTAATTTTAGGTCTTGGATTAATGACTTTTTTTGAGATTCTTTCACAATACATTTTTAAACGAGATAATCCATGTGAAGGTGCACCTACAAGTTCTGCATTGATTATTGCATTTGCGCAAACTATAGAGTGTTTTCTGCTTAATTTAAAATTAGTAAAAATTTTAATAATTAAATTTTTAAGTTCTTTTTCATTCATAGTTTATGTAAACATAATTAATTTCAAAATTAAACTATAAATTGAATATTTTTTTTTTTTATTAAATTTATCTTTAAATTTTAAGTAACAAAAGATTAACATTAGATGTTTAAATTTATTATCATTAACTAATAAAAAAAGTGAGGAATATATGAAAAATATACTTAAAGTAGCTTCTATGGCTCTAGTTCTTTCATTAACACTTTTCGGTATCACAAATAAAGCTTCAGCTGCAAAACTAACTTTATATTGCAGTGTTGAAATAGACGTTTGTGAAATGCTTGAACAAGCTTATGAAAAAGAAACTGGAACAAAAGTTGCTATGACAAGAGCAAGTAGTGGTGAAACTTTTGCAAAAATAAAAGCAGAAGCATCAAATCCAAAAGGAGATGTTTGGTTTGGTGGAACAGGTGATCCACATTTAACTGCAGCACAAGAAAATTTAACTGAGAAATATAAATCTGTTCATTTTAATGATTTATTACCTGCAGCTCAGAACCAAGCAAAAAATGCTGATTTTAAATCAGTAGGAATTTATGTTGGTGCATTAGGTTTTGGATACAACAAAGATCTTTTAGCAAAAAAAGGTCTTCCAGCTCCAAAATCATGGATGGATTTAACAAAACCAATATATAAAGGTGAAATACAAGTAGCAAATCCAAACTCATCTGGAACTGCTTACACCACCTTAGCTACCATTCTTCAAATATTTGGAGAAGATAAAGGTTGGGATTACATGAAAAAACTTCATGCAAACATAAATACATATACTAAATCTGGTTCTGCACCAATTAAGGCAACTGGTAGAGGTGAAAACTTAATCGGTATTTGTTTCCAACATGATGGTGTGAAACAAACAAAAAAAGGTTTGCCGGTTGTTACGGTCTCTCCAGCTGAAGGAACTGGTTATGAAGTTGGATCTATGAGTATTATTGCAGGTGCAAGAAATATGAAGGAAGCTAAAAAGTTTTATGACTGGGCTTTAAGTCCCGCTATTCAAACTATGGTCTTCACTTCAGGAAAATCTTTGCAAGTGCCATCTAATACTAAAGCAAAAGCTGATCCTGATGCTCCAGACTTATCAACAATAAACTTAATTGATTATAATTTTAAAGTTTATGGAGATAAAAGTACTAGAGCGAGTTTGTTATCCAAATGGGATAACGATGTTTCTGTAATTCCTAGATAAGGAATTAAATGAGAGGACTCGTTATCTGTTGGATGCTCATCGGAGTATTGGGTTTCCTAATATTTCCATGGTATGTAACAGGTGACGGGTTTTTCTCAATAAACTGGATTTTAGAATATTCTTTAGAAGATTACGGTTCTGTATTACCGCAGGTATTTATAAATAAAAAATATTGGCTTCTTCCTTTAATTGTTCCTTTATTTTTTCCATTATCAACTTTAAAATTAAATCAGAATAATCCTATTTATTCCAAAATTTTTTTGTACTCAGGATTGTTTGGTATTTTTTATTTTATTCTTCAGGGGTTTTCAATTGGCATAAGAGGGTGGAATTTTGAAATCTTTCAATCGATTTTTGGTGATGTAGAAAATCAATTTGGAGTAGGGTCTGGTGCAGTTCTTTTATGCTCTACATTTATTTTTTATATTACACATGGGCTTTCCTCGCGTGGGTGGTTGAATGGAGACAATTTTATTGTAGGAAGTATAGGAAGCATAATTATTCTAGTTTCAACTTTCGTTTTTTTTCCTATTTTTAGAATGTTTGCTGTTGCCTTTAAAGGCACAGAGGGTGGATATGAAATTAGTAATTTTTCAACCAAAATATTTAATAAAGGAATTTGGGGTCTTGATTGTCTATATAGTGATTATGCATGTGGTGTTTTTTGGAACACTGTTACTATGGGAACACTTACAGCTTTCTCATCAACAATTTTGGGTTTAGGTTTTGCTTTATTAATTGCAAGAACAAGTTTTAAATTAAAAAAAACAATTAGAATTTTATCTGTTTTACCAATCATAACTCCTCCATTTGTAATTGGTTTAGCAATAATAATTTTATTTGGTAGAACGGGAGTCGTAAGTTCTTTTCTTGAATGGGCTTTCGAGATAGAGCCCTCGAGATGGATTTATGGTTTACCAGGAATATGGTTTGCACAAACTCTTGCTTTTACTCCAATTGCTTTTTTAGTTTTAATAGGAGTTGTTGAAAGTGTAAGTCCTGCAATGGAAGAGGCTTCACAAACATTGAGAGCTTCAAAATGGCAAGTTTTTAAAACTGTTACATTGCCTTTAATGAGACCTGGAATTGCGAATGCATTTTTGCTTGGCTTTATTGAAAGCTTAGCTGATTTCGGAAATCCACTTGTACTAGGTGCCGAATATGATGTTTTATCTACAGAAATATTCTTTGCAATTGTGGGTGCACAGTATGATGAAACTAAAGCTGCAATATTAGCAATGATTTTATTAACCGTTGTTCTGGTAGTATTTTATCTTCAGAACCAATGGTTGGGAAAAAAATCATATATTTCAATTTCTGGGAAAGGTGATAGTGGAGTTCATCCTGAATTACCAAATAATACTAAGTGGATAATTTATTCAACTGTTCTACCTTGGGCACTCCTTACATTGATAATTTATATAATGATTATGTTTGGTGGATTTGTAGAGATGTGGGGTGTCGATCATAGTTTTACGTTAAGACATTATGTTGAAGCATTTAGTGTTGAATGGGTTAAGGAAAGAGGAATTTTGTGGACTGGTACCGCGTGGAATTCTTTTAACACTACTTTTGCAATAGCATTAATTTCATCATTTCCTACTGCTGCAATAGGTATTTTAACAGCATATCTTCTTACAAGACATAAGTTTAAAGGAAAAAATGCTTTCGAATTCGGTACAATGTTAAGTTTTGCAATACCTGGAAGTGTTATTGGTGTTAGTTACGTTTTTGCGTTTAATGTTCCGCCACTTGAACTTACAGGAACAGGAATTATTTTAGTAATCGCTTTTGTATTTAGAAATATGCCAGTTGGGGTTAGGGCAGGCATAGCTTCAATGAATCAATTAGATCCTCATTTAGATGAAGCATCATCAACATTAAATGCATCTAGTTCTCAAACATTTAGGAATGTAATTCTTCCGTTGCTTAAGCCTGCAATTACTGCTTCTTTAGTTTTTAGTTTTGTTAGAGCAATGACAGCAATTAGTGCGGTTATATTCCTTGTTAGTGCTAATTATGATTTAGCAGTTTCATATATTTTAGGAAGATTAGAAAACAATGATTATGGTCTAGCAATTGTTTACTCATCTGCATTAATTGTTGTTATGTTATTTACAATAACATTAATGCAATTAATAATAGGTAAACGTAAATTAGGGAGAAGAGAACAAACAGAAGGGATATTACAGGGAAATTTTGGATAATGAAAAAAGCAGAAGTAAAATTTGAAAATATTACAAAAAAATTTAATGAGACTGTTGCTGTTGATAATGTAAGTTGTACTTTTGAAGCAGGAACACTGACTACATTATTAGGTCCCTCTGGATGTGGAAAAACTACTTCTTTAAGAATTATTGCTGGTTTAGAAAGAGCTACTAGTGGCAGAATTTTAGTAGAAAATGAAGATGTAACATTATTACCAGCAACAGATAGAGATGTATCTATGGTATTCCAATCTTATGCTTTGTTCCCACATATGAGTGTACTTGAAAATGTATCTTATGGTTTGAAGATGATAAATGTTCCAAAAGAAGAATTTACAGAAAAGTCGTTAGAAACTCTTAAGTTAGTTAATTTAGAAGGTTATGAAAATAGGATGCCCTCAGAGTTATCTGGAGGTCAACAACAAAGAGTAGCTGTTGCAAGAGCAATTGTATTGAAACCAAAGGTTCTACTCTTTGATGAGCCTTTGTCTAATTTGGATGCTAAATTAAGAAGACAAGTTAGAGAGGATATTAGAGAAATTCAACAAAAACTTGGAGTAACAACAATTTATGTAACTCATGATCAAGAGGAAGCGTTAGCAATTTCTGACAAAGTAATTGTAATGAACAATGCTATTATCGCTCAACAAGGTAGCCCAAAAGAATTGTATAACTTTCCTAAAACTAAATTTGTAGCCAACTTCATAGGGGACGCAAATGTTGTTAAAGCTGAAATCATTAATCAAAACAATAATATTTACGAGATACAATTAGCAGAAATGAAAATTAAAATAGAAAGTGATCAAAAATTAGACAGTTCGGTTTCCGTCTCTTTAAGACCAGAAAAAATAACAATTTCAAAAAGTCCTGAGGAAAACTCTATACATGCATCTGTTAATAATGCGTCATTCGTCGGAAATAGTTATCAGTATATAGTTAATTCAAAAGTCGGTAAGATTTACGTAGTTTCTTCCGATACAAATGAAATATTTAATGTTGGAGAAAACGTTTATTTAAAATTCGACGAAAAAGAATTACGGGCACTTAACGATTAAGGATTAACCTTTGCCTCTCCAAGGTATCGTCTTATCTATAATTTTTCTCAAAGTTACGTCAAAAAGAAGACCCAACATACCCATTATAAAAATTGTGATCCAAATTACTTCATATTGAAAATACTTTTTGGCAACATTTTCAACAAATCCAATTCCAGTTGTACCTGCTAAAAATTCTGCTGCAACTAAAGTACCCCAGCACATACCAACAGCTACTCTAATACCTGTTAAAATTTCAGGTAAAGAATTTGGAAAAATAACATATCTAAGTATTTGTCTTTTAGAAGCACCAAGAGAATGTGCAGCATGAATTTTAGATAACTGCGTGCCCGATGCTCCGGCTCTGGCCGAAATAATCATTATAGATAATGAAACCATAAATAATAAAAATACTTTTCCAGTATTATCAATCCCTAAAACCGAGATTATTAAAGGAGCCCATGCAAGAGGAGGTACTGGTCTATAAAGTTCAATTAATGGATCAAAGAAACCTTTAGCAAATCTATTTAAGCCCATGAAAAGTCCTAATGGTACACCAATCAATATCCCAAAAACTAATCCAAGAAAAACTCTTAAAAATGAATCCCAAATATGACCATATGGAACAGGAATTTTAAATAATTTAAAATCACCTGTAACAATTTTTAAAACTTTACCTTTAAAATTTTGCTTAACTACACCATCTTTAGTGTGAACCGGATATTCTCCAGGCAAAACATCTGCTATCCAATCCGGCAATATAAAGCCAATTATCTGGCTTACATCCATCATATCAATCCAAAGAAGTGGGATATTTTTGTAACCTACACTTGGCTTAGACATTAAAATAAATTTATTAAGTGTATCCGAGGGTTTTGGTAACCATCTACCCGAACCTTGCTCAGAACAACTAGGACCACTTGCAACGATAGTTCCTGCAGGGAATAAAAGAATATCAATTAGTCTTAAACCCCCTTGCTCAGTTTTTTGAAGATTATCAAATTCAATAATTGCATTTTGCATTTCATTAAGAGCATTTGGAGGATAAATACTTGCAAATTCAATTCTTCTTGCAATTTTTACAATGTTTTTTGCGTAAGTAGATGCCACTTCCTCAGTGTCATCTAAATTTTTTCTATATAATTTTATCTCTGTTTTAAGTTCTTTTATTGCATTTTTGAATTGAGGATTATGGTTTCTTAATTTAAAAAATTTATCATTAATTTTTTTTAATTGTTCAGCCGCAGCGTGAAATTTTAACCCTCTATCTGTTTCAGGCACTAAAGGTACTTCAATAGTGTTTTCTATTGATCCAGTTCCGGCACTTACAGTTACTATACCCCAGCTTCCTTGCTCAGCAATTGCTTTTTGTCTTTCATTTTTTTGCTCTGGTGTTTCAAATGGATAATCTTTCTTTTGAAAATTAGTGCTTAACAATCTAATTTCATCAGTCATCTCATCTATTTTAATTTTTGTGTTAATCTCCATTAGATTATCGTTAGTGAGTAATGGAATTAATTTGTTTGTTTTATTAATAAAACCAACTAACGCAGTTTTCTGTATGTTGCTCAAATCTGGCGAATTTTGAATTTCTAAACTTATTTTTTTAAGATTTTTATTTTCTATTTTTATTATAGAAGTACTTTTGAATTCTCTTTCTTCAATTGGAAATTGATATTTTAATCCTAGTAAAGACTCATTTATTTTTGCGACCTGACATAATTCATTTGCTGATTTTGGATAAAATCCTTTTGCAATATCCCAAGAATAATAAAGCCAAACTAATAATATTGCACTGCTTCCGACAATTATCCAATGAGTTCCACCTTTTGCTCTCTCTGGATTTCCAAAAACTGCATCTACTTTTTCAGTTTTTATCAAACGCCTTCCATAAAGTATGCACCCGATGATTGATACGAGAATTAATATTGTTATTATTTGAGTAAACATTTAATTTTCTTTTCCCATAATTTCTTCCTCCATGTTCCAAATCATGGATAAAATTTCTTCTCTTTTTGATGAAAAATCTTTATTTTTTTTTATTTCTCTTAAATCTTCTTTTAATCCCATCTCTGCAAATGGAAGATTATATTCTTTATGTATCCTGCCTGGTCTTGGTGCCATTACGTACAACCTTTCACCAAGCAGCAGTGCTTCCTCAACTGAGTGCGTAATTAAAATAATTGTTTTTCCAGTTTCCTTCCATATTTTCAAAACTAAAGATTGCATTTTTTCTCTTGTTAAAGCATCAAGAGCACCTAAAGGCTCATCCATTAAAATCAAATCAGGATCATTGATTAAACACCTTGCAAGAGCTACTCTTTGCTGCATTCCTCCAGATAATTGATATGTTGGGGTATTTCCAAATCCTTTTAAGCCAACAATTTCCAACCACTCATCAACTTTTTTTGAAGTTTCTATAGGATCTTTTTTTTTCATTCTAAGACCAAAGTTTACGTTCTCCGCAACAGTCAACCATTCAAATAATGCACCTTGTTGAAAAACCATGCCTCTTTCAACTCCAGGTCCATCAATTTCTTTACCATTCAAAGTTATATTTCCAGATGTTGGTCTTAAGAAACCAGCTGCAATATTTAACAAAGTTGTTTTTCCACAACCAGAAGGCCCAAGTACTGTTAGAAGTTCTCCTTTTTTTAATTTGAAATTTAAATCTTTTAAAGCATGAACTGTCTCTCCTTTTGGAGTTTTGAAAATCATGTTTAGATTTTGAGATATCAAATCACTCATTAGCTGACTTTATATAAAATATTTACTTAAAAAAATAGGCACCAATAAAATTGGCGCCTATTTAATTATTCTAATCTTTAAATTATAAAGGTAAGAAACTAGTGTCTACTGCTCCACCTGGAGTTCCCATTCCTTTTAAGAATGCATCTAAGTTTCCGCTTTCCATAGATTTTTTAGTTTCTTCTGGAGTTAAGAATTTGAAACCACTTAAAGTGTCTTTCATATCAGCAATTTTCATCTCTGAAGCTTTTGACATAGAATTCATATCACTTTTTCCATTTCTATATCTTTCATTTGCTTCATGAGTTACTTCAATAAAAGTTCTCAACATTCCAGGATTTTCCTTCATAAACTTGTCTGTTACAGATGTAATATCTATTCCTAAAATACCTGCATCTCTTGCTTCTTGAACAGTTAAAAGTCTTGATCCTACAGCAACTGCAGCTTTGATAGAATTACCACCAAATAGACATGCCATTACTACATCTCCACTTACTAATGCAGCCGCACCTTCTTCAGGGTCCATTTGAATAATATCCATTTTGCTTCTATCAGCTCCGACAACTTTCATACTTTCGTCGAAAACGTACTCAGCCATAGTTCCTAACGGAACAGCAACTTTTTTACCCTCTAATTCTGTTGCGTTCGCTTTTGTTATTCCTGATGCATTAGATGTTACACAAGTTGTTCCACCCATTCCGTATTCCATTGCAATATCAACTAATTTGATAGGTGCATTTGATTTTACAGCATTAATAAATGGTACTAAACCTTGTGAGTAAGAAATATCAATATCTCCTGCTAACATTGCATCTGTCATTGCTCCACCATTTGTGAAGTTTGTCCATTTTACTGGAACTCCTAAAGCTTTAGCAAAATTTTTTTTTTGCATGTCCTCTAAATTTGGACTTGGCCACTCTAGAAAGTATGCAACTCTAACTTCGTTCGCAGCAGTGTTTGCTGCTGTGATTGTTAAATTTAGAGCAAATAAACTTCCTAAAATGAAACTAATTATTTTTTTCATTTCATCTCCTGTTAATTAAATTTAATTATTGATATTTAAGTTTAAATTTTCTTTTAAGTAAATGATGAATAAATTGCACAGGCATCAAAAGTCATAAGTTACAACCTATAGTTGCGGTCATTTAACATAGCAAGTATGACTAAAATATACTGGTTAATTTGTATAATTAGTCTATGAATCTATATATATTCATGAGTTCAGAAAAACCTCAAATACCAAACTCTTTAAATGAACATTGGATGCCATTTACATCTAATAGAGATTTTAAAGAATCTCCAAGATTAATTGTAGAAGCAAAAGGTGTTTATTTAAAAAATCACCAAGGTCAAACTCAGATAGATGCAAGCTCGGGATTATTTTGTAATCCTTTAGGACACGGAAGAGAAGAAATAATTAATGCAATTACAAATCAATTAAAAAAATTAGATTATGCTCAACCATTTCAACAAGGTTTTGGTGGTTCATTTGAACTTGCAACTAAAATTTCTAAACATACGCCAGGAAATTTAAATAGAATTTTTTATACAATCTGTGGATCTACAGCTGTAGAGACTGCAATTAAAATCGCAGTTGCATATCATAAAGCAAGAGGTGAAGGACATAGATTTAGGTTTGTTGGAAGAGAAAGAGGATATCACGGAATGAATATTGGAGCTACATCAGTTGGTGGAATGATTAATAACGTGAAAACTTTTGCGAATGTTTTGATGCCAGGTGTTCTTCATATGAGACATACACATTTACCAGAACATAAATTTGTTTCAGGTCAACCAGAAACCGGAGCAGAAATGGCAGAAGATCTTGAAAGAATATGTACAAATTTTGGTTCAGAAAATATAGCAGCTTGTATAGTTGAGCCAATTGCTGGATCAACAGGAACTTTAGTTCCACCAAAAGGTTATTTACAAAGACTAAGAGAGATATGTGATAAACATGGTATATTACTAGTTTTTGATGAAGTTATCACTGGATGGGGAAGAACAGGGTCACCATTTGCATCACAAGAGTATGGCGTTACTCCAGATATTATAACAATGGCTAAAGCAACAACAAACGGAATAAGTCCATTAGGTGCTGTTGCATGTAAAGAAGAAATTTACGATACGGTAATGGACGGATCTCCAAAAGGAACAATAGAACTTTTTCATGGTTATACTTATTCAGGTATTCCAGTTTCAGTGGCAGCAGGTTTGGCAGTGCAGGATATTTTTGAAAAAGATGATATATTTAATAGGGCAAAAAATTTATCACCATATTTCCAAGAAGGTTTAATGTCTTTAAAAGATATTGATGTAGTCGATAATATTAGAGGCTATGGAATGATGGGTGGTATAGATATTAAAATGCATAAAAAACCTGGGGCAGCAGGATTTACATGTTTCAAGCACTGTTATGATGCAGGAGTTAACTTTAAAGCTACAGGAGATTGTTTAATTATAGCTCCAATGTTTATATGTGAAAAAAAACATATTGACGAAATTATTGAGAAACTAAGAACAGGTATAACAAACTATTCAAAAAGTAAAAAAAACTAATTTAATTCTATGAAAATAGGGGTTCCAAAAGAAATAAAGCCTCAGGAAAATAGAATTGGACTTACTCCCGAAAGTGTAAAAACTCTAACTTCTATTGGCCATGAAGTTTTAATTGAAAATAATGGAGGTTTTGAAGCAGGGTTTGAAAATAATCATTATGTTTCAAGTGGCGCAAAAATAGTTAATTCAGCTGAAGATATATTTAACGATTCAGATATCATTGTAAAAGTAAAAGAACCTCAATCTAGTGAAGTAAAAATGATAAGAGAAAATCAAATTGTTTTCACTTATCTTCATCTAGCTGCAGCAAAAGAATTGACTAAAGGCTTAATAGATAGCAAATCAATATGTATCGCTTATGAAACTGTTACAGATAATAATGGAAGACTTCCTTTACTTGCTCCAATGAGTGCGGTTGCTGGAAGAATGTCAGTTCAGGCAGGTGCGCATTGTTTAGAAAAAAATCAAAAAGGACGTGGTCTTTTGCTAGGTGGTGCTCCAGGAGTCGATCCAGGTAATGTAGTTATACTCGGTGGTGGAGTTGTAGGTGAAAATGCTGCGATAATAGCAACGGGCATGAAAGCCAAGGTAAATATAATAGATAAATCTGAAAAAAGATTAAATGAACTGAGCAAAATATTTGGAGATAAAATAATACCAAATTTAAGTGATAAAACTGATTTAGAAAAGTTAATCTCTGAGTGTGATTTATTAGTTGGTGGAGTTTTGATACCTGGCACTGAAACTCCTAAACTAATTAAAAAAAATATGTTAAAAAAGATGAAAAGAGGGTCTGTTATTGTTGATGTTGCTATAGATCAAGGTGGATGTGTTGAGACTAGTAAACCAACTACTTTTGCAGAACCAACTTTTATTATTGATGATATTGTTCATTATTGTGTAGCAAATATGCCTGGTGGAGTACCAAGAACCTCTACTATAGCTCTTAATAAAGCTACATTACCTTTTCTGATAACTTTAGCAAATGATGGTTATGTTAAAGCCTTAAATAATGACTCTAATTTTCTACAAGGTTTAAACATATTTAAAGGAAACGTGACACATAAAGCTGTTGCAGACTCATTTGGATATAATTATGTTTCAGCAAATCAATTAATATCAAATTAATTTATGAATAAGTCCTTACCAGATAGCTGTAAAGTTGTTGTAATTGGTGGAGGTGTTGCTGGAACTTCTTGCGCTTACCATCTTGCAAAATTTGGTTGGAAAGATGTTGTATTGCTTGAAAGAGATCAGCTAACTTCAGGTACTACATGGCATGCAGCAGGGTTAGTTGGTCAATTAGGTGCATCATCAACAATTACAAAAATAAGAAAATACTCTCTAGATCTTTATAAAGAATTAGAAAAAACCACAGGTTTGTCGACAGGACTTAAACAGAACGGGGCAATCACGGTTGCATCAACCAAAGAGAGAATGCAAGAATTACTAAGACAAGCGACAACAGCACAACTTTCAGATGTCGAAGTTGAAGTTTTGGATAAAAAACGTTTGAAGGAATTATATCCAGTATTACATAGTGAAGATATTGTAGGTGGAGTATATATGCCAAAAGACGGCCAGGCTGACCCAGTCGGAGTAACTAATGTGCTTGCAAAAGCAGCAAGAATAGAGGGTGCAAAGATTTTTGAAAAAACCCCTGTAAAAAAAATTCTAATTAAAAATTCAAGAATTAATGGTGTTGAAACTGATAAAGGTATCATAAATTGTGAGTATGTAGTGATGGCAACAGGAATGTGGTCTAGACAATTAGGTGAAGAAATTGATGTAAGTGTTCCTTTATACCCTAATGAACATTTTTATATAATTACTGAGCCAATGAAAGATTTACCTAAAAATCTTCCTGTTTTAAGAGATTATAATGCATGTTTATATTTAAAAGAGGATGCTGGTAAAATGCTTGTTGGTATTTTTGAGCCAAACGCAAAACCAGCATTTAAAGAAACTGGAAGAGTGCCTGATGATTTTTCATTTGGTGAACTACCAGATGACTTTGATCACTTTGAACCATATTTAGAAAAATCATTTCATAGATTACCAATGTTGGAAAGCGCAGGAATAAGAAAATTTTTCTCAGGTCCAGAGTCCTTTACCCCTGATACTCAATATTTATTAGGTGAAACTCCAGAAGTTAAAAATTTATATACATGTTGTGGTTTTAATAGCATTGGAATTGCTAGTTCAGGAGGAGCGGGCAGAGTAACAGCTGAATGGATGATGAATGGACATATTAATGAAGATTTATTTTCACTAGATATTAAAAGGTTTCAAAAGTTCCACTCTTCAAAAAACTTTATAATAGAAAGGGTGACAGAAACATTAGGTGATTTGTATGGAATGCACTGGCCATATAAACAACATAACACATCAAGAAATCAAAAACTTTTGCCTTATCATAATGAATTAAAAAATGCAGGAGCTTGTTTTGGAGTTGCAGGAGGATTTGAAAGACCAATGTGGTATTCTTTGAATAGCAAGTACCCTAAATACGAATATAGTTTTAATTATCAAAATTGGTATCCATCGGCAAAACATGAGACTTTAAATGCTAGGAAGAATGTTGGATTATTTGATTTTTCAACATTTTCAAAATTTGACTTGAAAGGTGAAAAAACACACCAAGAATTACAAAAGTTATGTACTGCAAATATTAAAAACGAAATTGGAAAAACAACTTATACTCATATGTTAAATGAAGATGGTGGAATAGAGACAGATTTAACAGTCGTATGTATAGATAAAAACTATTTTAGGATTGTAAGTTCAGCAGCAACAAGAGAACATGATAAATATCATATATTAAAATATTTAGATAAAGATGTAGAATTCTCTGATGTTACTGAAGAATTTTGTTGTTTAGGATTATTTGGTCCAAAGAGTAGAGAAATGATCTCAAAAATTTGCAAAGATGATTTCAGCAATGAAAATTTTAAATTCGGAACAGGAAAATTTATAAATATATTTGACTCAAATACTCCTTGGGGAAAACCAAAAGAGATAAAAGTATGGTCTCAACGATTATCTTATGTTGGTGAAATTGGCTTTGAACTTTATGTTGACAGCAGCTCCGCAAAAGATTTGTATGAAATTCTGATTGAAGAGGGAAAAAATTTTGGATTATCTCATTGTGGAATGCATGCAATGGATATTATGAGAATGGAAAGTGGATTTGTTCACTGGGGACATGATATTTCACCAGAAGAAAATCAGTATCAAGCAGGTTTACAATTTGCAATTAGTTATAAGAAAAATGTAAATTTTATTGGAAAAGATGCTCTATTAAAAATTAAAGACCAAAAATTAGATAAAAGGATGATGATGTTTACTCTTAAAGACAGCAAACCTGGAGAGCCACTTTTACTACATGAAGAACCTATTTATATGGATAATAAAATTATTGGAAGAACAACATCAGGAAATTATTCTTTTTGTTATGATAAGAATCTTTCTTTTGGATATGTCAATTCTGGAAATACAGTTGAAACATTAAAAGACAAAAATATATATATTGAAATTGAAAAACAAAAATATCCAGTTGAGGTATTAGAAAAACCTTTAAATAATAAAGATTTTAAGAACTAATTTTTCTTTTTTCTGCTTTCAGCCTGAACAAATAAAACTCCAAAAACAATTATTCCAATAACTCCAAAAGTTTTATTAAAATCGAAAGGTACTCCAAATATATAAAAATTGATTAATGTTGACCAAATTAATTGAGAATATTGAAAATTGGTAACAAAAGATAAATTTGATAGCTGAATTGCAAATATAATTAAAAGGTGACTAGTAAAACCTAATACACCTAAAAATATCAACCAAACCCATAATCTTTTATTCTCAATTGGAGTCCAGTCTAACATTACATAAATAGAGAATACAATAGCTCCTACAACTGCAGCATAAAATAACGCTACTAAAGGATCATTATTACCAGAAATAAATTTTGTAAAAAATTGATATAAAGCCCAACAGACTGGTGGTACTAAAGGAAAAATTAAGTCTAAACTTAAAACTTTCATACTTGGACTCATTGAATAAATTATGCACCCAAAGCTTAACAACATTAAAATTATACCTTTAGGTGAAAGAATATCTTTTAAAAACAATGCTGTTAAAATCGATACTATTAATGGAGCTGAGAAGAAAACTACATAAATATCCACAAGGTCAAATTTTTGTAAGGAATGAATGAAAAAAAAAGTAGCAAAAACCATTAATATAGACCTAATAATATTGATATTGAAATTTCTTTTTAAGTTTAACTTAGGTTTTAACATTGCAAATAAAATTAAAATAATAATAAAGTGAAAAAAAAATCTGCCCCAAATTACTTGATTTAAAGGCATTAATGTTCCAAGATATTTTGCAGTAGAATCTTGGCAAACTAAAATAAAAAATCCTGATATAGATAAAATTATAACTTTAGTAATAGATTTATTTTTAAGTAAATTCATAATTTTAATTAATTTTAGACTGAACTAATATTATCTAAAATTTTTTTTGAACACTCTTCTGTATTACTAGAGCCTTGAAGATCTTTTGTTCGACTGTCTTTATCTTTAAGAGTTAATTCAATTGATTTTACTATTCTATCAGAGGCTTCTTTTTCGCCTAGATAATCTAACATCATTGCAGCTGACCAAATTTGTCCTACTGGATTAGCTATCCCTTGGCCCGCAATATCTGGTGCTGACCCATGAACGGGTTCAAATAATGATGGGTATTTATTTGTTGGATTAATATTTCCAGATGGTGCAATTCCAATAGTTCCAGTACAAGCTGGTCCTAGATCAGATAGAATATCTCCAAAAAGGTTTGATGCGACTATCACATCAAAACGTTCAGGACTTAGAACAAATCTAGCAGCCAATATATCGATATGATATTGATCAGTTTCCACATCAGGATAATTTTTTTTATTCTCATTAAATCTTTCATCCCAATAAGGCATTGTAATTGATATTCCATTTGATTTTGTTGCACTTGTTAGTTTTTTTCTTTTTCTTTTTTTAGCTAATTCAAAAGCAAACTGTTGAACTCTATCTATTCCATATTTTGACATTATTGTTTCTTGAATAACCACCTCTCTATCAGTTCCCTGATACATTCTTCCACCGACTGATGAGTATTCACCTTCAGTATTTTCTCTTATAACTATCATGTCAATATCTCCTGGCTTTTTATTAGCTAATGGTGCATTCACACCCTCAAAAAGTTTTACAGGTCTTAAATTAATAAACTGATCAAACTCTCTTCTAAATTTTAATAATGAACCCCAAAGTGTTATGTGGTCAGGATATTTATCTGGCATACCAACTGCGCCAAAGAAAATTGCATCATGTTTAATTAATTTATCTTTCCAGTCATCTGGCATCATTTTTCCGTGCTTTTCGTAATAATCACATGATGCAAAATCATAATCCTCTATATTTAATTTGAATTGATGTTGTTGAGAAATTTCTTTTAATATTTTTTGTGCTTCAGGCACAACTTCTTTACCAATGCCGTCACCAGCAATAGAAGCTATTGAATATTCTTTCATTTATTTAGCAAATGTATCGTTAAATTGCTTGGTAACTCTAACAAAAGTTGTGCACTTACTTAATTGTTTTAAAGAAGGTGCTCCAACATATGTACAACTACTTCTCACACCACCTAAAATATTTAAAATGGTATCATTAATTTTACCACGGTACTTCACTCTTACTGTTCTTCCTTCGCTACTTCTGTAGTCTGAAAGTCCACCATAATGTTTATTGTTAGCTGTTTCTGAGCTCGATCCATAAAATTCAATATACTTTGAGCCATTAGATTTTACTAATTTTCCTTTACCTTCATCATGACCTGCAAACATTCCTCCAAGCATAACAAAATCAGCTCCTCCACCAAATGCTTTAGCAACGTCACCTGGACATGTGCATCCACCATCTGCAATTATATGTGCACCTAATCCATGAGCTGCATCAGCACATTCTATTACTGCACTTAACTGAGGATAGCCAACTCCAGTTTGTATACGTGTAGTACATACACTTCCTGGTCCAATTCCAACTTTAACAATATCAGCACCTGATAAAATTAATTCTTGAGTCATATCAGCAGTAACAACGTTTCCTGCAATAATTGTTTTTGTTGGATATTTATCTCTAACAGATTTTAAAAATTTACTAAAATGCTCTGAGTAACCGTTTGCTACATCAATACAAATGAACTTAATGAAACTAAATTCTTTTAAAACTTTATCTAAATTTTGAAAATCTTCTTTTTTAGTTCCAATACTTAAAGCTACATTTGGATATATTGATTTAATTTTTTTAAATTGTTTGATTTTTTTTACGTCATGCTGTTTTGTTAAGCATGTAATCATCCCATATTCTGATAACTTTTGCGCAACATCTAATTCCCCAACTCCATCCATGTTAGCAGCCATTATAGGAATCCCAGACCATTCGTTTTTACTGTATTTAAAACGATAGGTTCTCTTTAAATTAACATCTTTTCTACTTTTAAGAGTGCTTCTTTTAGGTCTAAAAAGTACGTCGGAATAATCTAGTTTTAGCTCTTCTTCAATTCTCACAAAAATGAAGGTATACATCCAATGAATGATAATTCAATTTAATAATTGAACTTATTAACGTTGTATTTGAACAATTTTGAAATTACTGATTGAATTATAAAAATATAAATTAAAATAAATAAATGTTTGATGGTTTTAAGAGTAGATACGTAAAAGTAAAAAAAGGGAAAGTGTTTTGTAAAGTTAAAGGAAACGGTCCACCTTTATTATTACTTCATGGTTATCCCCAAACTCATTTAATGTGGCACAAAACAGCGCCGGAGTTGTCAAAAACCTTCACAGTTGTTGCCGCAGATCTTAGAGGTTATGGAAATAGTTTAGCTCCACAATCTGATAGTAAACATTTCAATTATTCAAAACGAGAAATGGCGAGCGACATGAAACAAACAATGGTAAAATTGGGATACCCTAAATTTTTTGTTGCAGGCCATGATAGAGGTGGAAGAGTTGCTCATAGATTGGCAAGAGACCACAGAAAAAACGTACTTGCTCTCAGCGTTTTAGATATTTGTCCAACTTTAGATATGTACGAACTAACTACTAGAGATTTTGCAAAAGCTTACTTTCATTGGTTTTTCTTAATTCAACCAAAATGGTTACCAGAAAGAATGATAATGAGTGATCCAAGGAAATGGATGAAGTATTGCTTAGATAAATGGTCTGGCAATCATAAATTTGGAAAAGTTGAAGAGGGTTATCTAAAGTGCTTTAAGCAACCAAAAAGAATACACGGATCATGTGAGGATTATAGAGCATCTGCTACAATTGATCTTGATCATGACAGGAACGATCGTAAGAAAAAATTAAATATTCCTGTTCAAGTTTTATGGGGAAAAAATGGAGTTATAAACAAACAATTTAAACCTATTAAAATTTGGCAAAAATATTCAAATAAAAAAGTTGTCGGAGTTGCTGTTAAATCTGGACATTTTATACCAGAGCAAAATCCCAAAGAAACAATTAAACAATTAAAAAGTTTCTTTTTAAAAAATGTTTAAAATTATTCCTAATAAAAAAAATATAGGTGCAGAATTAGTCTGCGATTTAAATAAAATTAACAATTCGTCGTTAAAAAAAATAAAATCTGCTCTTTCAAAATATGGGATGATTTATTTTAGAAACCAAAAATTAAGCTCTGATCATTATGTAAAATTTGCAAAAAAATTTGGAAAACTTGCAAACTATCCAAGACTTAAAGGATTGAATAAAAAATATCCTCAAATAACCGTTGTTCAAAGAAAATCTACTGATAAAGGACCTAGTTTTGGTGAACAATTTCATACAGATTCAATTTATACCAAAAAGCCACCTAGATTTACTATGTTACTATCTAAGTTAGTTCCAAAAAAAGGGCAGGCAAACACAGATTTCTGTTCCCAATATTTAGCTTATGAAAAATTACCTGCTAGTTTCAAAAGAAAGTTTAAAAATGAAAAATGTATATTTTCATCAGAGGGACCTATTTCTGTAACTAGATTGGAAAGAGAGAAAGAAAAGGGGAAAAAAACGAAAGAACTTATCTCAAAGCATAAATTAATAAGGAAAATAAATAGTAAATATACTTTATATTGTAGTCCAGGACACTTTATACGTTTTAATAATAGTAAAATTGACAAAAAATTTAAAACTTATTTATTTAAACACCAATTAAAAAAAAGTTTTCAATATTCTTTAGAATGGGAAAAGAACCAATTAGCCATTTGGGATAACAGATCTATGCTACATCAAGCTACAGCTTTTAAAGGTAATAGAATTATGCATAGAATTACTGTCCAATAATGTTTCAGGTATTTCTAGGATTAACACCATTTATAGGCATTACGCTTATAGGTTATCTTTTAGGATATATTAAAATATTTGATTTACAAAAGGCTAGAATATTTAATTTATTTTCATTTTATATAGCAGTACCAGCTTTAATCATAAAACTAGTTGCACAAAGTGATGTTGGGGAAATAGATGTGTCTCAAATTTCATCATATTTTTTAATGCAATTAACGAGTGGAATATTTGCTTTTTTATTAACTAAAAATACTTTCAAAAGATCAATTCAAGAGTCAATTATTTGGGCTTTAACAGTTGCTTTATCTAATCACGTCATATTAGTTTTACCTATTGCAGAAATTTTCTTTTCAGGGAGTACAATAACTCAAATATCAGGTATTATTTTAATGGATAGTGTAGTTTTAATATCCATAGTTAGTTTCTTTTTAGAACTTACTGTAAAAAAGAGAATTAAATTATTTCAGTTTTTAAGAAATTTAATATTAAATCCGATGATATTAGCAATATTAATTGGATTAATAATAAGAATTTCAAAGATCAATATAGACGACACTCCATTTGAGTATATTCTTCAAAGACTAGCAGCATGTGTGATGCCAGTTGGGTTATTTGCAATTGGTATTATTCTATCTTTTTATTCAAAAAATGTTATTAATAAGTTAACTATTACAATTTCAATATTAAAGCTGGTGATATCACCAATGATACTGCTAATTTTAGGATACACATTTTTTAGTTTATCAAATCCAATAAATTTTTCTGGAGCCTTGTTGGTTAGTGTTGGCCCCTGTGGTGCAACATCAATTGTTATGTGTTCTGCTTATAATGTGAGTCCGGAAAATATCATTAAAGCAATATTTATTTCAACATTTGCTTCAATATTTACTTTTTTATTCACTATAAATTTATTAAGTTAAAGCAATGTCAAAAAGGTATAGTGGAAAATCATTCAAGGACTCTAGTGTAATGAAAAAAGCCAAACTTTCTCTTAAAGAAAAAAGAAAAATTAAAAAAGACAAGAAAAAGAAAAAGTGAAATCTTGTTTGCAACAAAAAATAAAAGTAGTATAAAACAAAAGCTATTTACGGCGGGGTAGCTCAGTTGGTTAGAGCGCGGGACTCATAAGCCCGAGGTCAGTGGTTCGATCCCACTTCCCGCTACCATTAATTACTTTTCCTAAAATTTAATTGATCTTTTAAATATGGATTTAAATTTTCTAAATTTAATTTTCCATTATAAATTTTGTCCAAACTTTTATCTTCAATGATTTTTGCATATGCAAACCAATTTTTCATTATTAATACATCATATAAATTAATTGATTTAAGAGTATTTTTTTTAAAAAATTCATTGGAATTTACATTATTTATCTCTTTATCAATTATCTCTTCTTTTTTTTGCCAACTAACATCGTATGACATTTGCTGTTTACCATTGTAGTTAATATCTTTAAATTTAGGATACACCTCATAAAATTCAGAACAACCATGCTTAGTAATTATTTTAATTTTATCGAAATTTATTTTTTTTAAATCATTACTTATATTTTTTAGTATCTCTTGAGACTCGTCTAAACTCTCACAATATATATAACCTTTATAATTCACCGGAACATTTGGTCTTATTTCTACGATACATTTTCTGATATTATTTTTTTCAAGTTTTAAAATATTAAATAGAAAATTTAGTTTAACCAAGTCAACTATATTTTTAAGATCAATTTGTATCTTGTAACAGTTAAAACAGTATTTCGGTATTATCTTAAATCTATTAAATACTTTAAAATGTCTCGAACAATTAAGATTTTCCTTATTTCTTCTATATATCTGAGTTTCGTCCAAAAAAAAATCAGATTTATAAGTATCTATAATCTCATCAATTTTAAAAAATAAATTTTTTAAAAATTTTTCAGAATTAATTGATTCGAAATTTAAATTTTTTAATAATTCATTTATTTTAAAGTCACACTCTATGATTGGATTAATAGTTTTATTTTTAATTTTAACGTAGTTAAGCAAATATAGTATTTGGTTCCTTGCATTCTTATTATTCTTATTGATTTCAAATGCCTTAACAAAACTTTTAATAGCACTTTCGTAATCATCAAGATTTTTATAGGTAATTGCTAAATTTTCATGTGCTACATCGAAGTTTTGATTATTTTCAATAGATTTAAGATAAAAATCGATAGATTTTTTAAGTTCCCCTAAATTGAAATAAGATATTCCTATATTATTATATATACCAAATTTATCTTTTGAGTTAGGTAATACTTTTTCATAATATTTGACTGCATTCTCCCAATTTTTCTTTTTAAAATAAATTGATGCAAGCAAACGCAGCTTTAAATTTCTTTCAATATTTGTTGTGTTAGAATTATTTACTAAACTTATAGCTTTATCAAATTCTTTATTTATTATTGTTTTTTTTATTAAATTTAATATTTTTTTTTCTTGCATCAATAATTTTTAATGACCTGGAAAATCAATCAAACATTCAACATTATACCCTTTTTTTTGTAGGTTATCACTGCCACCAAGATCAAATAAATTAATAACAAAGATAAAAGCTGAAATTTTTGACTCTGACATTTCTATAAGTTTAGCAGCTGCTTCGGCTGTTCCACCAGTTGCAATTAAATCGTCAATAATAAGAACATTATCATTTTTTCCAAAAGAATCTTTGTGTACTTCAATTGTGGCTTTCCCATATTCTAGTTGAAAATCAACAGAATGAACTTCAGCAGGTAACTTATTCTTTTTTCTAAGCATTATAAATGGTTTATCTAAAATGTATGAAATAGCTGAAGCAAAAACAAAACCTCTAGACTCTATCGCTGCAATTTTATCGAATTTAAATTTTTCTGCCTTTTTTATTATTTGATCAATACATTCTTTAAAAGCTTTTTCATTTTTAATTAGTGTTGTTATATCTCTAAACAGAATTCCTTTTTTTGGATAATCTTGAATTGATCTAATATGTTCTTTTAAATCCATAAAACTTAATTATAATCTAAATAAATATATGGCAAATAATAAATTGGCAATTATTGGTGGAAGTGGCTTATATGATGTTGAAGATTTTAAAAATAGAGAAACTCTGGATTTAGATACTCCTTGGGGAAAACCTTCAGATTTAATATTAAAAGCCAAATACAATGACAATGAGATTTATTTTTTACCAAGGCATGGAAAAGGTCATTTTATTTCTCCATCAAAAATAAATTTTAGAGCAAATATTGATGCTCTTAAACAACTCGGAATCACAGACATAGTCTCTGTTTCAGCTGTAGGGTCATTAAAGAAAGATTTACCACCAGGAAAATTTATAATTGTTGATCAGTTCATCGATAGGACTTTTGCTCGGAATAAAACCTTTTTTGATGATGAAATTGTAGCCCATGTTTCAATGGCTCATCCAACTTCAATTGGTCTGATGAACGCTTGTGAGGATGCTATAAAAAAAGAAAATATACCTTATCAAAGAGGTGGAACTTATGTTGTAATGGAAGGTCCACAATTTTCAACATTGGCAGAGTCAAATCTGTATAGATCTTGGAAAGCTGATGTTATTGGAATGACAAATATGCCAGAAGCTAAGCTGGCAAGAGAAGCTGAAATTAGATATGCTTCAGTATCGATGGTAACAGATTATGATTGCTGGCATCCAGATCATGAAAATGTTGATGTTCAAAAAGTTATTAAATTACTTTTAGATAATGCAGCGAAAGCAAAAAACATGATTAAAAATTTGATAGATAACTTTGAAAATCACATTGATCCTAATGATCCAACTAATAATTGCTTAGATGTAGCAATAATTACTGCTCCAGAAAAAAGAACTCAAAAAACTAAAGATAAATTAAAAACAATTGCAGGAAGGGTACTTAATAAATGAAAAAAATTATAATTCTAATTATTTTATCGATCTTTTGGAATATTAATCTTATTGCCGAGGAATATCCTAATTCTTGGAAAATGGATATTTTATGTAAACAAGGAAAAAATGAATGGTATGAGTCCTCTTATATTGTAAATGTTGAAAATAATAAATTTCAACTAGGACCTTTTGATCAGAAGCACTGGGGAAGAGAAAATATAAAATTTGTTGGTACAATTAAAGATAATAAGGTTTCTATTACAGAAAGTTGGAAATGGAAGTGGGGCTCAGAAAAATTAAAAATTAAAGGTGAATTTATTAATGGAAATGAAGCAACTTTAAAAGCTAGAATGCCATTTGAAAAACCGTGGAGGTGCAAAGGTAGGTTTTTTAAAGTTGATCGTCCAGCACATTTCACCCCTTTAAAGTATTTAAGTGAGGCAAGTGAAGAAATAATTAAATTTACAAGTTACAATCCAGGTATTCCTCTGGTAATCATAAATGGATCTTATATTAATTCTCCAGTTGAAGTATCTGGAAAGTTAATTTTACCAAAAGAGGGAAAAAATTTACCAGTTGTTGTGACTGTGCATAGTAGTGGAGGGCCCAGTGAGTTTACAAATCCCCTTCAGTCATGGCGTAATGATTTTAAAAATCAATTATTAAAAAATAATATAGGTATTTTTGAGATAGATAATTTTACAAGTAGGGGAACAGAGAATGTTCATGAAAATCAAGGTAAAGTCTCAATTAACGCTGGAGAATTGGATGCATTAGTTGCTTACGATATATTAGATAAGCATCCTCGCGTTGATGCTAGAAAATTAGGTATAACTGGTTTATCAAGAGGTGGAACAGCTTCATACATGGCAGCTGAAAAAAAATTTTCAGAGGCAGTAATTGGAAAAGATAAATATTTTCTTGCATCATTACCCATGGCTCCAGATTGTTTTAATATGAGATTTGAAAATCCAACTCCTACAAAAACTAAATTATTATTTTTACTTGGAGGTGCAGATGATTATACACCAGCAAGATTTTGTGAAGATTATGCTGAAAGATTAAAAAAAGCAGGTGCAGATGTCGAGGTAATTGTAAAAGATGGATGGCACCATGATTTTTATACTGATAATCCAGCAAATAAATGCAAAGGATGTGTTCACTTCAATAAATGTGAAATGTACGTCCCAGATGGTTGGAAATTAAATGACCAGGGTTTTATATCTGAAAGTTTATCTGATGTTATGAAAAAAGAATTTAAAATGGATATTAAAAAGTGGCAAAAAGATTTTGAAAAAGCATCTGCTAAATCAGGAGAAGCAAACAAATTATACAGAAAAATGTATGTGAAGATTTACAAAAAATGTGGAAAAAGAGGTACAACAACTGGTGGTGATAATGGTGCAGAAACTGCTGCCATTGCTAGTAAATATTTTATTGATAATTTAAAATAATGAAAATTAATGGCGTTGAATATAAAACTATTTGGTTCGATGAAGAAAAACAAGTTGTAAAAATAATAGATCAAACAAAGCTTCCACATAAATTCATAATAAAAGAATTAAGTTCAGTTAAAGATGCTATAAATGCTATAAAAACAATGGAAGTTAGAGGCGCTCCATTAATCGGAGGCACAGCTGCATTTGGAATAGTTTTAGCTATAAAAGAAAATAACAGTTTAGATTTCATAAAAAAAAGTTCGGAAGAATTAGTTGCTTCTAGGCCGACTGCTATAAATCTTCAGTGGGCAGTTCATAGAATGAATAATAAATTGTCATTTGTTGAACCTGGAGATTTATTTAATATTGCACTAAATGAAGCTAAAAAAATTTGTAAAGAAGATGAGGGATTTTGTGAAAGTATTGGTAAAAATGGATTAAATATAATTGAAGATATATATAATAAAAAAAAAGATACCGTAAATATTCTCACACATTGTAATGCAGGTTGGTTAGCTACAATAGATTGGGGAACTGCTACTTCTCCTATTTATCATGCACATAAAAAAGGAATACCAGTACATGTTTGGGTAGACGAGACCAGACCAAGAAATCAAGGGGCAAACCTTACATCATATGAACTTAATGAAGAAGAAATTCCAAATACAATTATAGCAGATAATACAGGTGGAATATTAATGCAAAGAGGACAGGTTGATATGTGTATTGTTGGAACAGATAGGACATTAGCTAACGGAGATGTCTGTAATAAAATCGGCACATATTTAAAAGCCCTTGCAGCTCATGATAATAAGGTTCCTTTTTATGTTGCTTTACCAAGTTCAACGATAGATTGGAATTTAAAAAACTCCAAAGATATTCCTATAGAAGAAAGAGATCCAAAAGAACTTTCTCATGTAGATGGAATTAACAAAGATAATAAAGTTGATAAAGTTTTAATTTATCCAAAAAAAAGTAAGTCATTAAATTTGGCTTTTGATGTAACACCAGCTAAGTATGTTACGGCATTTGTAACAGAAAAAGGTATATGCGAAGCCTCCACAGAAGGTTTAAATGGTCTATTCAAAAACTAACAAAAAAAAAAATGATGTTGTTAAGTTTTCCAAAATGCTTAATGATAAAAAATTATCAGCTTTAAGATCTGGAAATATATCAGTTAGACATAAAAATGGTTTTTTAATTACCCCATCAGGAAAAAAATATTCATCATTAAAAGTAAAAGATATAGTGTTTGTTAGTTTGAATGGAAAATATGAAAAAAAATATAAACCTTCATCAGAATGGAGATTCCATCAAGATATTTATGTTAAAAAGAAAGATGCTCAAGCAATAGTTCACTCACATTCAACTAATGCAACAGCTCTATCTGTTCACAAAAAACCTATTCCAGCTTTTCATTATATGGTTGCACTCGCAGGAGGTAACGATATTAAATGTGCAAAATACGCAACTTATGGAACAAGAGAGCTTTCAAAATATATATTAAAAGCTTTGAATAATAGAAAAGCCTGTTTGATTGCAAATCACGGTCAGATTGCATTTGATAATAATTTACCTGATGCTTTTGAATTAGCGCAAGAAGTTGAAAATTTGAGTTTACAGTATATAACCGCACTTAAGCTTGGAAAGCCAAAAATTCTTTCTATAAAGGAAATGAATAAAGTTTTAAAAAAAGCTAAAAATTATAAAAGAGGTTAATAAGTGACAAAAGTTGGTGAACACATAACTCTAGACATCATTGGGACCAAAAAAGAATACGATCCATCTTTTTACGAAAAGTTGGTTTATAAAATTGCAAAATTAGCAAAAGTAACAGTTTTAAAAATATCAAAATATAAATTTGAGCCTCAAGGTTTTTCATTGGTAGCTCTGTTAGCAGAAAGTCATATAAGCTTTCACACTTTCCCAGAAAATGAAATTATAAGCTTTGATTTTTTTACTTGTGGTAAAGTTTCACCATCAGTTGCTCTTAAAGTAATTAAAGAAGAAATAGAACACAAACAAATCATTATTAAGGAATTTAACAGAGATACGATTGATCTATATCATGATAATTATAGTTCACCAGGATTAAAAAAATCTTATGTTGTAAATAAAGTATTAGAAAATTTTAAATCCAAAGCAGGACAATATATTGAAATATTAGATTTAGAACAATTTGGTAAAGCATTATTTATTGATAATGAAATTCAAGTCGCTGAAAGAGATGAACATTTATATAGCTCAACCTTTGTAAATTCTGGTCTTAATTTGAATTCAAATAAAGAGAAAGCTGCAATTATTGGTGGAGGCGACGGTGGTGTAGCCAGAGAATGTATTTCACAAAATTTTGGATTTATAGATTGGTATGAATTAGATCCTGAGGTTGTCGATGTGTGTGATAAACATTTAAGCAAGATAGGAGAAAAGGCTACAGAAAAAAATTCAGTTAAATGTGTTTGGGGTGATGCATTCGAAAGTATTAAATCAGTTAAAGATAATACATATGATCAAATCTTTGTTGATCTCAATGATGATCAATTTTGCATTGATTTGGCTGCAAAAAATATGTCATCCCTAGAAAGAATATTAAAACCTAAAGGTGTAATCACCGCTCAAGTCGGAAGCCAAGACAAAAAACCAAAACAAGTTGAAAATTGGTTAAATGTTTTCAACAAAAATTTTGGAAATACAAAACTTTCAAGAGTGTATATACCAAGCTTTGATTGCTCTTGGAATTTTTCCTCGTCAATAAATCATTAATTTTACTTTTTAAAACAATAATTTTATGAAATAATCTAAAAAATTTTTGGAGGAAAATATGAAAAAATTAAAAGTATTAGGACTTGGTATTTTAATATCATCATTTCTAATAATTTCTTCTATTGCAGATCAGATTAAAATAGGAACCGAAGGTGCATATCCACCTTGGAACTCTAAAGACTCAGCAGGAAATTTGATTGGCTTTGAAGTCGAATTAGCAAATGAATTATGTAAAATAATGAATCATGATTGTACTATTGTTGAGCAAGACTGGGATGGAATGATTCCTGCTTTAGTCTCAAGAAAATTTGATGCTATCATGGCTGGAATGTCAATAACTGGTGAGAGAATGAAAACAATAAACTTTTCTCAAGGTTATGCTGATGAAGTTGCATCTTTAGCAGTTATGAAAGGATCGAAAAACGAAGGTCTTAAAACAATGTCAGCTATAAATTTATCTGATGTGAGTGCAGATGAACAAGCAACACTAGATGTATTGACCAAAGCATTTAAAGGAAAAACTATTGGTGTTCAAACGGCAACAATTCACCAGAACTTCTTAGAATCTGGTTTAATGGGTAATGTAAAAATTAGAACTTACAAAACTCAAGATGAAGTAAACTTAGATTTATCTGCTGGTAGAATAGATGCAGCATTAGCTGCAGCAGTTGCTTTTACAGATTATGCAGAAAAATCTGGCAAAGCAGTTGTATTAACTGGACCAACATTTGCTGGTGGAGATTTTGGTAATGGAGTTGGCGTAGGTATTAGAAAAGGTGACTCTAAACTTCTAAATGATTTTAATGCAGCAATTGATAAAGCTAGAGATGATGGCATTATTAGTAAGCTTGCTATTAAACATTTTGGTTTTGACGCTTCTATGTAATAAAATATTTATGGGTGGCTATAATTAGCCACCTATATTATGGAACTTCTCTATTTTGGTGATAAAGGTTGGGGAGACGAATTATTCTTTGCAACCTTAATGACAATTGCGGTTTCAATAACTGCAATGATAATTGGCTTTATATTTGCAGCTTTATTCACACCATTAAAATTATCTAATAACAAATTTCTAAACTCAATTGGAAATGCATACACCACAGTTATTAGAGGTGTGCCAGAGCTTCTTGTAATTTATTTATTTTTCTTTGGTGGAAGTGGAGCAATAATGTTTGTTGCTTCTATATTTGGCTATAATGACTACATAGAAATTAATGCTTTCTTAACAGGTTCATTCTCTATAGGAATCATTTCAGGTGCATATTCAACTGAAGTTTTCAGAGGTGCTTTACAATCAATTGACAAAGGTCAGTTTGAAGCTGCAAAAGTTTTAGGATTTAATAGATATATTTACTTCTTTAAAATTATTCTGCCTCAAATGCTTAGATTAGCAATTCCAAATTTAAGCAATGTTTGGCAAATTACATTAAAAGATACTTCTCTTATATCTGTAACTGGTTTAGTTGAAATAATGAGACAATCTTATATTGCAGCCGGCTCAACCAGAGATCCATTATTTTTTTACTCGTTTGCGGCAGTTTTATACTTAATGCTTACATTTTTAAGTATGCAATTGTTAAACAGATTAGAAACAAAATATAGCAAAGGTTATTAATGGATATTGAATTAATGATTAGTAGCTTTCCTAAGTTGATAAACGCAACTTTGATTACTCTTAAACTATTATCTGTATCTCTTATTCTTGGTCTTTTTATTGGATTAGGTTTTGCAGTCTTGAGAATGAATAATAATAAGTTGATTAATAAATTTGCTTACGGGTATTCTTATATTTTTAGAGGAACACCTTTATTGGTTCAAATCTTCATAATATATTTTGGATTAGGTCAAATTGAATATTTAAGAACAACATTTTTGTGGGTAGTTTTAAAAGAACCTTATTGGTGCGCGATAATAGCATTTTCATTAAATACTGGAGCTTATACATCAGAAATATTGAGATCAGCTTTTCAAACTATAAAACCAGGATATTTAGAAGCTGGAAGAAGTTTGGGTATACCTTCTAAAATAATTTTTACAAAAATACAAATTCCTATTGCAATTAAACAATCTTTGCCAGCTTATGGTAATGAAATTATTTTGATGCTTAAAGGAACCTCTCTAGCAAGCACAGTCACACTAATGGATTTAACAGGTGTTGCAAAATATATAATTTCAACAACATTTAAACCTGTTGAAGTATTTATTGTTGCTGGAGGTATTTACTTGTTTATAACTTTTATAATTCATAATGTAATTAAATATTTAGAAAAAAAATATGGTTTTCAAACATGAAAATAGCATGCATACAATTATCTAGTGGAGAAAATTACGAAAGTAATTTTAAAGATATTCTTAAATATGTAAATCAAGCTATAAGAAATAATTCTGATTTAATCATTACACCCGAAACCTCTTCTTTAATGTCAAGTAGTAAGGAAATACTTTTTAAAAATTCATTTGAAATGAATAAAGATCCGATTTTGAAGAAAATTAGAGAAGTGTCAAAAAAATATAAGAAATGGATTTTACTTGGATCAATTTGCGTTAAGGTTAAAAATAAACTCAGAAATAGATCCATATTAGTTGGACCAAATGGAAAAATTATCAAATATTATGATAAAATTAATATGTTTGATGTTAAAATTCCGAATAAAGAGCAGCATAAAGAAAGCAAAACTTTTAAAGCAGGAAATAAATTAGTAACTGCCAAATTACCTTGGGGTAAAATTGGTTTTACAATCTGTTTTGATCTAAGATTTCCTGAACTTTATAGAAATTTATCAAAAAAAAATTTGAGTTTCATTGCTGTTCCTTCAGCTTTCACTAAGTTTACTGGTCAAAAACATTGGTTAACTCTTTTAAGAGCAAGAGCGATTGAAAATTTTTGTTATATATTTGCACCAGCTCAAACTGGTAGAAATACCCCTAAAAGAGAAACATTTGGTCATACAGTAATTATTTCACCAGATGGGAAAATTTTGGCATTAAAAAAATTAGGGAAGGGAGTGATATATTCAAAAATTAATCCTAAGCTTTCTATGGATTTAAGAAAAATAATACCAAGTTTAATTTAATTTCTACTATCCACAATCAAAGTATCTTTAGATCCACCACCTTGAGAACTGTTAACTATTGTACTACCTTTTTTTAGAGCAACTCTAGTCAATCCACCAGTTGTTACATAAGTTGATTTACCTGTTAAAACAAAAGGTCTTAAATCTAAATGTCTTGGTTCAATGTTATCAGGTGTAATAGTAGGAACAGTAGAAAGAATTTCTAATGGTTGTGCAATGTAATTCCTGGGATTTTTTTTGATATTCTTTATCATTTCTTCCTTTTCTGCTTTAGAAGCTTTAGGACCAATCATAATTCCATAGCCACCTGATGCATTTGAAGGCTTAACCACATACTTAGAGATATTTTCTATAACATGTTCTCTATTTTTTTTATCTCCACAAAGAAGAGTTTCAACTTGATCAATAATTGGTTGTTCTCCTAAATAGTAAATAATCATTTTATTAACATAAGAATAAACTGCCTTATCATCAGCAACTCCTGTTCCTAATGCATTTATTATTCCAACATTTCCTTTTCTCCAACATTTGAAAACTCCAGGTACACCTAATAAGGATCCTTTAAAAAAAACTTTTGGATCCATAAAATTATCATCTATTCTTCTGTATATACAATCTACCTTCAAAGGGCCTTTAACAGTTTTCATGTAAACATGATCGTTTTCAACAAATAAATCTTTACCCTCTACCAATGCTATTCCCATTTGTTCAGCTAGAAAAGAGTGTTCAAAATAAGCAGAATTATAAATACCAGGTGTTAATAAAACCATGTGAGGGTTATTAGTCTTCTTTGGAATACACTCTGTCATACAATTATATAATTTATTTGCATATTGATGAACTGAGGAAACTTTATATCTTGTAAATAATTCTGGAAAAATATCTCTCATAACCATTCTATTTTCCAGCATATATGATACTCCAGACGGAACTCTTAAGTTATCTTCAAGAACCAAAAAATCTCCGTCAATATTTTTTATGAGATCGATTCCAGATATATTAGACCATGCCTTGTGTTTTGGTGAGAAACCTTCACATTCTTTTAAATACAAAGAAGAATTAAAAATTAATTCTTTAGGTATTACTTTATCTTTAAATATTTTTTTTGCATTATAGACGTCATCGATAAATAAATTTAGTGCCTTAACTCTTTGCGCAAGTCCTTTTGCAACTTTTAACCATTGACTTTTTGGTATAATTCTAGGAATGATGTCTAAAGGCCATTTTTTCTCCTCAGCTCTATTGTTTGCAGCATAAACTCTAAAATTTATTCCTCTAGCACTTATTGTACTTTGACAATTTTTTTCTATTTCTTGTAATTTTTTTTTCCCATATTTCTCTAGTATGCCTGCAATTATTTTAGCATGACTTCTCAACTTCTTCTCTTTGCTGATATATCCATCAAAAGTTGACTTTGAATCATAATTTTTCCAAAAATCAGACATATTAACTTAAATTTTTACATAAAGTTTAAATAAGCAAATGATTAAATTCGATATCTGATATGAAATAAATGGGTTTTATTGTAATCACATATAATTTAAACATTTAACTTATTATGACTTATTGCATTGGCATTAAAACACAGACAGGATTAGTTTTTGCATCAGACTCCAGAACAAATGCTGGATTAGATAATGTAAATATATATTCTAAAATGTTAACACACGATGTCGGTGATAGAACAATTGTCATTGTTACATCAGGAAATCTTGGAACATCTCAAGCAGTTTATAATTCAATAAAAAAAGATTTAAAAAGCGAAACAGGTATTATGAATTTGAATACTTGTAGTGATTTTGAGCAAATTGCTTCCTATATTGGATCTTTAAATATTGAACATTCATCTCCACAAGGAATTAACACTGATAGCGTTTTATTAGGTTCAACATTTATTGTTGGTGGTCAAATAAAAGACCAATCTCCTGAATTATATTTAGTCTACCCTCAAGGCAATTATATTCGTCCAGCAGATAGCAAACCATATTTAGTTATAGGAGAGGTCAAATATGGAAAACCTATTTTAGATAGGGTAATCACTCCAAAAGTTTCAATTGGAGATGCATCGAGGTGCGCACTAATCTCAATGGACTCTACATTAAAAAGTGATTTAACAGTTGGTCCACCTATAGATTTTGCTGTCATAAAAAAAGATGAAATCAAAATAGCATCACTTAAATGCTTAAATATTAATGACCCTGAATTTTCTAAAGTTTGTAATCAGTGGTCACAAGGTATTTTTAAGATATTTGATTCTTTTCAAAGGTTCGACTGGGAATAAAATTAATATTTTGTGTATTCTTTGATTTCTTTTATTTTAGAACCAGTTTTATTATTTATTTCTAACTTTATTTTTGCTCTTTCATCATTTAAGAAGTGAACATCTCTTGATAATTTAATAAATTTTTCTCCAAAATCAGAATTTTTTTCGCAAAGTCTTTTATCATCCTCTATTACCCAAAGCTTTGAATTAATTTCTTTTAGTGAGTTATATAAATTCTCAATATCGCTGTAGTTTTTGATATTTGTATTTAATTGATCTTTTAAAATTTTATACTCATCATTTATAAAATTTAGTTTCTCAGGATCTTTAATTTTTACGGTTTTAATTTCTAAAATCGAAATTTTATCCAATAATTCTCCAACTGATACTTCTACTAAAATTTTATTCATATAAATTTATATTATGTTAAGTTGTTAGAAATATGTCTAATATACTTATTATTAAACATGGATCTTTAGGTGATATAGCCCAAGCAAGTGGTGCAATTCAAGACATTTCTGACAACCATCCAGATGATAATCTTTATATACTTACGTCTAAACCTTATTATGATTTATTAAAAAAAAATCCAAATATAACTGATGTTATTTTAGATAAACGACTCTCTAGATTTAACTTAATTTATTTATATTTATTAATGAGAAAAATAAAAAAATATAATTTTATTAAAGTATATGACCTTCAAAATTCTAAAAGATCCGGTTTTTATAAAAAAATTCTTTTCCCACAAGCTACTTCAGATATTTGGTCGTCAACAGAAACAACTCTTCCAGTGGGAACTAACAAGGCAGAATTTGATAAATATTCTGTGCTCAATCGTTTTGAACATCAATTAAAAGTTTCTGGTATTAAAACTGATAAAGTAATCAAACCAGATTTTTCATGGAGCTGCGAAGATATTACAGAGATCAAAAATAAATATAACCTAAATAAATATATAATCTTATTTCCGTTTTCATCATCTCACTTAACTATAAAAAGGTGGCCATATTACAATGAATTGATTAAAAAAATTAAGTCTACTTTTAAAGATGAGATCCAAATTTTAATAGCTCCTGGGCCAAATGAAATAACATTAGCAAAAGATATTAATGCTAATATTATTTTAGATAATGATAAAGCAATTAATATTTCTCAACTTTCCTCATTAATAAAAGATAGTTTTTTTGTTATATCTAATGATACTGGCCCCGCACATATGGCTGCACATTTAAATGTAAAAGGTTTAGTTTTATTTGGATCCCACACTACTGCCCAAAAGGTAAGTATTGAACGAGAACATTTTAAAGCAATTCAAGTTTCGGATTTAACTAAACTTTCAGCAGATAAAGTATTCCAAAGAATGCAAGAAGCAATTAATTAGTTTTTCTAAATTTTGATAATAAAAAAGGTAAAAATAAAACTATTATAAAAATCCTTAAAAAATGATGGTAGCTCACAAATATTGGATCAATGTTGTAAGCAACACTAATAACAACCATTTCATGAATTCCTCCAGGAGCAAAACTTAAAAAAGTTGGGATAAATTCAAAACCTATATAAGTGAGCAAATAAGCAGTTATCATTGCAACAATTACCAAAATTGAACTAACAATTATTCCATGAAATATAAAAAATAATAATTCTCTAATTTTTAATCCGTTTAATCTGGTACCTAAAGCAGTACCCAGAAATATAAATGCAACATTTATAAATGCATCTGGGAATCTGGCATTAATTATTTCAAAAGTATAAAAAGCACCAGATAAAGCCATTGCACCAACTAAAGTAGGTGATGGAATTTTATAATTTTTTAAAATGTTTGCAAAAATGAAACAAATTATTAATAAAAATAATATTTCTAAAAAATATTTTTCGTTATAGATATTTTCATAATTGTAACCTGTCATTTCTGAGAACCCTAAATTATTAATAAAAAAAATAGGCACAAAACTTACAATAAATATCACCCTTGTAGCCTGAGGGATCAAAACACCCTTATCGTTTTTTGATTTACCAAATTCTAATAATGCTGCAGATATTGGAACAAATGCGCCCGGTAGAGCTGCCAAAACTGAAATAAATTTACTAAATTTACAAACTTTAAAAAAATAATAACCAGCAAGAATAGTACTGACTATTGTGCAGATTAACATTGCTAAAGATGAAAAAATCCATAAATGAATTTTATACAACAGTGTTACGTTTAAAGTTCCTCCAAGAATTATACCAACGATCAAAAATATAGGATTTAATAATTTAGTTGGAAATATTATTTTACAATTAGTGAAAGCAAAACATAAATTCAAACCTAAAGAGCCCAATAACCATGGTAATGGTAAATTTATTAATGTACCTAGGTATCCACCGATAAGTCCTATAAAAATTGCTTTATAACTGCCTATTAACGCTAAAAAATATTCTTTAATATTTTTTGAAAGATTATTTTTGAGCATTGACTAAAATTTATAACTTATGTTTAATGATGACTTCATAAATATAATAAGAGAGGTAATAATGAAACTAATTAAAACTTTTATTTCAGTTTTATTCTCTGCTTTCCTTCTATTTTCATCAACAAGTTCATTTGCAGTTGAAAAATTACATTTTTTAATTGGCGGTGGTGCTGGTGGTGGTTGGGATGGAACTGCTAGAGGTACTGGAGAAGCATTAACAAAAGCTGGTTTTTTGAAAAGTGCATCATTTGAAAATATGTCAGGTGGTGGAGGTGGTAAGGCTTTGGCTTACCTAATCAATAACGCTCCAAAAGATACAGTTTTAGTTCAGTCAACACCATTGGTATTAAGATCTATTACAAGACACAAAGGTTATATAAAAGGTACTGGCACATTATCTTATAAAGATGTTAAACCAATTGCAGGTGTAATTGGAGATTATGGTGCAATAGTTGTAGCAAAAAATTCACCTATCAAAAATTTCAAAGATGCAGTTGATCAATATCAAAAAGATCCAAAATCAATTAAAATGGCTGGTGGATCTGTAAGAGGAAGCATGGACCACTTAATTGGTGCGTTAGCTTTCCAAGCAGCTGGAGCAAATCCAAACGATGTGATTTATGTTCCATATGATGCTGGCGGAAAAGCGCTTGCTGGACTTTTATCTGGAGAAACTCAAATACTTTCAACGGGTTTAGGTGAGGTAATGGGTGCTAGAGATCAAGTAAGAATAATCGGTATCACAGCTCCCGAGAGAGTGGGTGATGCACCAGAAGCACCAACATTAAAAGAGCAAGGATATGATGTTCAGTTTGTTAACTGGAGAGGTTTCTTTGCACCAAAAAGCATGAGTATGAGTGACTACAACAAAATCTCTAAAATGCTTGGTGATGTTCAAAAGACACCAGAGTGGGAAGCTGTTAGAAAAAGAAATGCATGGGTAAATATTTATAATCCAGGCTCTAAATTTGATGCATTCTTAGAAAAACAAACAGTTGAAATGACAGCTCTTATGAAAAAACTTGGAGTAATATAATCTTTATAGATTATTAAAGAATGTAAAGCAGTGAGAATAAGTCCTACAAAATTTATCTCACTGCTTTTTTTTGTTTTATCGGTATTTTATCTATACACAGCTTACAACATTCAAGTATTTGCATTTGATGAGAATGCACCATTTAATGCTAGGACTTTTCCAATATACTTAGGTTGGGCAGGAATAATTTTATCGAGTTTAAAAATAATTTTACCTGAGAAAGTTACTACAGAGGTAAATCATAAACACTTAGATTATAAAAGCATTATCTATCTAATAGTTATCTCTCTAATATATGCAGCTGTAATTTTAAAAATTGGATATTTTATATCAACTTCTTTATTTCTTTTTGCATCTTACTATTTCTTAGGCGAAAGAAGATGGGGACTGATGTTTATTTTATCTTTTCCATTTGTTGCTGCATTTATGTATTTATTACACGGTTTATTAAACATTTATCTTCGTGATCCTTTTTTAAAATATATTGGAGTTATGGGATGATCGAAGGAATACTAATTGGATTATCAACTGCGCTATCATTAACGAATATATTAATGGTGATGGTTGGTTGTTTTGCTGGAACAATAATTGGAATGTTACCAGGACTTGGACCAATGACTGCAATTGCATTGATGATACCAATTACTTATGGCTTTGATCCATCAACAGGTCTAATTTTAATGGCAGGTGTTTACTATGGAGCGGTATTTGGAGGATCTACTTCTTCAATCTTGTTAAATGCACCTGGAATACCAGGAACTGTTGCTACAGCATTTGATGGCTATCCAATGGCACAACAAGGTAAAGCTGGTAAAGCTTTGGCTATTGCAGCCTATAGTTCATTTGCAGGTGGAACTATTTCTGCAATATTTTTACTAGTTGCAGCACCCAGTTTGTCAAAAGTAAGTCTAGCCTTTAGGTCACCTGACTATTTTGCACTAATGATTTTAGGTTTAACTGCAATTTCTGCATTCTCATCTAAAGGACAGTTTTTAAAAGCAATGATGATGGTAGTTTTAGGATTAATGTTAGCAACAGTTGGTCAAGATTCATTGTCAGATATTACAAGGTTCACATTTAATAATATGAATTTAACTGATGGAATAAGCTTTGTTTTAATTGTCATGGCTACATTTGCAATGAGTGAAGCGCTTACAATTATTTTTAGAGGGAAAGATCCAAATAGAGCGGCAAAACAAATCTCATTAACAGAATTAGGATCAATTAAAGTAAATAAAGAGGAAACAATTAAAATGGCCAAAACAATACCTAGATCCTCAATACTTGGTTTCTTAATTGGTGTTTTGCCTGGAGCAGGCGCTACAATTGCATCTTTCTTAGCATATGGAATGGAAAGAAACTATGTAAACGAGGAAGAAAAACAAAAATTTGGAAAAGGTAGCGTTCATGGTTTATCAGCACCTGAGACAGCAAATAATGCTGCTTGCTCTGGATCTTTTGTACCATTACTAACATTAGGAATTCCTGGAAGTGGAACAACAGCTGTTATGTTAGGAGCTCTTTTAGGATTTGGTATTCAGCCAGGACCAAGACTTTATCAAACAAACCCTGAAATTTTTTGGTCTGTTATTATGTCAATGTACATTGGTATGGTTGTGCTTTTGATTTTAAATTTACCTTTAATTCCTTATATAGCTAGAATTTTAGCAGTACCTAGAAACTACTTAATTCCTTTGATTTTATTTTTTTCAGTTACAGGAATATATCTAATGTCTTTTAATAATTTTGATATTTTTTTAATGATTGGTATTGCTGTAGTTGCAACTTTTTTAAGGCTATATGATTTTCCCATGCCACCTTTAATATTAGCTTTTGTACTCGGAGGACTTATGGAGGAAACACTGAGAAGATCACTTTTAATAAGTGATGGTTCACCTAATTTCTTATGGGATAGGCCTATAACACTAATAATATTATTGATAACAATAACAATTGTTTGCTGGCAAATTTTTTCAACTTTTAGAAAAAAAAGTTAAATATAAATTTTATCAGCTAGACCGTAGCAAAGAATTCCACTTAGCACTGTTAAAATTCCAGATGCAATGACACCTTCGCTATTTGTTTTTTCGTTATGTCCAAGCTTATTGACATATATTGTATATATCCCGATTAAGAAATATAAAACGTTTTGTGCAAAAATTAGTGTAAAGAAACCCCATGTTCCTGCTAAACCATCTGCTTTAATTAACATTATGTAAAATGCCACTAAAATAGATGCAATAAATGGTGCCCCAAAAAATCTAACCATTACGGCTGCTGAGTGATCTATATTGTATTGATTTAAAAACGACTTTGTAGCAACTACTGTTCTGAAAGCGTAAACGGCGTAAACAAGAAAATGTACAATAAAAATACTTAAATATATTATTCCATTAAATTTATCTAACATATTTTAATTTTATAAGATTTTTTTGTAGTTTTCAATTATCCTGTCCCAAAGAAAATTTTTGGCGTGTATTTTGCATTCATTTCCAAATTCAACATATTTATTACCTTCAAATAAAGTGTCTATGCTTGAATAAATTTCATCTAGACTATTGCCATCACAAATTAATCCAGTTTTATTATGAATAATTGCATCAGAAGCACCACCATCTTTACCACCTATAGATGGAATTCCGTATTGTGCAGCCTCAATAAAAGAAATTCCAAAGCCTTCGACCGAGGTTTTGTGAATTATAGATGGCATAATAAAAACATTAGATTTTGCAATTAATGCATTTTTCAATTCATTAGAGATATCACTTAAAAATACGATATATTTATCCAGTTTTAGTTCTATTACTAATTTTTTTAAATTTTCTTCTTCATCTCCATATCCTATACAAGTGTAAGTAATATCAGGATATTTCTCTTTTAAATTCCGAATAGCCATTAAAACTTTTTCGTGATTTTTTCTTTTATCAAATCTAGAAACAGTGATTAGCCTTTGTTTTTTTCCTTTTAATATTTCTTCTGCTTGTTTAAGGTCATCTTTTGGAATTTCTTCAACGGGATCTACACCTGGATATATGACAATTACTTTTTTTTCTTCTACACCAAGACTAATTGCTAAATTTTTTGTAAAATTTGAATTTGCTACCACATGATCAATATTATTTAAAACCTCCAGAACTTTTTTGTTTAATCTAGATCCTTTAGGGTGATTAATTTCTTTAGAATGAATTAAACATATTTTCTTTTTCGAAGATTTTATAAGTTCTAAACTTTTCCAGTGATCTGCTATAATACAATTTACATTCTTATTTTCATTTAAATATTCGTTTATCAAAAAAGATTTTCTATATTTTCTTAATAATTTAACACCACTAACTCTCTCAATTGTGAATGAAACTTTATCATCAAATTTTTTATGATCTTTGTGATAATCAGCAAAAACTTTAACCATATCTAATTTTGATAAAGATCTTGCCAATCCCCACATTAGATTTTGCATACCACCTATTTCAGGAGGAAAACTTCTTGTAATTAATAAGTACATTAATTAGATGACCACTTAATACCACAACCCATACTTGGAAATTGTTCTTCTGGACCTTTACCTGTTTCTGAAACCTGTTTCATAGCAATAAATAAATCACTATCTCCAGATCTCACAGGCTTTAGTTCTCTTAATTCTCTTATCCTTCCTCTATATTGAAGACCAAAATCTTTATCATAACCAAAAAAATCTGGAGTACATACAGCATCATATTTTCTTGCAATATCTTGGGTTTCATCTACCAGATAAGGAAAATTAAATTTATGTTTAATTGCAAATTCAATCATTTTTTCAAATGAGTCTTCTGGATAATTGATTGGATCATTAGAGCATATTGCAACTGAATTTATTCCTAAATCATTAAGTTTACTACAATCCTCCACCACATCTTTTATAATTGCTTTCACATAAGGACAATGATTGCAAATAAACATTATCAAAGTTCCATTTTCACCTTTTATATCATTTAATGATATTAATTTGTTCTCTGTAGATTTTAATTCAAAGTTTTCTGCTTTTTTTCCAAAATCACATACTGGTGTTTTAATAGGCATAATGTAATAATATATAAATTATGTTTTACGATTTGGAAGACAAAAAACCAAAAAACTCTGGCGAAAATTGGGTAGCTCCCAATGCAACCATTATTGGAGATGTCACATTAGAAAAAAACTCTAGTGTTTGGTTTAATGCTGTAATTAGAGGGGATAATGAAAACATTCATGTTGGAGAAGGTTCAAATGTTCAAGATGGAAGTGTTTTACATACTGACCCAGGTTGCCCATTAAGAATAGGTAAAGACGTAACTATCGGTCATATAGTTATGCTCCATGGATGTACAATTGGAGATAATAGTTTAGTCGGTATCGGTGCAGTAATTTTAAATAATGCAAAAATAGGTAAAAACTGTATTATTGGCGCAAAAGCATTAATAACTGAGAATAAAGAAATTCCCGACAATTCATTAGTGGTAGGAGCTCCTGGAAAGGTTATTAGAAAATTAACTAGTGAAGAGGTAGTGAAAATAACAGAAAACGCGAAACATTACCAAGAAAACTGGAAAAGATATTTAAAGACAGTATTTTAAATTCCTTGATTAATTAAGTCGTATATTTTTTTTTTATCTACCAAACCAATCTCTCTAACTATCTCATTTTCACCTTTGAATACAACGATTGTAGTCCAATAGTTTATTCCTAAAGCTTTAGCAATATCTTCATGTTCTGTTTGCTCATAGAATAAAAATTCAACATCTTTAAAGTCTTTCATTGCTTGGTTGAAAACTTTTGTTTGTGCTGCACAAGTTGAACAATATTCATTCCAAGAGTTAATAACTATTGTTTTACCAGATTTTTGAATTTCAAATAATTTCTTTAGATCAAAATTTGTTGTTTTTTCAAAACCAAACAAGGTATTTGGTATAAGGATTAAAATAATAAAAAAGATAAATTTTTTCATAAATTCTATTTAATTATTTGGTCATTCTTTTCAAGATGTTTTCTTTCAAAAATATTTGATGAAACAAAACTGCAAAAATATGTAATGAGATTAAAATTATTAATGTATAGTTTGAAATAACATGAACATTGTAAAATTGATCTGCTAAATCAAAGTTATCTTTAATCCTCAATTTAAAAATAAAAAAATTTAGTTTTTCACCATTAAATAGCTTTTTTAAAATTCCTGATGTTGTTATTGTTAATAGTGCGGCATAAAGAGCAAAATGATTCAATTTCGCAATCAAATTTTGTCCAAAGAATGCCCCAGGAATTAGTTTTGGGGACTTGCTAAAAAATTTATAAATTAACCTAAATAAGGTTATGTAAAATATGGATATTCCAACAATTACATGCACATTTTCTATAGTTATTCTTAAATCCGAAAAATCTAATCTGACTAAAATAAACCCCATTGGTATCTGAGCAATAAGAAGGAGCAAAGTGAACCAATGGAAAAATTTAGCTAACCAACTATATTGTAATGTTGTACTATTCGACATGACCTATTTTATAAAAATAAATAATATTTTCAAAATGATGTTTATTGTAGCACTTTCTTTTTCATTTAATTCTAATGTTTTATCAGAAGAAAAAGCAAAAGATATTATAAAGAAAAGAAAATCTTTATTTAGTCAAAATTATAAACTAGCAAAAAGAATTAGTATTTTGCTTAACGAAGTTGAAATTGAGGACTCAAAAAAACTAATGTTAAGCATGAGTGATAATTATTTAGAATTACTAAATTTATTTCCAGAAAATACAAAAGAGGGACATGGAACAGAGGCTTTACCAATTATTTGGGAAGAAAAAGATGAATTTAATGCTCTAATGAAAAAATCATCTGATCAAATGATAAAGCTAGCCTCAATTATCGAAGACCAAGATGATTTTAGAGCAGCTTTAAAACAATATATGTGGTCGAGCTGTAAAGCTTGTCATAGCAGATATAGGGCTCCACACTAATGAAAAAGTATTTTTTCATTTTTATTGTTTTATTTTATGCAGATACTGCTTTCTCTCATTCGCACTATCCCATAACTAGAGATTCATTAGAAGCAATTAAAAATGGCAAGATATTATACAATCAATATTGTGTTTCTTGTCACCAAGCAAATTTAGCTGGAGCTACAAATTGGCAAGGTTTGGATGAAGATGGGCATAGAAAAGCTCCGCCTTTAAATGGAACTGGTCATACTTGGCATCATACAGATGAATTACTACATAGAATGATAAAATATGGATTTGCTAAGTTGATAAAAAATTATGAAGGCAAGATGATGGGATTTGGTGACAAAATAAGTGATGAAGGTATTGATAACATTCTTTCATATATTAAATCTTATTGGAAAGATGATATCTATGAATACCATTTGGAAATGAGTAAACAATGAGTTCAGAAGCAATTAATATTAATTGGTCATGCAAGCATACTTGGAAAAGAAGCGCAAAAAATACTGCTTGGTGTTTACTAGGCTGCGCAATTGGTGACTTTGGAACTATATTGTATTTTCAGATAACAGGAATATCCTGGCCTGTTTTAGCCATTATGACTTTAGCAATTATCAATGGTTTGATTACAAGTATTATTTTAGAAACTATAATTTTACTAAGACAAAAACTTGATTTTTCCAAAGCATTAAAGACTGCACTTGGTATGAGCTTTATATCAATGGTCAGTATGGAAATAGCCATGAACCTCACAGATGTAATTTTAACAGGTGGAGCTATTTTAAATTGGTGGGTAGTACCAATAATGCTATTAGTTGGATTTTTAACTCCCTGGCCTTATAACTACTGGAGATTAAAAAAATATAATATTGCTTGTCACTAAAAACATCTCTATATCAAATTAACACTTCAGATAATGACTAAAAATTTAATAACAATTGATAGCCTTTCAAAGGTATACGACAATGGATTTAACGCTTTAAAAACTGTTAACTTAAATATAAAGCAGGGTGAAATTATTGCTATGCTTGGACCAAATGGAGCTGGCAAAACGACACTGATAAGTATTGTTTGTGGTATAGTTAAACCAACTTCTGGAGTAATTACAGTAGATGGTTTTGATATTATAAAAGATTATAGAGAAACAAGATCAAGAATAGGACTGGTTCCCCAAGAAATTTCATTAGAACAATTTGAAACAGTGTTTAACAATGTTTCATATTCAAGAGGCTTATATGGAAAAAAGCCAAACCCACAACATATAGAAAAAGTTCTAAAAGATTTTAGTTTATGGGATAAAAAAGATTTAAGGCTAAATCAGCTATCAGGAGGAATGAAAAGACGTGTAATGATAGCAAAAGCATTATCTCATGAACCTTCGATATTATTTCTTGATGAACCAACAGCGGGTGTAGATGTCGAGTTAAGAAAAGATATGTGGAAAGTTGTAGAAGGATTAAGAAAAACTGGAGTAACTATAATTTTAACAACACACTATATTGAAGAAGCCGAGGCAATTGCAGACCGAGTTGCTGTAATTAACCAAGGAGAAATCATTGTTGTTGATAATAAAATAGATTTATTAAAAAAGATGGGTCATAAAAAATTAACAATTGAATTACAAGATAAAGTCGAAAAAATTCCAACAGAACTTGATGAATACAATCTATCAATATCTAATGATAATTATTCATTAATTTACAACTATAACTTACATGCTGAAAGAACAGGTATCACAAAGATGCTTCAAGATTTGAAAAATGTGGGATTAAAGATGAGAGATCTAAAAACAGAGCAAAATAATCTTGAAAAGATTTTTGTGACATTGGTAAAGGAAAACAATGAGGATTAATTTTTACGCATTAAGAGCAATTTATTTTCATGAAATGGATAGATTTAGAAGAACATTAATACAATCTCTTCTTTCTCCAGTATTATCTACATCATTATACTTCATAGTATTTGGCTCAGTAATTGGAGATTACGTAGAAAAAATTGATGGTATTAGTTATGGCTCATACATTGTACCTGGATTATTGATGTTAACATTATTAACTCAATCTATCAGCAACACTTCTTTTGGAATTTTTTTTCCTAAATTTAATGGAACAATTTATGAAATCTTAGCAGCTCCAATTTCTACTGTAGAAATTGTAATTGCTTATGTTGGTGCGGGCGCAACTAAAACCTTAATTGTTGCTGCAGTAATTTTCTTTACATCACTTTTCTTTGCAGAAGTTAACGTGAAGTTTCCTTTACTAATGATTTTTTTATTAATTCTTGTTGCTTTTACTTTTGCTTTGTTTGGGTTTTTAATTGGACTTCTTAGTAAAAATTTCGAGCAAATGTCAATAATACCAACAATTGTCATTACACCGATGGTATTCTTAGGTGGAAGTTTGTATTCGCTAGATATGCTCCCAAGTTTCTGGCAAACAGTCACTTATTTTAATCCTGTTGTTTATTTAGTTAATGGTCTGAGGTTTGCATTTTACGGAGTTTCTGATTTTGATATTTGGATAAGTATTTCAACAATGTTTATATTTTTAATTGTATGTGTAACTCTTGTCTCAATTATACTTAAAAAAGGTTATAATATAAAAAATTAATTTGACTGTTGATCAGATAATTCCTGCAATATTTTTAATATTAGTCTTAATATTAGTTCTACCTAATTTTCTCAGATCAAACTCAAATATTAAACAGTTGATATCTAATTTTTCAATTTGGATAATAATTATACTTGTTATATTTGGATTGATGTATTTTTTGATGTAAATAGATTTATGATTAAATTTATTCTTCCAGCAGTACTATTAATTTTGATTATTATTTTCTGGGAAAAAATTAATAAATTTTTATTAAGCAATTTTAAAATTAGACTCAATTACATAGCCGTAATCATATTAGTTTTAATATTAGTGGTTTTATCTTTATTGCTATATTTCTAATTTATAATGGAGATAAATTTATTATTCTTTCTTAGTGTTGTTCCAGCTATCGTATTATATGGAATTGCTAAGTCAGGTTTAGGTGGATCAATATCACTAATTTCAGTTCCATTAATGACAGTAGTAATGCCATTAAATCAAGCGCTTGCAATAATATTACCAATATTAATTTTTTCAGATATTATTGCGGTTTATAGATTTAGAAGAGAGTTTGATTTTGGAACACTTAAATTAATAGTTCCATTTGCAGCTATTGGAATAATAATTGGATCATTTACTTTTACTTATTTTACTGAGGATTTGCTTAAATTAATTGTTGGAATAATGGGTTTTTTATTTTCTGGTCATTATTTTTTATTTAAAAAAGAAAAAACTATACCGGCAAAAAAAAATTTTTTTAAAGGTGCTATTTGTTCAACCATTGCTGGTTTTTCAAGTTTTTGTGTTCATGCGGGAGGAACTCCAACAAGTCTTTATTTACTCCCACTAAGAATGAAAAAAGAAATTTATGTTGGCACAAGAATTATTTTTTTTAGTTGTGTTAATCTAATTAAGTTTCCCCTGTATATTTATTTATCCATGATGAATTTTGATACGTTATATCAATCACTTACTCTCTTTCCCCTAGCGCTTATTGGAATATTTATAGGTTATAAATTACTTAAAATAATTGAGGAAAATTTATTTTATAATATCATTTACGCTTTAATTCTTATTAGTAGTGCTAAGTTAATAATTGATTTCATTTAATCTTTGAATTAAGTTGTAAATGGGGTGCCAGAAGGCTGAGAAATACCCTTAGAACCTGTCTGGTAATTCAGAAAGGGAAAATGAATAACTTAAATATAATCAATCAATCATCAGCAATAATATTAATTATTTCAATTTCTTTAATATTTGTTTTTGTTGGAATTTATTTTTCAAAAAAATTTAAAGGACTTAATAATTATTTAGTTGCAAACCGTTCGATTGGAACTTTATCCTTAACAACAAGTCTTGTTGCTTCAGCACTTGGTGCTTGGATTTTATTTGGACCTGCATCAGCAGCAACCTGGGGAGGAATTGGTGCAGTGATTGGCTATTCATTGGGAACCGCATTCCCGCTTTTTATTTTAATTTATCTTGGTAAAAAATTTAGAACTAGTTATCCTCAAGGCAAAAGTATTATTGAAATAATAAGATTAAGATTTGGACCAAATCTTTATAAACTTATTTTAGTTTTTTCCATTTTTTATATGACAATCTTTTTAATTGCCGAAGTTACTGCTGTAGCTTTTTTAATTAATTACATATCTGGTACTGAATTGTGGATTACCTCTTTGATAGTAATATCATGTTCGTTATTTTACACATTATATGGAGGGTTAAGAGCATCTTTAATCACAGATAATATTCAATTTTTTGTATTTACAGCACTATTAATAATTAGTTTACTTTTTATTATCTCAATCGAAACAAACGAATTTAGCTTTAAAATTATTAAAAATAATAATCCACATTTGTTAAGTTTTAGCTATCTTCCAAATTATACTGCCGGTTTAACTTTCTTTATAGCTGTTGCAGCAACTAATCTTTTTCATCAAGGTAATTGGCAGAGAGTTTATGCTGCAAAAAATTATGAGGTTTTGAAAAAAAGTTTAATATTCTCATTTTTAATAATAATACCAATAGTCTTTTTTATGGGATTTAGTGGTTTGGTAGCTGTCTCCCAAGATGACAATGTCATACCTGATCTTGCATTTTTCTCAATTTTACTAAAAGAAAATTTAACAACGTTTTCGGTCATTGTAATAATTTTAGCTATCTCTTTAACAATTAGCAGTATTGATACTTTAATAAATGCTATTTCAAGTTTGGTAATAGTAGATGTAGATAAAGTATTAAATTTAAAAAATAATCATTTAAATATATCAAAACAATTTGTTATTTTTCTTTCGGTCATAGCTTTTTTTGTTGCATCAAAAGGATTTAGTATCCTTTATTTGTTCTTAATAGCAGATTTATTTTGTTGTGCGGCTGTTCTAAGTGTTTTTTATACTTTTTATTCTAAATCTTATAATGAAAAAAATGCTTATGTTTCTATATTAATAGGATTAATTGCAGGACTATTATTTTTCCCAAGTCCAGATTTTTCTAAATCAATACTATTTGGCGTAATTTTGCCTATGGGTTTAGCACCATCGTATATTTCTCAATCTCTTTTATTTTGTTCATTTATTGCGGCAACTTTATCACCAATAATTGCATGGAAATTGAAATAATTGATGTTTATTAAAAACTTAATTGTTATATAATCTTATAAATGCTTAATTTTGTATTACCATTTATTATATTAATTGCTGTTGTCGTTTTTATTCATGAATATGGACACTATTATTTTGCAAAAAGATATGGTGTTGGAGTAACAGATTTTTCTATAGGTTTTGGTCGAGAATTATTTGGATGGAATGATAAATCAGGGACAAGATGGAAAGTTTGTTGGATACCACTAGGCGGTTATGTAAAATTTTTCGGAGATAGGAATGTATTTTCACAAGCAGATCAAGAGGAACTACTAAAAAAATATAGCAAAGAAGACCAACATAAATTGTTTGTAACAAAACCTCTTTACCAAAGAGCATTAATTGTTGCTGGAGGACCATTAGCTAATTTTATATTAGCTTTAGTCATTTTTACTTTCATATATATGTTTGCAGGTAAAGATTTTACACCAGCTGTAATTGATGAAGTATTAAAAGATAGTCCAGCAGAAGTTGCTGGTATGCAAAAAAATGACGTTATTATTGAAATAGATAATACAAAAGTAGAGAGTATTCTTGATGTTTCTAAATTAATAGCAATGTCAACATCAGAATTTATAGATTTTAAAGTTTCAAGATATGACCAGGAAATAATTTTAAAAGTTAAGCCAAATTTTGTTGATAGCGTTGATGAATTAGGAAACAAATTAAAGAAAAGGATGGTAGGTATTAAACTTAGTCCCTATAATAATCAAATAACACACAAAAAACTTGGACCTGCACAAGCTTTAATTCAATCATTTAATGAAGTTTATTTTGTAACAAGTTCATCACTTAAATATCTTGGATCAATGTTTACAGGAGTAGGCGACAGTTCTCAATTGGGTGGTCCAATTAGAATTGCTAAAATTTCTGGCCAAGTGGCAGAATTTGGAATTATACCTTTTGTCAGTATGATGGCTTATATTTCCATAAGTTTAGGACTAATTAACTTATTTCCAATACCTTTATTAGACGGAGGACATCTCATGTTTTACGCATTTGAGAAGGTTTTAGGTCGTCCTTTAAGTCAAAAAACACAGGAAGGTTTTTTTCGAATCGGAATGTTTTTGTTGTTATCTTTGATGTTTTTCGCAACATTTAACGACCTTAAAGATTTAGGCTTATTTTAAGGCTTTTTTAATAGCTAAAAAAACATTGTATTTATTGACTTTTTTTACCACTACATATTGTTGTTCAAAAAAAAATATATACTAAAAAAAAGCTTGAATTATCAATGATTTTGTTAAGTATAGTTTCATAAACCTTTAAAACCGGAGCTAAAATGAACAAAAAACAATTAGTAGCAAAACTAGCTGGTTCGTTAAATCAAAGTAAAGCTGATGCAGAGCGTACTTTTGATACTATTACGAATACTATACTAGATGCGTTAAAAAACGACGATTCTGTAAAGATTGCAGGTTTTGGTACATATAAAGTCGCTAAAAGAAAAGCCCGAATTGGACGTAATCCAAGAACTGGAGAGCAAATCCAAATCGCTGCTTCTCAAAAGGTAAAGTTTTTACCTGCTAAAGCACTTAAAGAAGTATTTAACAAGTAAATCTGATTTAACAGCCTTTATTAGGAATGGTAAAATTCTTAATAAAGGCTGTTTCTACATGCAAAAACTGCATATCTATTTTTAACAACAATCATTAGTTTTTATTTATTTTAAAATTATAAGAACCTTTTTTTAACAATGGAGGTTAAATGACTAAACATTTAAAAAAACTTGTCGGTCCTTTAGTAAGTTTGTTTTTCTTACTAAATATGACAAGTGTAGGTTATGCCGAATCTACAGTCTCTGCAGAAGTTGGATTTATTTTTAATACATTTCTATTTTTAGTTTGTGGTTTTCTTGTCATGTTTATGGCTTGCGGATTCGCAATGTTAGAATCTGGAATGGTAACTTCTAAAAGTGTATCTGTAATTTGTGCAAAAAATATTGGATTATTTTCTATCGCTGGAATTATGTTCTGGATGGTTGGATATAATCTAGCATATGGAATTCCAGAAGGTGGCTATATAGGAACATTCACTCCGTGGTCTGATGCAAGTAAAGTTGATACAGGATATGCAGATGGTTCGGATTGGTATTTCCAAATGGTATTCTGTGCAACAACTGTATCAATTGTATCTGGTACGTTAGCAGAAAGAATTAAATTATGGCCTTTCTTCTTATTTGCAGCAATTTTATCAGGAATAATTTATCCAATTGTCATGGGATGGCAGTGGGGTGGTGGCTGGTTAGCCGCTTTAGGTTTCTCTGATTTTGCTGGTTCAACTCTTGTACACTCAACTGGTGGAGCTGCAGCTTTAGCAGGTGCTATGTTGTTAGGTGCAAGAACAGGAAGATTTGATAAATCAGGTGCAGCTAAGCCAATGAGACCATTCGCAGCTTCTTCTATACCTTTGGTAACAGTTGGAGTATTTATTTTATGGTTAGGTTGGTTCGGTTTCAACGGTGGTTCACAGCTTGCTATGGGAACTTTCGATGATGCAGTGGCTGTATCAAACATATTTATTAATACAAACTTAGCAGCGTGTGGTGGTGTTTTAGCAGCAGCAGTAATTACTAGATTAATGTATGGTAAAACTGATGTAGTTCAAATGCTTAACGGTGCGATTGGTGGATTAGTTGCAATAACAGCTGAACCATTAGCGCCAGCACCTATAGCAGCAATATTCATCGGTGCAATCGGTGGATTAATAGTAGTGTTTGGAACAAAACTATTATTCTCATTTAAGATTGACGATGTTGTTGGTGCAATACCAGCTCACTTATTTGCTGGAGTTTGGGGAACGTTAGCTGTTCCACTAACAAACTCTGATGCAAACTTTAGTGCACAGTTAATCGGTGTAATCTCGATCAACGCATTTGTTTTTGTAGTATCATACATTGTATGGGCAATTATGAAAAACACTATGGGTATCAGATTAAGTAAAGAGGCTGAACTGAAAGGTACAGACGTAACTGAAACTGGTGTAATAGCTTACGCTATAAGAGACTAAATTTAACTCCCTCCCTTAAGTTAAACTAAAAAGGCCCCGTAAATGGGGCCTTTTTTTATTAAACTGTTTTTAAAAATTCTAACACTTCTTTTGCGTGGTCTTTAACTTTTACTGAACGCCACTCTTTAATAATTTTGTCATCTTTTAATAAAAATGTACTTCTTATTAATCCCATAAATTCTCTACCCATGAATTTTTTTTTACCCCAAACTTTGTATGCTTTAATCGCTTCTTTTTTTACGTCTGCTACCAAATCAAACTTAATTTTAAATTTATCCCTAAATTTTTGATGACTTTCCATACTATCTTTAGAAATACCAATAACTTCACAGTCTAATTTTTTAAATTGTGAAAGTAGAGAATTGAAGTCTTTTGTTTCAACTGTACAGCCTGGTGTATTATCTTTTGGATAGAAATATAAAACTTTATATTTACTTTTGATTTTCTTTAGCTCTAAAAGTTTTGAATTGGTTGATGGGATTTTGAAATTAGGAGCTTTATTTGGCATATTTTTTCGTAGATTAAAATTTATAATGATGTATTAAACCTTTATGAGCATTAAATCAGCACAAACATTGGTCGCAGAAGCTTTGACAGAAATCAAGACACTTTCCCCAGCAGAAGCATTAGAGATGGTAAACAGTGATAAATGCAATTTAATTGATATAAGAGATATTCGAGAACTTGAGAAAATGGGAAGAATAGAAAATTCTCATCACATTCCTAGAGGAATGTTAGAGTTTTGGATGGATCCAGATAGTCCTTACTTTAAAGAAGGCAAGATAGATATGAACAAAGAAATGGTTTTATTTTGTGCAGGTGGACTAAGATCTGCACTAGCTACAAAATCATTGAAAGATATGGGGTTTGAAAAAATTTCACATATAGACGGTGGCTTTTCTCAAATGAAGAGCAGTGGCTTTAAAGTAGAAAAATAAAAATTAATCAAACAAACTTATTCTCTTTGCGAAAAAAATTCTTATCACCCAGTATATAAATAATCCTAAAGGACCAATAAAATATGTGATTACTAATGGAAAAAAGACTAGAATTTTTGACATATAAAATCTCTGGCTATCTCTTACAATCCAAGATCCACAAAATAAATTTATAGCCAAGAAGTGCGTCCAAAATAAAATTAAAAACTCATTATTCTCAAAAAGCTCAGCTAGATCATAAAAACTTAAATATAAAATAAAGTTTTTAACAAAATCATATCCGGCAAAAAAGAATATATATAATAGATAAACATAAACACTTGCCAAAATAAATGTTGGAATTATTGATGTAACTAATAAACCACAAACTTTAGTTTGTGGAAAAAAAATAAGCATTAACCAAAAAGGTATTACACCTATATTCAACCACATATAGATCATTTCTACTGTAAAAAATGCAGATATTTGTTCAATCATCAGGGTTATATTATATTAAATGCAATAATGATTCCTATAAAAAATAAAAAAAAAAACTTAGAAGCGACAATTGATGAAATGCGCAACTTTGCACTTAATTATGTAGAAAAATTTGCTCCATCAAAACAACAGCTAAAAACATATCTTTTAAAGAAATATCTAAGATCTAAAGTTGATAATGTTAAAAGAAGCAATATTTCAGATCTAATCGAGATTGTAGCTGAAGATTTAGAAAAATCTAAATTTATAAATGATAAATTTTATTCAGAAACAAAAGCAAAAAGTTTAATCCAAAGAGGTTCATCAATAAATAAGATTAGAAACTACTTAATAAGCAAAGGAGTTGGAGAAAAATACATAAAAAATACAATTGAGCAAATTAATGAAAATAATGAAGATCAAGATTTTTTTTCAGCCATAAAAGTTTGTAAAAAAAAAAGAATTGGTCCTTCAAGAACTGAAGATAATAGACCTTTATTCTATAAAAAAGATATTGGTATATTAGCAAGATCTGGATTTGATTTTGAAGTTTCCAGAAGAGTAATGGAACTAGATAAAGAGGAATATTTGAAAATTATAAATCTTCTTTAGACTTTTTATTCTTTTCTTCTAAATAATACTGAATTTTGCTTTTGATAAAGTTTTTTACAATCACAAATACTATTAATCCAAAAATTGATACAGAAACTATTATAATTAATATTATTCTTAATTGTTCACTCATTATATATTTTTATTTCTTTTCAAAATTATACTAGGATTTTTAAAATTTTCTTTTCCGTAAAGTATTTCATTTCCCTCAAAATCTGTAACTATACCCCCTGCATTTTCAAGAATAGCATGCCCAGCTGCTATATCCCATTCACATGCTCTAGGCTCTGCAACATAGCCGTCGTATTCATTTGAAGCTATTACACAAAATTTTAAAGAACTTTTCATCCTTTTAAATTCGCTAACATTCATTGTTTGATATATTTTGTTAATTTCAGGTTTTAGTTTATTTGAATATGATACAAATTTAAGTTTATTATTTGAAATTTTTGAACAGTCTAATTTTACATGTTTACTATTAATTATTTCAAATGAACAACCTTTCTCATAAGAATAAAATAATCTATTTTTAGCGGGTGCATATATTATACCTGCTACTGCTCGATTATTAATTATTAAACCAGCATTTAGAGTAAATTCGTCAAGATCATTAATGTAATCATAGGTGCCATCAATTGGATCTATTAGCCAAAAATTTTTTAAATCTTTCTTGGATTTATTATGACTAGTTTCTTCTGATACAATCGGTATTTGAGGAGTTAAGTTATTTATTTTTTCAGTTAAAATTCTATTAACTTCAAGATCACCATTGCTAACAGGTGTGTTATCTTCCTTAATTTCTTTTATTAAGCCTTTTTTTCTTAATTCTATTGAAACTTTTCCTGCGTATAAAAAAGTGTCAATCAGATTTTCAATAGCTACCTTTATTTCGATTTGTTTCATTTATTCTAATTTTTCTAATTCGATATTTTTAGCATTGATAACTTTTTTTCCCACATTTTCGAAATTCACAGTAACTTTTTCTTTAATAATTGACTGTACTTGTCCTATTCCCCAATCTTTATTATTAGGATTTATAACTTTATCACCTGGTTCAAAATCTAAAATCATTTGATTTTACTTATAATAGAAATGAGTATAAATACCACCACATGAATTTACAGTTAAACTCAATTGGATTAGATAAGAAACCGTCTGATACAAAAGTAATTGTAGCTATGTCTGGTGGCGTAGACTCATCTACAGTTGCTGGTTTGATGAAAATGCAAGGATATAATGTTACCGGTATAACATTAAAACTATACAACGATAGTAAAGAAGTTGTTAAATCAAAAGTATGCTGCTCAGGACAAGACGTTATAGATGCAAAAAGAGTTGCTCATAAATTAGATATTGATCATAAAATTCTTTATTACCAAGATAAATTTAAGCAAGGAGTTATTGATAATTTTGTAGAAAGTTACTTAAAAGGAGAAACTCCAATACCATGCGTACAGTGTAATCAAACTGTCAAATTTAAAGATTTGTATGAAGTTGCTAAAGATTTAAACGCTGATGCTTTGATCACAGGTCATTATGTAAAAAATATAACAATTAATGAAAAAAATAATATGTATAGAGCTGTTGATGAGAATAGAGACCAAAGTTATTTTCTATTCAACACTACAAGAGAACAATTAAATTATTTAAGATTTCCATTAGGTGGAATGTTAAAAAAAGAAACTAGAGATATCGCCAAAAAACTAAATTTAAATGTTGCTGATAAACCAGATAGTCAAGATATATGTTTTGTTCCTAACGGCGACTATTCCTCAGTAATAAAAAAATTTAAACCAGACTCATTAAAAAAAGGTAACATTAAAAATTTAAATGGTGATGTAATTGGTGTGCATGATGGAATTATCAATTTTACTATTGGACAAAGAAAAGGAATAAAAGTAGCTAATAAAGAGGCATTATATGTAATTAAAATTGATGCTGAAAATAATGAGATAATTGTTGGCGGAAGAGAGCATCTTGGGAAAAAGAAAATTAATTTAAAAAATATAAATCTACTATCTGAAAAGAATGAATTAGGTCAAAATATTCTTGTCAAAGTAAGATCTACAGGCAAACTATTAAGTGCTAATGTAAATATTTTAAATGATGATAAAGCAGAGGTAAAATTAGATAAATCAGAAAATGGTATTTCACCTGGACAAGCATGTGTTTTTTATAAAGAAGATCAATATGGCCACAAAGTTCTTGGTGGAGGTTGGATTACCTAACTTTTAAAGAAAAATATGATATTAGAAAATATAACTGAACTAAAACAAAATAGTTCCAAGATATTATATTTTTAATATTCGGATATTCTTCGATTTTTATAATCAAAACTGGCAGCAGCAAAATACCAACTATTATTAAAAATAGACTAAGTAAATTTTTTAATTTAACAAATTTAAAATTAAACTTATCTTTTAAAAAATCTTTATTCTTAATAATTCTCCTCGATACAAAATATTGAGTAAAAATTATAAATAAAATATAAATATATATACCAATTCTTCTAAAAAACTCATATGCCTTTCCTTCTCCAAGAAAAGTTAAATATAAAATTAAAAAAATTAAGCTAAAAAATGATAAAGTATATAAAAGTATTTTATTCTCGTTTTGTATGTAACTAATTAAACAATTCCAATAAAAAAACAAAAATAAAACGTATACAAACATAAAAAACTTAAAATAATATTTTACAGGTTCATACCTTCCTGTTCTCGAAATAGATGTACAGCCCTCAAAGAAAGGAATACATTTTGGAACTAAATCAAAATGTATGGATATTAAGTAAGAAACTGTAACTGTTAATATGGGTATTATAAAACAGCCTATGGCAAATGCTTTGATGTAATTAAGCATTTAATTTATTTTATCTATTTTTTCTTATTTTTCTTTCTTGCTCTTCTTTTTTTAGAGCCCATTTTTCTTCGGCCTCTATGCTTTTTAGGGTATCCCATAATCTCCTTAGTTTTACAATTTTATTGACTTATTTGAGGGATATAGCATTGTCAATATAACTAATCAATTTTTTTATGGTTAATTCAGTTAAAACTTTTTTAAAACAAGTAGGAAAAGATTATCAAAATCAGTCAGTTAATCCGCCAGTAGTAAGAGCTTCAACGATAATATTTAAAACTCTTCAAGATATAAAGAAAACACAAAGTAATTATAAAAAAAATCCTTTAAGCAAAAATTTTGATTATGGTCGAAAAGGAACATCGACAACTTTTTCACTACAAGAACTATTAAGAAAAATTGAAAATGCTTATCAAGTGTATTTAACTCCAACAGGATTTGGTGCAGTTTTTCTTGGAGTGATTAGTGTTGTAAGACCTGGTGATGAAATCATTATTACTGATTCAGTCTACTCTCCCACAAGATTTTTAACCGAAGACTATTTAAAAAAATTCAATATTAAAGCTGTATTTTATGATCCAAAAAACTTAGATGACTTAAAAAAGAAAATTACAAATAAGACTAAACTTATTTTTGTTGAAAACCCAGGAAGTAACACATTTGAATTTCAAGATTTAAAAAAAATATTATCTTTTGCTAAGAATAAGAATATTTATACAGCTATTGATAACACTTGGGGAACACCTTATTTAATCAAGCCTTTAGACTTAGGTTTTGATATGTCTATAGTTTCAGCGACAAAATATTATTCTGGTCATTCAGATGTTATGGGTGGTAGTTTAGCTATAAAAAAAAGACTTTTTAAGCAAGTGGAATTAAGTCAAAAAGCAGTTGGTCTAAGACTAAGTCCTGACGATGCCTATTTAATTATGAGAGGACTAAGAACATTGGATATTAGGTTAGACAAACATCAAGAAAATACAATCAAGGTAGCTAATTTTTTGAGTAAACAAAAAAAAGTTAAAGAGGTTTTTTACCCAATTAAAAAAAATATTAAACAATATAAAATGTGGAAAAAGTATTACTCAGGATCATCTGGATTAATGGGTGTAAAAATTATTTCTAAAAATAAAAACTCTGTAATTAAATTTTTGAATAAACTAAAATTATTTGCCCATGGTTACAGCTGGGGAGGATTTGAAAGTCTTGCCTTATATCAAGACAAATTGGCACTGGGCAACAGGAGCTACACAAAGCTGAGTAATAACGAACATATTATAAGATTACATATTGGTTTAGAAGATCCAAATGATTTGATTGCTGACATTAAACAGGCTATTAAATCTATAAGATGAATGAAACCAAATTTTTTCCTACAAAGAAAGCGTTAGTTACTGTAATAGCTGCATCTGTTGTTGTTATTATTGCACTAGGAATAAGACAAACTTTTGGAATGTTTTATTTTGATTTTGCAACTGATTTAGATATCACCATAACACAATTCGGTTTTACTATGGGATTACAGCTCTTATTGTGGGGTGTTTTCAGTCCTATGTTTGGAATTATTACGGACAAGTATGGTGGCAATATTGCAATTTTTATTGGATTTGTTTTTTATTTATTAGCAATTTTATTATTTTATTCAGGTTTTAATACTGGTTATTATTTTACTATAACAATTGGAATATTAGTTGGTGTTGGACTGGGATCCACAGCTATCAGTATACCTGTTTCAGTTGTTGCAAAACATTTTCCGGTATCAAGCAGAACAATAGCAACAGGCATAGTAACTTCAGCAGGATCTTTTGGATATTTTATATCACCGCTAATCACTAGATACTCACTTGTTGAACATGGATGGGAAAATACAATGTTATTTTTCTGTTTCTTTTTAGGTTTAGGATTAATTGTAGCATTATTTGTTTCAACACCAAAAATACCTGTTGGTACAAATCAAAATAACAATCAAACAGCTAGAGAAGCTTTAAAAGAGGCTTTTTCAAATAAAAGTTATATCTATCTTACATTAGGTTTCTTTGTATGTGGTTGGCATATTGCTTTAGTTGCAACTCATATACCGACGTACATGATTGATAAAGGATTGCCAGATTGGTCTGCAGCAATGGTTTTGGCTTTAATCGGTCTGTTTAATATGGTTGGAACAATTACAAGTGGATATCTTGCAACTAGATATAGTCAAAAAATTCTATTAAGTGCAATTTACTTACTAAGAGGAGTATCAATTATTTATTTCATATTTCTACCACCAAGTGTTTTTAATTCAGTAATCTTTGGAATTACTTTTGGGATGTTATGGCTATCAACAGTTCCACCAACAAATGGAATAATAGGCAAGGTATTTGGAACTAAGTATATAGGATTATTATATGGAATTGTTTTTGTAAGTCATCAAATCGGATCTTTTTTAGGAGCTTATTTGAGTGGAGTTTTCTACGAACTTAACGGCAATTTTGATTATGCTTGGTACATATCTATCGCATTATCTATTTTTGCTGGTTTGATACATTTACCTATAAAAGAGAAGCCAATTGAAAGACCACAAATCGCATAAACTTAAATTTAACCCGTATTTAGAAAAACTTTATCAATCGGATAAACCATTGATAATCTATAAGGTCGATAATGGTTACGACATTTATACAGATTTTTCAGAAAAAATTAACTTATCAAAAAATAATATCCACAAATTTTTAAACTCTTTTGAAAAAACGAAATATAAAAAAGAAACTGACCAATATGTTGGTTTTTTTGGATATGAAATTTTAAATTATTTACTTGGTATTAAAATAAGTAAACAGTCTAAAAATGGTTTTTATAAAGGAGTTTTTTACAAACCAGAAACAATTATTAAAATAAGAGATAATATTTCAATATTTTCAAATAAAAAAAAGCAAGAATTTAATAATTATTTTAAACCAACTAAAATTTTATCGCCTTTTAAATTAAATATTAAATATCAAAAATACAAAAAAATATTTGATATTTTTTCAAAGAAAATAAGACAAGGAGAAACATATCAAATAAAAATTTGTACAAAATATCGTAATAAATCCTCGATAAATCCAATTAATTTTTTCTGGAGATTAATGAAGTCAAATGCTTCACCAGAATCTTTTATGATAAGAGATAAAAACTATTCTATTGTAAGCTGCTCCCCTGAAACTTTATTATTAAAAAAGGGTAACAAAATTATTACAAAGCCTATTGCTGGTACATTAAGAAAAAGTAAAAAAACGAACAGATCTAGTGCTTTAAAGTTTTTTAGAAATAATTCTAAAGAGACTAAAGAACATAATATGATTGTTGACATGGAAAGAAGTGATTTATCCAGAGTTTGTATTCCAGGAACAGTAAAAATTGATAAAGAAAAGTATGTTGAGGAATACAGGCACTTATTTCATTATGTTACAACTATATCTGGAAGTCTATTAAAAGGTATGACTATAAAAAATATTATCAAATCTATGATGCCTGGTGGATCAGTCATAGGCTGTCCCAAAGTACGAACTTTAGAATTATTAAATCAACAAGAAAAAGAGAATAGAAATATTTTTACAGGTAGTTTTGGCTATATAAAATTTAATAAAGATATGAGATTTAACATAATAATAAGATCTATATTAAATTATAAAAATACATCAGAAATATCTGCAGCATCTGGAGTTGTATTAGATAGTGCAGCAAAAAAAGAATTTAATGAAAACTTTATCAAAGCAAAATCATTATTAGAATTATTTAAATGATTTATATAATAGATCACCAGGATTCATTCACATGGAATGTAGTTCATCAATTCTCTCAGTTTGATAAAGTTTATTGTTCAAATTATTTTGAAATAAATAACAATTTATTAAATAAAGCTAATATGATTGTGTTATCTCCTGGACCTGGTTCACCCAAAGATTATCCAAATACTTCAAAAATTTATAATAAATTTAAAGGTAGAAAAAAAATCATAGGAATTTGCTTAGGGTATCAGCAAATATTACATTGTGAAAATGCCAAAATTATTCAACAAAGGAGAATATTTCATGGTTATCAATCTGAAGTAAAAGTTGTTTCGAATAATTCTATCTTTAGAAAGAATTCTAAATTTAAAGTAGGAAGGTATCATTCACTTAAGCTTCAAGAGCCATTTATCAAAGAAAATTTTGATATTACTATGAGATGCGCTAAAACTAATATTGCTATGGCTTTTGAAAACAAAATAGATGATGTATATGGTTTTCAATTTCATCCAGAATCTTTTTTAACAACAAATGGTAAAATTCTTATTAAAAAAATCTTACAGTCGAAAAGATCTTAAAGAAAAAGAATTTAAAGATCTATGGAATGCCCATGGGGTTTTCACAACTATGTGGATCTATGGAAAGCCTCAAAAGATTTTATTTTTTAAAGAACACATAACAAATCTTATTAAGTCTACTAAAAATTATAAAATTTATGATCGAAATTTAAAAAGAAATATATTTAAAATAATTAAATCTAATTTAAATAAACAAAAAAATTATAATCATTTATTGCGAATTGCAGTAACCAAAAGTTTAATTTCTATTTCTTTGAGAGATAAACTTAAAATTAAAAAAAATCTACAGTTAAAGCTAGTCAATTACAATAGAATTAAGCCTGAACATAAAAATCTAAAGTATAAATTTATTTTAAAAAATTTATCTAAAATGGATAATTCAAAATCTGATATTGCTCTTTGTTCAAATGGAAAAATTTTAGAAACAGGAACTTCAAATATTATTTTTATAAAAGATAATAAATATTATTCACCAATAAGAAAATTTTATCGAGGAGTTAATCTAAAGTTTTTTGAAAAGCAATTTAAGATAATAAAAACTAATATTAATATAAATAAACTAAATCAATACGAGGAGATACTTCTAATTGGATCTGGAAAGGGAGTTTCTACTGTTTCATCTATAAAAGAGAAAAACTGGAATAGAAAAAAATATAAATCCTATGAAATTTTTGTAAGTAAATATCAAACTAAAATACTAAAACAAAAAAAATTGAGTAATTATTTATGAGAAATCCCAATAACCCTTGCATATTCTGTTTTACAAAGAAAAAGGAATATCTTTTTGAAAACGAATTAGCTTATGCAACTACTGACACTTACCCTGTATCAAAATTTCATTCACTTATAATTCCAAAACGTTGTGTCAAAAATTATTTTGATCTAACCTCAAAGGAAATCTTAGCGTGCAATAAATTAATAAAGAAACTAAAAAAAAAAATTGAAATGAACGATAAATCTGTAAAAGGTTTTAATATTGGTACAAATTCAGGAAAGGTTGCTGGGCAATCTATTAATCATTGTCATATTCATCTGATTCCAAGACGAAAAAACGATGTTAAAAATCCTCAAGGTGGTGTTCGAGCTGTAATCTCTACTAAACAGCATTATGTGAGAAAAAAGTAAACTTTATTAACATTTTTTTTATCAGATGAGATTATTAGTCAGTTGAACTAATATTTTTTATAGATTATGAGATTAGATTAGTATTATATTTAACGGAAATAATAATATGTTCACAACAAATCCATTTGCTGTCCTTTCTTCATCAGTTCCTTCAATTGCTTTGCAAGCATTTGTTTTGTTGATGTTAGCATTGGTAGTGATTGGAACACTGATGGATATTATTCATAAGAAGAATGTAAAATATTTTTTTAATAATGCTAAAAAAGCAAAAAAAGCAGCAAGTAGAGAATTAAGTCTTGGAGAGAAAACAGCTATAATTTCTAAAACAGTAGTACATGATATTGGAACTACATCTGAATTAGGTTTGGGCAAAAGGAGATTAGCACATGTATTAGGAATGTATGGAACGATATTATTTTGGATCGGGTCTGGTGTTATGATATTTGGATATTCTTCTCCTAATGCTGTAACCCCATCTATATGGCCAATCATTTGGCATGCTGGTGCAATTTTAACTTGCCTTGGAGCATATTGGTTTTGGTTTTTTTTAAGAGTAGATGTATCTGCTGAAGCTCACTCAGTTTTTAGAATAATAAAAGCAGATTTATTTGTTTTAGCTTTAGTATTATCTTCTACGTTTGGTTTAGCTTGGTCGTATTTCCAATATTCAGGATCTACTGGTTTAAGTATTTTATTTTTAATTTTGTTTGCAGTTGCTAACATAGTTTTATTTGGAGGAGTTTACTGGTCTAAATTTGCACATATGTTCTACAAACCAGGTGCTGCAATCCAAAAAAATTTAGCAGAAGCAGATGGATCTAGAGATAATTTACCTCCACCTGCAGATGCTCCAGAACAATTTGGACTTGGAATTAAACGTGAGGCACCAAAGCACTATTAATATGATTGATAAAATTTTAAAGAAAGGTAATAAGTAGATATGTCAACTTTTGTATACATGACAAGATGTGATGGTTGTGGTCATTGTGTAGATATATGTCCATCAGATATCATGCACATAGACGAAACTATTAGAAGAGCAAAAAATATAGAACCAAATTTTTGTTGGGAATGCTATTCATGCGTTAAGGCATGTCCAAATCATGCAATTGATGTAAGAGGATATGCTGACTTTGCTCCAATGGGCCATAGTGTTAGAGTAAGAAGAGAAGAAGAAAAAGGAACCATCTCTTGGAGAATTAAATTTAGAAATGGTACAGAGAAGAATTTTGTATCACCAATAACAACAAAACCTTGGGGAAAATTCATACCAAAATTAGCTGAAGCTGATACTCCCAATCAAGGAGAGATTAATTCACAAATTTTATATAATGAGCCACATGGTTTAAATACTGAAAAAGATTTACCAACTTTAGATAAAAATTCATTTAAGCAAGGCGTTTATTATTAATGGCTAAGCACAAAACAATCATTGAAGAATGTGATGTTCTAGTTGTTGGCGGAGGTATGGCTGGAACAGGCGCTACCTTTGAGGCAAGACACTGGGGAAGAGATTTAAAAATAATCTGTGTTGAAAAAGCAAACATAGATAGAAGCGGTGCCGTTGCACAAGGTCTTTACGCTATAAACTGTTATATGGGAATGCAGTGGGGCGAGAATATGCCAGAAGACCACGTAAGGTACGCTAGAAATGATTTGATGGGTCTTGTTAGAGAAGATTTAGGTTACGATATGGCTCGTCATGTAGACTCAACCGTTCACATGTTTGATGAATGGGGTCTTCCAATGATGAAAAATAAAGAAACTGGAAGATATCAAAGAGAAGGTAAGTGGCAAATAATGATACACGGCGAAAGCTACAAACCAATTGTAGCAGAGGCCGCAAAAAAATCTGCTGATAAAATTTATAACAGAATAATGATTACCCATCTTTTAAAAGATGAAAAAAATCCAAACCGAATAGCTGGTGCAGTTGGTTTTAATGTTAGAACTGGAAATTTTCACGTATTTAAATCTAGAACAGTAGTTGTTTCTGCTGGAGGAGCTTCTCACATATTTAAACCAAGAGCAGTTGGTGAAGGTATGGGTAGAACATGGTATGCACCTTGGAGTAATGGATCTGCTTATGCATTACCTATTCAAGCAGGGGCAAAAATGACTCAAATGGAAAATAGAATTGTACTTTGTAGATTTAAAGATGGTTATGGTCCAGTTGGAGCATATTTCTTACATTTAAAAACTTATACTCAAAACGCCAATGGTGAGAACTATGAAAAGAAATGGTATGAAGCTACTAAAGAATTAGTAGGTGAATATATAGACCATCATCCAACACCAACATGTTTAAGAAATCATGCATTCATTCAAGAAACAGCTGCAGGTGGTGGACCAATTCACATGGTTACAAAAGAAGCATTCCAAGATCCACATTTAGAAACTGTTGGGTGGGAAAATTTCTTAGGGATGACTGTTGGACAAGCGGTGGTTTGGGCATCTCAAAATATTGATCCAAAATACACTAACCCTGAATTAACAACCTCAGAACCATATGTAATGGGATCTCATGCTACATGTTCAGGAGCATGGGTTAGTGGACCAGAAGATATAGCACCTGATGAATATTTCTGGGGATACAATAGAATGATGACTATCGATGGATTATTTGGAGCAGGAGATGCAGTTGGTGGAAGTGCTCATAAGTTTTCATCTGGTTCATTCACAGAAGGAAGGTTAGCGTCTAAAGCTGCTGTTAAATATATTCAAGATAAAAAAGCTGATGATATCGAAGTTTCTGATGCACAATTAGAGAAGCTTAAAGAAGAAATATTCAAGCCAATTGAGAATTACACAGTGGGAAGAAATGAAATTACTGGAGGAACTGTTTCTCCAAGCTATATTTTACCTATACAAGGACTACAAAGACTACAAAAAATTATGGATGAATATTGTGGTGGATTAACAAATAATTACATGACAAACGATAATCTGCTAAAAAAAGGCTTAGAACAGCTACAATTACTTCAAGAAGACTTAGATCATGTGGGAGCAGAAGATTATCACCAATTGATGAGAGCATGGGAACTTAAGCATAGAGCTGTAACATCAGAATGTGTTGCTCATCATACGTTATTTAGAGAAGAAACTCGTTGGCCAGGCTATTATTATAGAGGTGATCACATGAAACTTGATGATAAAAACTGGCATTGTTTAACTGTTTCTAGAAGAGATCCTGAAACTGGAAAATTTGAAATGGAGAAAAAACCTGTTTATCATATCGTTGATGATAAAGAGAAGAAGCAAGCTTCCTAACCATTTTAGATGAGTATTGTCGACAAATCAGACGAAGAAATCATTAAAATTGCTGATCCTATCTGGGATAACATGGTTAGATGTTCCAACATGAAAGATTATGGTGGTTTTACCAGGGATTTATCATCACAAATGCTTTACGGGGCCAACGAAGTAGAGCTTGGCAAGCAATGGGCAAGCAATAAGCTGATCTCAAGTCTTAAAGAAGGGTGTAAGGCTATAGGTTGTCTTAGAAGAGGCTTGTACGTGACTGTTATCTATAAACAAAACAGCAAAGAAATACCCGGAGACTTTTTAGGTCGACTTGTCCTTGGAGAAGAGGGAGATGAGGTCAAAGTCTTTGGAGCAACTATTTTTTAAATTTAATTAAATATGATTTGCATTTAATAAAACTTGTGGTATTTCGCGGGTATGCTTCAAGTTTTTAATCAAAATATTAAGAAAATCCCTTTATTAATTTCAAATCAGTTTTCAAAAATAATTAAATCTTTTCTATATCTTTTTATATTTTTTACTTGGGCAATTATAATCCTAGGGACATTTCAAAATTTTATTTAATTTAATCTTATAATCATTGACTTTAGATTATGAGAGGAATAGTTAGATTATATGGAATATTTTCTTCCAATAGCTCAAGTCGAAATTAACATACTCTTTATATTTGGTTTAAGTTTAGCAGTCGGTATTCTTTCAGGATTGTTTGGTGTAGGCGGCGGATTTTTAATGACTCCGTTTTTAATATTTTTAGGTATTCCACCTGCTTATGCAGTACCAAATGAAGCAAGCAATATTTTAGGAACATCAGTTTCAGGTTCAACAACTCATTATTTAAAAGGTACACTAGATTATAAAATGGGATTGATGATTGTAGTTGGCGGAACAATTGGAACTTTACTTGGGATATTAACTTTTTCTTATTTTCAAGATATTGGAAAAATAAACATCGTTATCTCTTTAGCCTACATGTATATTTTAGCTATACTTGGAACTTTAATGCTTATTCAAGGAGTATCTGAAATTGATAAGGCTAGAAAAAAAATTGTTGTTAGAAAAAAATTACATACTCATTATTGGATACATGGGCTACCTTTTCGAATGCGTTTTAAAAAATCAAAGGTTTATGAAAGCGCATTTACTCCAATTATTATTGGACTGATTGTTGGTTATATTGCAGCAATTATGGGAGTGGGTGGTGCATTTATTTTAGTTCCTGCAATGATTTATATTATTGGAATGCCAACCAAACTAATTCCTGGCACATCTTTGTTTGTTACAATTTTTGTAAGCGCAATCGTAACTGTTCTTCATGCTTTTAATTACGGAACAATTGATCTTGTTTTAGTTTTTGTACTTATACTTGGCTCAATTATTGGTGTTCAGTTTGGTCAAAAAATAGGTGAAAAAGTTGATAGCTCAGAATTTAAAACAATCTTAGCAGTGCTTTTATTATTAGTTGGAATTGCAATTGCTTATGACACTTTTATTAAAGAAGACGTAATTGTTGAAACAGTAGTAAATGGAACTAAAAATCTTGGTAACATTGCACAGTTTATTTTAGATTATTCTAAAGACCTTCCAGTATTTTATGGACTTACTTCAGTTGTTTTAGCAGTAGTTCTTGGAATTGGAGCAGCAATTTTAAGAAATTATATCTCTAAGTGGAATAAAGCAAGAGAAGCTAAGCTTAAAGCTTAAGCACTTCTGTATAGTTTAGTCATCACAAATTCTCTATGACCTAGTGCTTCAGCACAAGTTAATCTACCGTTTGCGACTCTTATCGTAGCTTTAATTAATTCATCGCCTGCTTCATCTAAATTCATTTCTCTTGATAAGATTTTAGAAACATCAACATCAATATGTTCACTCATGGTTCTAGCAGTTAGAGGATTAGCAGTCAGTTTTACCACTGGTTCAATTGGGTTTCCAATTATATTTCCTTGTCCAGTTGGAAAAAGGTGGAGATTAAATCCTCCTGCAGCTTGTAAAGTAACACATTCAGCAGCAGCTGATGAGGTATCCATAAAGTATAAGCCCGGACCTTTAGTTGGTTCTTCTGCTGGTTCTAGTACATCAATGAATTGGCATCCACCAATTTTTTGAAAGTTTCCAAAAGCTTTTTCTTCAATTGTAGTAAGTCCACCAGCTATGTTTCCAGCTGTTGGTTGACTTTCAGAAAGATCATCTGTTGCTTCTTTTAAGATGAAATCGTTATAAGAACTCCAAGTTTTTCTAAACTTTTCTTGAGCCTCAGGAGTTTTTCCTCTTTTTTCACAAACAGTTTCAGCGCCCGTTAGCTCAGATGTTTCACCAAAACATAAATGAACACCAAGGGGTTCTAATTTATCCATTAAATTTCCAACCGTAGGATTTGATGCTAATCCTGATGTCGTATCAGACTCTCCACATTTAACTGATATCCATAAATCACTTATAGGACGTTCTTCTCTTTGTTTCTCTGATGCCCAAATTGAAAATTCCTGAGCTTTTTTAGAAACTCTAGCAATAGTATCTATATCTCCTACACCTTCAATACTAAAACCTTCAACTGGTTTTCCAGTGGTTGCGATTGCATCAACTATTCTTTTTGTCCATTTAGGCTCAATACCAATTACTATAACTGCTGCAACATTTGGATTTTTTCCTGTTCCAATCATTGTTCTGAAATGAAGCTCTAAGTCTGCTCCAAATTGTAATCTTCCATAAGAGTGAGGTAGTGCAATTGTACCTTTAATATTATTAGCAACCGCTTCTGCACAAGCATTTGAAATATCGTCAACAGGCAAGATTATTACATGATTTCTTGTACCTGTTCTTCCATCTTCTCTTTTATATCCTAAAAACGTTTTTGGAATTTCCATTTTACCACTTTTTAGTTTTTACGTTATGAACATGTACATGCTCACCCTTTTTAATTGATTTTACTACTTTGCCAATATCATGCCCATACTTTAATATTGTATCTCCCTCGTTAAGATCAGTCATAGCAATTTTATGACCCAAAGGTATTTCATCCATCGATTGAATTTTTACTGATTTATCATTTTCCATAATCCAGCAATCACAGTCTTGTTTAGGATTAATTTTTTCAATAACTACAACACCTACATTGTCTTTTTCATCGTGTATTATAATATCTGTGCCGTTCATTGTGACGATTTCTTTGTTTGAAATTCGATCCAATTTATATATGAATTGGGCACTTTGACAATTAAAAAATAGAATTAAGAAAGATTTGATATGGCTAAAATGACAACAGAAGAAGCTTTTGTAAAAGTTTTACAAATGCATGGTATCGAACATTCGTTTGGTATTATTGGTTCTGCATTCATGCCTATTTCTGATCTTTTCCCAGAGGCTGGAATAACTTTTTGGGACGTTGCTCATGAAACAAATGGTGGATTGATTGCTGATGGTTACACGAGAGCAACTGGAAAAATGTCAATGGTGATTGCACAAAATGGTCCAGGTATAACAGGACTTGTTACACCAATAAAAACCGCTTATTGGAATCACACTCCACTATTATTAGTTACACCTCAAGCTGCAAACAAAACTATGGGCCAAGGTGGTTTTCAAGAAGTAGAGCAAATGAATTTATTTAAAGACATGGTGTGTTATCAAGAAGAAGTTAGAGACCCATCAAGAATGGCAGAAGTTTTAAACAGAGTAATAGAAAAAGCTTTTAGAGGTTCAGCGCCTGCACAAATAAATGTACCAAGAGATTTTTGGACACAAGTTATAGATATAGAATTACCTCCAATTGTAAGATTTGAAAGGCAAGGTGGTGGAAAAGATGCCGTTGATAGAGCGGCGAAATTATTATCAGAAGCAAAATTCCCAGTAATATTATCTGGAGCAGGAGTTGTTATAGGTGATGCCATTGATGATTGTAAAAAATTAGCAGAAAAGCTTGATGCACCTGTATGTAATGGATATCAACATAACGATAGCTTTCCAGGAAGCCATCCATTAGCTGTTGGTCCATTAGGTTACAACGGATCTAAAGCTGCAATGGAGTTAATTTCAAAAGCTGATGTAGTTTTAGCATTAGGAACAAGATTAAATCCATTTTCAACATTACCAGGATATGGAATTGATTACTGGCCAAAAGATGCAACAATTATTCAAGTAGATATGAACCCTGATCGTATTGGTTTAACTAAGAAAGTTACAGTTGGTATTTGCGGTGATGCTAAAATGGTAGCTCAACAAATATTAGAAAAACTTTCATCAAATGCCGGAGATAATGGTAGAGAAGATAGAAAAAATCTAATTCATCAAACAAAATCTGCATGGTTGCAAACTCTTACAAGTTTAGATCATGAAGATGATGATCCAGGAACTGTTTGGAATAAAGAAGCAAGAGAAAGAGATAAAGATAGAATGTCTCCAAGACAAGCATGGAGAGCTATTCAAGCTGGAATGCCAGAAGATGTTATAATTTCAAGCGATATTGGAAACAATTGTGCAATTGGTAATGCATACCCAACATTTGAAAAACCAAGAAAATATTTGGCACCAGGTTTATTTGGACCATGTGGTTATGGATTTCCTTCTATTCTTGGAGCAAAAATTGGGTGCCCAGATACTCCAGTTATAGGTTTTGCTGGTGATGGAGCATTTGGAATAAGTATGAATGAAATGAGTTCTTGTGCAAGAGACGAGTGGCCTGCAATAACAATGGTAATTTTTAGAAATTATCAATGGGGTGCTGAAAAAAGAAATTCAATTTTATGGTTCGATGATAATTTTGTTGGAACAGAGTTAGATCCAGAATTAAGTTATGCAAAAGTTGCTAATGCATGTGGTTTAAAAGGTATTACTGCAAAAACAATGGAAGAAACTACTAAAGCAATCAAACAATCATGTGAGGATCAGAAAAAAGGTATTACTACATTTATCGAAATAATTCTAAATCAAGAACTAGGGGAACCATTTAGAAGAGACGCTATGAAAAAACCAGTTAAAGTAGCTGGTATAAATAAAAACGATATGATACCTCAAAAAAGTTTAGTTTAAATGAGTGAAATCAAAGTAGGTTCAAATAGAAGTTTTGGCATAGTTTTTTTTGTGGTTTTTTTATTAGTTGGTTTGTATCCTTTACTTAAAAATAATGACATAAGAATATGGTCATTAATTGTATCATCAGTATTTCTTTTGCTTGGATTAAAAAATTCAAAAATTTTAACACCACTAAACATATTATGGTTTAAATTTGGAATGATGTTAGGCAAATATGTTTCACCTATTGTTATGGGTTTAGTATTTTTCTTAGTCGTCACACCGACTGGAATTATAATGAAAATATTCAATAAAGACCTTCTTAAATTAAAGAAAAGAAATATTAATTCATATTGGATTAAAAGAGATGATCAAAAGTCTGATATGAAAAACCAATTTTGATGAGTTTTTTTCAAGAATTCATATTATTTTTAAAACACAGAAAAAAATTTTGGTTATTGCCAATTTTGTTTGTGCTCTTAATTTTTGGTGGATTAATTATTCTAAGTCAAGGATCAGCAGTTGCACCGTTTATTTATGCAATATTTTAAGAAAATAGCATGGTAGAATTCGTAAAGAAAAAGTTTGAAAACAGAAATGGTATTATATCATTTGAAATAAAAGATACGGAAACAAAAAAAGTAACTAGTTTTTATCAAGAAACACCTTTTCCAAATTACAAAGATGAAGATAATAAGCAAACAATTTTAGAAAAAGGAAATAAAAATTTTTTAGCTGCTCAATTTAAAAAATTTATTGGATATAAAAAAAATATTTTAGAAGTTGGTTGTGGGACTGGTCAATTGTCAATTTATTTTTCTATAGGGACAAATAATAATGTAGTTGCTTTAGATCCAACAATTCAATCTTTAAATTTAGCGAAAAAATTTGCAGATAGTAACAGTATATCAAATATTCAATTTTTAAATGCTGATATATTTGATGATGTATTAACTGATCAATGTTTCGACTTTATATGGTGTAATGGCGTCCTACATCATACTAAAGATCCTTATGGAGCCTTTAAAATTTTAATTAAGTCTTTAAAAAGTAAAGGTTATGTTTTAATTGGATTGTATAATAAATATGGAAGATTAAGGACAGTTATGAGAAGGTATTTATATAAACTTTTTGGAAAAAAATTTTTGGAAAAAATTGATCCAACATTAAAAAATCTAAAGCTTGATGAAAATGAAAAAAATGCGTGGATCAGGGATCAGTATATTCATCCTATTGAAAGTTTACACACTGTAGATGAGGTATTAAAATGGTTTGATGAAAATAATATTGATTTTGTGAGTTCTATACCATCTTCTGATTTTGATTTTGACTATAAAAATATTTTTGAAAAAAAATCCAGAGGTTCTCTTTATTCAAGAATAATAAATCAATTTACAATGATTTTTAATTCTCTTGGCTCTGATGGAGGATTATTTGTTTTAATTGGAAAAAAACATTAATATTGATAATTATATAAATTAAGATATTAATTTTTTATGAGTTTCTTGAAAGAATTTTATAATTATATGATGACTAGAAAAAAATTTTGGTTAATACCAATTTTATTATTTTTATTAATATTTGGTGGATTTATTGTTGTAACCCAAGGAACTGCTGTAGCACCTTTTATTTATACAATTTTTTAAAATGTCCTACATTTTAGGGATATCAGCATTTTATCATGATAGCGCTGCTTCATTAATAAAAGACGGCAATATTATTTCTGCTGCACAAGAAGAGAGATTTACTAGAATAAAACATGACTCAAGTTATCCATATAATGCTGTAAAATTTGTATTAAATAATTCCAAATTAGATATTTCTGATGTTGATCATATAGTATTTTATGAAAAGCCCTTTTTAAAATTTGAGAGATTGCTTGAAACTTATGTTGCTTTTGCTCCAAAGGGTTTCAAATCTTTCTCTAAAGCTATGCCTATTTGGTTAAGAGATAAATTATTTCAAAAAAAAATGATTATGGATTGTCTTAAAAGGCATAATTCTAATTTTAAAAATGAAAACAATATTTTATTTTCTGAACATCATTTAAGTCATGCCGCAAGTGCATTTTATCCTTCTCCATTTGATGAGGCTGTAATATTAACTGCAGATGGAGTCGGTGAATGGGCAACTACAACTGTAGCTATTGGAAAAAACAACAATTTAGAAATAAAAAAAGAATTACATTTTCCACACTCATTAGGCCTTTTGTATTCTGCTTTTACTTACTACACAGGATTTAAGGTTAATAGTGGAGAATATAAATTAATGGGACTGGCTCCCTACGGAACCCCAAAATATGCTGAAAAAATTTTAGAAAATTTAATTGATTTAAAAGACGATGGAACTTTTATGTTAGACCAAAAATATTTTAATTATTGTACTGGTCTTACTATGACAAATAAAAAATTTGATAAACTTTTTGGACAAAAACCAAGAATACCGGACAAAGATCAAATTACACAATTTCATATGGATATTGCAGCTTCAATACAAAATGTAACTGAAATTATAATGTTAAAGCTAACAAAATCCTTAAAATCAGAATATGGAATTAACAATTTATGTTTAGCTGGTGGTGTTGCACTAAATTGTGTTGCAAATGGAAAAATTTTAAAAGAAAAAATTTTTGATAATATTTGGGTACAGCCAGCTGCTGGCGATGCTGGAGGCTCTTTAGGTGCAGCACTTGCATATTGGCATATTGATCTAAATAAAGAGAGAAAAGATATTAAACAAGATAATATGCAAGGCTCTTATTTAGGTAATAAATATTCAGACAAAGAAATTAAAATCGAACTTGATAAAATTGGAGCTAACTATAATGAGTACGATCAGCAAACAATAATTGATAAAACAGCTTCGAGTTTATCAGAAGGAAAAGCAATAGGTTGGTTTCAAGGAAGGATGGAGTTTGGGCCAAGAGCTTTGGGTAATAGATCAATTTTAGGCGACCCTAGATCAGAAAATATGCAAAAAAATTTAAACTTAAAAGTTAAATATAGAGAGAGTTTTAGACCATTTGCACCATCAGTTTTGAGAGACGAAGTTAACAATTGGTTTGAAATGAATACAGATAGTCCCTACATGTTGATGGTCTCAAATATTAAAAAAGAAAAATCTATAGATATGAGCGAGGAGCAAAAAAAACTCTTTGGAATAGATCTTTTAAATATAAAAAGATCAGAAATACCCGCTGTAACCCATGTAGACTATTCTGCACGAATTCAAACAGTTTCTAAAGAAACAAATGAAATATATTTCAATTTAATCAAAAAATTCAAGGAAAAAACAAATTGTCCTGTGCTAGTAAATACCTCGTTTAATATAAGAGGAGAGCCTATAGTAAATACTCCCTTAGATGCTTATAAATGTTTCATGGGTACTGAACTAGATATATTAGTGCTTGGTAATTTTTATTTAGAAAAAAAAGACCAAAATAAAAACCTTAAAACTAATTATGTCGGGGAATTTGAGTTAGATTAATATGAATATTTTATTTAACAAAGAAGTGATGTTGGTAAAGTTTCCAATTATATTTCCTTTAATATATATTTTTATACTTTATACGTTTCCAAGTTTTGAAACTCAATTAGTATTCATCACAATATTATTACTTGCCGAGACACATTTTGGTGCAACATGGCCTTTTTTTCTAAATAAAGTAAATTTAACTTATATTTCTCAAAATAAATTGAGTTTAATTTTTACACCTTTGATTCTAACATTATTTTGTGTAGTTGGTTTTTTTTATTTTAAAAATTTCTTTTTATTAATTTTCTTTGCTGCAAATGTTTACCACGTGACAAGACAAAGTTTTGGAATTATGAATCTCTATACAAAAAATATTGAAGAGAAAAAATATTATTCAAACACTATATACATTTTTAACTTTATATTTTTTTTAATTGCTTTCTTTAGATTCTATATTCCCATAATTGAGAATAATAATTTACTTTTATTAAATTTATTAATCATAATATTAATGTTGATAAGTATTACTCCTCAGATTAAAAAATTTGGGTATTCAGAAAATACATTAACATTAATTACAGGTGTATTAATATTTTACCCAGTATGTTTTGTTAGTAATCCTGTGCACGCAATTATTATGGGTGTAACAATGCATTATTCTCAATATTTGTTTTTGACAAGCAAAGTTATGAACAAAAGAAGCAAAGAAGACACTGCACATAAAAAAAATTATTTAACAAGTTTTTGGGTTGTGGTTGGAGTATATGCAATTATAATGTCAGTTTTATCTATTTTTGGTAAGAATGACTCAGAATTTTTAAAAAATTTAATTTTTATTCCAATCACCGGTCAAATGCTTCATTTTTATCTAGATTCTCAATTATGGAAGTTTAGTGTAGAGCATAACAGAAATAATATACTTAGACACTTGTAAACTAGAAATCGATTTTACTTATTAGACTGTTGAAAACTTTTTTTGTACCTTTCTTATTCCAATGAAGATCTCCAAAAATAAAAGTACTAAGGGCCATTTCTTTTTTTTTTTCACTTTCAAAATCTGAATATAATTCAATAAAATTAATATCATTTTTTTTTGCCCACTCTTTCCAATATGGAAAATGATAAAGATCTTTATAAACAATTTGAGATGGATGTGGATATATAACAAAATAAATTTTAATGTTATTCTCTTTCAAAATGTTTACTAAATTAGTAAGATTTTCATCAGATTTTTTTAATCCCTCTTTGTAATTTTGAAACAATGTATTATCAAATGTCCAAGCAGATCTATCTACATGAGTCATTCTATAAAACATAGTATCTTCATTAGTAGTATCAAAAAAACTTTTTTCAAATTTTTTTGAAGCCTTATACTTTAATTTAAAAAAATTTTTTAAATTTTCAGTCGCGTCAGATATTCTTAAAAAAGTTCTGACTATAAGAAAATTATCCAATAAAAAGTTTTCTATTTTTTTTTCTTCTAAATCTTTCTTATCTACTAAAATATTTCCTAAACTATCTTTTTTAATAAAAAGCTCATCTATTATGTCAGATGGATCTAGAAACAAAATTGCAGAATTAAATTCATAACCTTGATTTAAAAAATACTCTACCTTTTTAAAATATATACTTGGAGAATAAGAACCAACTGCTGAATTCAATATTTCATGAGTTTTTGCAAAGTTTTTTTGAAGCAAACCTCCTATAGTGTGCTCATAATCATATCCTGCACCTTCAATTGCTGAGTCTCCAATAAGCAAAATTCTTTTTTTTTCTGGTATTTTAGTAACTTCTTTTTTAGAGAAATCTCTAAAACCAAGGGAGTTGGTTATTAATCTTTTTTTCATGCTAAAACCCCAAGGTTCTATTACATCTATATTGGCCAATAGGTCATGATGATATACATCTGATGAAATTCTCCAATAATAATCAATCAATTTTTCATATTCCCAAAATTTCATCTTTTTAAAAAAAAGATTTGATAAAACATAATCACAAAAAAATATCGTTAATAAAATCAGGGATATATTTTTTAATTTATTCATTTAAAGATTTTATTAAATTTTCAGCGATAATTTTATGTCCCGTTTTATTCCAATGGACATCACATAAAATAAAATTTTCCATATAATTTTTTTTACCAACATCATATTTATTAAAATTACTTTTTGTATCTAAAAATTTTATTTTATTATCCTTTGTCCAATCATATAATAATTTATAATGATTACTATTTTGTAGCTCTATTTCATTTAAAATTTCTAGTGCTGATGGATAGTAAACTAAAATTAGTTCAAAGTTATATTTTTTAGATAATTCTGATATTTTGTTTAAATAAGTAATTGTTTTTTTTCGACCTTTATTTACCCAGCTAAGTTTAGTGAATTCATCAATAAATGAATGACCATATCTTTTACTTTCTAAATAAGTACTGAAATTTATATTAGGATCTTGATTCTGCAAACATTGTAGGCTTTTGTTTGGTATTGAAGGAGCAGTCAATATTTGAAAAAATTTAAATGTAAAAGAATTTTGTTGAAAATAATTTTTTATTTTATGTTTGAAAATTCTAGATTTATTTTCACTGTCTGTTTTCCAAGCTCTAACAATATTTCCATTACCATCTTCCCTATAAAAAATACCTTCATCTTGAATATCAGAATGATCTATAAATAAATATATTTTACTAAAGTTTATCTTGTGATCATCTATATAATTTTGTATTTTTTTAAAATAGATTGAAGGAGAATAACTGACATAACCTAGATTTAAAAAATTTAAATTTTTATGAACATTTTTTAATGAATTTATAAAGTGATCCTCATACTCGATCCCGGATCCATAAACAAAAGAGTCACCAACAAGCCCAACATATTCTTTATTTTTATCAATAATTTGACTTTCACTATTTGAGATTCTCATTCCAAACTCATTTGTTCTAACTTTATATTTTTTACTTCCCCAAAATTCATTTAAATTTAAATTAGGTGCTATTTCATGATGATATGCTTCTGATTTTAAAGAATAATTTCTAGTTATTCCAATTGATTTTGAAATTTTTTC
>CACKOU010000003.1 GCA_902601895.1 uncultured Pelagibacteraceae bacterium | reverse complement strand
ATTGAAAATCTCTCTTTATTTTTAAAAGAAATAAGGTTATTAAAAAGTTCTTAAATTTATGAGCATAGAAAATATAATCAATGATGCTTGGGAAAATAGAGACCAAGTAAGTCCAAACTCAGATGAGAGTTTAAAAAATACTGTTAATCAAATTATTGATGAATTAGATAATGGTAAAGTCAGAGTAGCTGAAAAAATCAATGGTGAGTGGATAACACACCAACACATAAAAAAAGCAATTATGTTAAGTTTTAGAATGTATCCAATGGAAAATTTAAATGGCCCCTACAGTAGTTGGTATGATAAAGCGCATCTTTTAAAAGGTAAAACAGCAGGTTGGTCTAAGGAGGACCATGAAAAAGCAGGCTTCAGAATGGTTCCTAATTCTCCAGTTAGAAAAGGATCTTTTGTTGGCAAAAATGCTGTCTTAATGCCATGCTATGTGAATATAGGGGCATATATTGATGAGGGAACAATGATAGATACTTTTGCAAGAGCTGGGAGCTGTTCTCAAATTGGAAAAAATTGCCATATCTCTGCAGGTAGCGGGGTTGGAGGAGTTTTAGAGCCTGCACAAGCATTACCAACAATCATTGAGGATAATGTTTTTTTAGGAGCAATGTCCGAAGTTGTAGAAGGAGTGATAGTAGGCGAAGGTTCTGTTTTAAGTATGGGAATGTATATTGGACAATCAACAAAAATTGTTAACAGGATAACAGGAGAAATTAGCTACGGTAAAATTCCACCATATTCTGTTGTTGTTCCAGGTTCTTTACCAGATAAAAATAATTCAAACGCTCCATCATTGTATTGCGCGGTAATAATCAAACAAGTAGACGAAAAAACAAGATCAAAGACTTCAATAAACGATCTTTTAAGAGAATAAATTAATGAAAACTTATAATGAACTGAAGTTAGCTCAAGAGCTAATAAAATTTCAAACAATTAAAACAGAAGATAAAGGTATTATGAATTTCCTTTCAAGGAAACTCTCATCAATAGGTTTTAAATGTTATATAATAAAATCAAAAGGCACAGGATCTAAACCTGCATTAAATTTATATGCAAAATTTGGTAAATCAAAACCCAACATTAATTATTTGGGTCACACAGATGTTGTTGCCAACCTTAATAATTGGGATTTTCCACCATTTAAAGCGGTGGTAAAAAAAGGATATTTGTATGGAAGAGGATCTCAAGACATGAAAGGTAGCGTAGCATGTTGGATAAGTGCTGTAAGTGATTTTATTAAAAACGAAAAATTTAAAGGCTCTATATCAGTAATAGTTACAGCTGATGAAGAAACTACAGGTTATGGTTGTCCAGCTGTTATGAAATATTTAAAGAAAAAAAGAGAAAAAATTGACTTTTCAATAGTAGGCGAACCATCATCAAATAAATCAGTTGGGGATGAAATCAGAATTGGAAGAAGAGGTTCTATGAATGCAACAATAACAGTGTATGGAAAAAGTGGACACTCCGCATTTTATGGGACATATATAAATCCATGTACTGCTCTTGCTAAAATAATATCTAAAATTAAAAGTGTTCCACTAGACAAAGGAACAAAATATATGCCACCATCCAATTTGGAATTTACAAAAATGAATGTAGATAATATATCTGAAAATGTAGTCCCACAGTCTGCAAGTGCAAAATTTAATGTTAGATTTAATTCAACTTATAAATCTTTAACATTAAAAAAAAAACTAAGTAAAATTATTAATGCAGTTGCAAAAAAAGAAAATTGCAAAACCAAGATAGATTATAAGGTAAGTGGAGAAGCATTTTATACAGAGCCAAATAAAGAGATATATATGGTTAAAAAAGTTGTAAAAAAAGTTACAGGGAATAATGCAAAATTAAATTGTAGAGGTGGTACAAGTGACAGCAGGTTTCTAGGTTCAATACCTCGACTTGAGTTAGGGTTAAGAAATAATACTATTCATATGGTTAATGAGAGAACATCGATCTCAGATTTAAAAAAGTTAACTAAGATTTATAAGAACATCTTACATAATTATTTCGCTTGAAAACTGCAATTATAACATCTAAATCCTCAGAAAAACATATAACAGGCGATGGTCATCCAGAGCAACCAAAGAGAGTAGTTTCAATAATTGATACTTTAAAAAAAAATAAAGAACTACTTTGGGATAAACCAGATGTTGTTCCTAGTGATATTCTTAATATGACACATTCTGAAGATTACATTAATAATTTGAATAATTCATTTCCTAAAAGTGGCTTAAATTTTTTAGATGGTGATACAGTTGTATCTCCAGGAAGTAAGGATGCGGTATTTCAAGCCGCAGGATCAGCTATAAGTGCAATAGATGGAATTGAAAATAAAAAATATAAAAATGCTTTTTGTGTTGTAAGACCACCAGGACACCATGCTGAAAAAAATAAATCAATGGGCTTTTGTTGCATTTCTAATGCAGGTGTTGCAGTTAATTATTTAATAAAAAAATATAAGTATAAAAGAATTGCATGTGTAGATTTTGATGTTCATTGGGGAAATGGAAATTATGATGTAATGTATGACAACAAAAATTCACTTTATATATCAACACATCAATATCCATTTTATCCAGGTGGTGGTTCTGAAAAAGACAAGGGAAAGTATAATAACTCTCTTAATATACCTCTTCCTGCAGGCACAAATTCTGAAGAGTATTTTAATGCTTATGATAGAGTTTTAGATAGATTAATTGAATATAAGCCTGATTACTTAATCTTTTCTGCTGGCTTTGATGCCCACAAAAATGATCCATTAGCTCAATTTGAGCTTTCGTCTAAAGATTTTTATGAAATAACAAGAAGAACTCTGAAAGCCACTAATAAATTTACTAACGGAAAAGTAGTATCTTTATTAGAAGGAGGATACGACCTGAAAGCACTTGCTGAAAGTGCTAATTATCATGTAAATGCATTGATCGAGTCTAAAAATTAATAACCATGAAACTATATAAAAAAAAATCATCAAGTATAGATAACAGGGGACTGTTTGCATCTAAAAATATAAAAAAAGGAACTAAGATTATTTACTACATAGGTAAAATAATTACAAAAAAACAAACCGAAAATAATCCAAAATTTGATAACGATAAAGCAATTTATCTTTTTAACTTAAACAATAGGTATGATTTAGATGGTGATTTTGCTTACAATACTGCAAGACTTATTAATCACTCTTGTAATCCAAACTGCGAAGTTGAAGGTAAAGGTTTAAAATTATGGATTAGTTCTATTAAAGATATAAATAAAGATGAGGAACTAACTTATGATTATGGGTTTAGTTTTGATGAAAATTATAAGGATTTTCCTTGTAAGTGCGGTTCTAAAAATTGCTGTGGTTATATTGTCAGAGAAGGATCAAGATGGAGAATAAAAAAGAAAAAGAAAAAATCTAATAGATAATTTTCTCGAGATACAAACCATGTGCAGGAGCAATAGGGGCACAATTTTTTCTAGATTTTGATTTAAACATATTAGTAAACTTTTTTAAATTCCATTTATTTTCACCAAGATATTTAAGTGAACCAACCATAGATCTAACCTGACTTCTAAGAAATGATTGTGAAACAAATTCAATTTTTATAACGTTTTTAAATTTTGTTATTTTTACCTTCTTCATGGTTTTTATTGGACTTTTTGCAGCACAATTAGATGCTCTAAAAGTTGAAAAATCATGGGTTCCAATTAACTTTTTAGCTCCCTTTTTCATCAACTCAACATTAATTTTTTTTTTAACATGCCACTCTCTGTTAAAATTAATAACAGAGGGAGAAACATCATTTCTTATTAAATAGGTATACCATCTTTCTTTTGCAGAATATCTTGAGTGAAATAATTTATTTTTTTTTTTTATTTTCAAAATAGATATTTTTTTTTTATTTAAAAAAAAGTTTAATGAATTTATTAATTTATCTTTTTGTATAATCTTATTTGTAGTATCAAAGTGTGCTGATTGCTCTTTAGCATGAACTCCTGTGTCTGTTCGTCCAGACCCGCAAACTTTTATTTTTTCTTTTAATAGTTTAGATAAGATAATCTCAATATTTTCTTGGATTGACTTACCTTTTTTTTGAATTTGCCAACCGTTGTATAAAGTGCCTTCGTATTCTATTAATATCTGATATCTATTCACTTGTAATTATTGTTCCTTTTCTAACGTTATTGCCTAATAAAAACTCACTAATTATTTGTGGTTTCTTACCCTCTTTTTGTATCTCAATAATATTTATTGAATTTTCACCACATGCTATTGTCATTTGTTCATCGATTACTTTACCTATCATTCCTGATTGCTTATTTATTTTAGCTTTTAATATTTTATATCTTTTGTTGTTAAGCTCAAACCATGCGCCAGGTTTTGGATATAATCCATTTATTTGAGCAATAATTTTACTAGCACTATTATGCCAATCTATCTTTCCCTCTTTTTTTTGAATTTTCTTTGCATATGTAGCTTTTGCATGATCTTGCTCTTTAAATATTGCCTCTCCATCTAAAACTTTTTGTACATTTTCTAAAATTTTCGCAGTACTCAAATAAGATAATTTTTCAGATAAAATTTCTGCGTTATCATGGTCAAGAATATCTATTGAATATTTATTACATACTGGTCCAGAGTCTAATTTTTCGTTAATTTTCATAAATGATATACCAGTTTTTTTTTCATTGTTTAAAATCGATCTTTGGATTGGTGCCGCCCCTCTCCATTTTGGTAATAATGAAGCATGAATATTCAAAAAACCCTTTTCACTCAAATCAAGAATTTTTTTTGAAATTAACTGTCCGTATGCAACAACAATTACAAGATCTAAATTTAACTCTTTAAGATATTCAAATTCTTCATCAATTTTTTTTGGAGTTTTAATTTCTAAATTAAGTTCTTCTGCACATGTATGAATTGGTGATTTCGTAAACTTTTTACCTCTATTTGATTTACTTGGAGGCTGAGTAAATACACAGTTAATTTTATATTTTTGATTAATTTTTTTTAGAATAGGGACAGCAAACTGCGGTGTACCCATGAATACAATATTTGACATTTAAACAACAACTCTATTAGAAGTTTTTTGTTTAGACAATTTTTTTATTATTAAATCTTTTTTTATTTTAGATAAATAATCAATGATTAGTTTTCCATCTAAATGATTTATTTCATGCTGTAAACATGTTGAGAGTAGTCCATCACATACCATTTCTTTCTTATCACCATTTTCATCTATATATGATACAGTACAAATTTCTGGTCTCTCTATCTCAATAAAGGTATTAGGTATTGATAAACAACCTTCTTCATATGTAGACATTTTTTCACTTAAAGTTTTTATTTGTGGATTTATAAAACATAAAGGTTTTTTTTCATTTTGATTTTTTGAGACATCTAAGACAACTACTCTTTTAAGGATTCCAACTTGAACAGCTGCTAAACCTATACCATTGTGATGATACATAGTTTCAAATAAATCTTTTATGAGCTTTTTTTCATTAACATCAACTTTATTTAATGGCTCAGATTTTTTTCTAAGAATGTCATCAGGTACTGTGATTAGTTCTTTTACTGACATAGTTTATTTATTTTTTAGACTTTTAAAGGCAAGACTTCTATTAGAATTTCGTTCCTTAAATCTACATTTTTTAGCTCATTCATAGTTGAAACTAATAAATTCACAGTGTTTATATCTAGATCTTCAAGATTACTTTCACCAACAATATCTACTATTTTAATTAATAATAAGCCTAATTCTCCATTTGATAACATTTGTTTTATATCAGATGAAAATTGAAAATTGTATTCATAGAGATTTGAGTATTTTTTATCTATTTTTATACCATCCGATTTAAGTGACTCAATAAGCATCATATCTTTCTGAGAAAAAACATATTTTTTGTCTCTTTTAATTTTTTTCAGTAAATCGTTTGTTTCTTTTTCAGCTTTGGGCAAACTAGTTTTATTTAAAAAGTAATTTAATAATTTTGACTGATGTATTTTTTTATTATTAAATTTTATTTTTTTTTCTTTTTTTAAGTTGTTTTCGATATTATTTTCATAAAATGTCGTGTAATTTGATGGGATATCCTCTTTTTTCATTTTTTTTAAAATTAATTTAATTTCATTATCAAATGCATTATCTAATTTTGATTTTTTGAAAGATTTATAAAGTTCAGATGTCAAAACTAATCTTTTCTGAACATCAACAGATAGAAGTAATCTTTGATATAATAAAGCTCTGCCTTCGTAATCTGGAAGTAGCTTATATGCATCTTTTGCGTTTAAAAGTTGTGTTAAGTTAAATTGAAATTTTTTATATGTATCAAGCAGTTCTCTCTCATCAAATACATTTTCATGAGTTGCCCTCTCTAATAATCTTAAATCTTCTGGATTTTCAATATCAAAGGAATTTGCATTTTTAAGAATATTTGATGACGACAAATAACTCCAGATATATCTAGGTGAGTCCATTTTTGGCTCATAATTAAAAGTATTATTTGTTTTATGAGATATGTGAAAATATAAAATATTTTCGTCTGAAATTATGTCGTCTTTACTAGTATAACCCATTAATATGTTAAATTTACTTTCAAAAAAAGTATCAATTTCATCTAATTCCTTCGACAAATCGAAAATTAACTGAGCTTGCTCTTTTTTATCGTCTAGGATTAAACAATAAATTTTAAAATTATTTAAATATTGTCCAGAAACATCACCACTGATATTAAATATTTCACATGCTTTTTTTACTTCAGAGATTGAAAGAAAATATTCTGCATAAAATTTAATCAATTTATTTTTATTAGAAACTTCAGAATTATTAATCAAAAATTTTTTAATTAATTCAAAATCTTTTTTGTTTATTAAATGGTTGAATTTAAATTCTAAGAATTCCTCTTCAGTAATATTATTTGTAGGAATATAAGAGTTTGTTAATAAAGCTATATCTAATATTTTATTTGAAAATTTAGATAAATTTCTATTTAAATTTTTATTCAGTATACTTTTAATTAGCTCACCGTCACTTTTTGACCACATATCAATTTTTAGACCATTCTGTGCAGGGTCATATAATCCAGCAAGTTTTATAGTTGATGACGCAATTCCTTTATTTATCAATATATCTGAACTAGATTTTGTTAATGATGTTGTATTAATTTTAAGATTATTGTTAGTGTTTATATCTGAAGCAGAATTTTCTGTGTTAATTACCTCTATTTTTTCTATTTTCCATATATCAATTGGATCATTTGCAAACGAATAATCATAAAAGTATAAAATTAAAAATATCTTTAATATTATCTTACTTGATTGTTTTAAAATTTTCATTAGGCAAAATCACTTCAATTTTTTTATTCGGAGATGGAAAATCTATCTGACTCAAAACAAAAATAGACAAAATTAATATAAAAAAAATTATTCCAGCTTTAATTGCAAATTTCATATTTTGATATATTTCTTTGTATTATAATGTTTTAAAATATATAATTTTTTAAAATCAAAATAAGACATATTTGTGTTTTTTCAACTTAGAAATATATGGAATCGAATAAAAATCTAGTTTTAGTAGGCATGATGGGTTCGGGAAAGTCATTAATTGGCAAACTAATTTCTAAACAAATGAAATTAAAATTTGTCGATACAGATAGCAAAATTGAAGAAAAAGAAAAAATGAAAATCGCAGAAATTTTCAAAAAAAAGGGAGAAAAATACTTCCGTGAATGTGAGGAAGAGATAACATTGTCATGTTTAAAAGGTGAAAAGCAAATTTTATCACTAGGCGGAGGTGCATATATCAATACAAATATAAGGAGAGAATGTAAGAAAAATTCTTTTAGTTTTTGGTTAAACTGGAAAAAAGATGTAATAATTAAAAGAATAAAAGGTAGCAAAAAACGACCTCTAGCTATGAAATTAAGTGAAACAGATTTAGAGAAACTAATAAATGAGAGAACTAAAATATATAGTTTAGCAGATTTCACAATTAATTGTGATGAGCTAAATAAGAATGAAATAGCAAATAAAATTATAAAAAAATATGAAATCAAAAATAATAAAGGTTAAAACTAAAAGTAAAAATTACGAAGTCCATATTGGTACTAATCTAATTCCAAAATTAAAAAATATTTTAAAAAAAAATAAATTATTTTTTTCAAAATGTTTGATTGTAATTGACAATAAGATACCAAAAAAATTTAGAACACTACTCTTAAGAAATTTAAAAAATCATAAAATTTATACTTTAAATTTTAATGCAAATGAAAAAAATAAAAGTTATATAAGTATCGATAAAATACATAACGTTTTATTCAAAAATAATTTTTATAGAGAGGATTGTATGATTTCATTTGGTGGAGGAATTACAGGAGATGTAGTTGGATATGCAGCCAGCACATATAAAAGAGGAATAAAATTTATTAATATACCCTCCACTTTATTGGCTCAAGTCGACTCTTCAATAGGTGGAAAAACAGGTATTAATAATAAATTTGGAAAAAATCTTGTAGGAAGTTTTTATCAGCCAGATTTAGTAGTTTCAGATATTAATTTACTACGTACCCTCCCCAAAAGAGAAATTACATGTGGGTATGCTGAAATATTAAAAAGTAGTTTAATAGATAACAAAAAAAATTTTATTTTTTTAGATAAAAATTTTAATAAGATTTTAAATCTAAAAGAAAATTTTATAATTAATGCAATTTTAAATAGCTGTTTATTAAAAAAAAAAATTATTGAAAAGGATGAAAAAGAAAAAAATTTAAGAAAATCCTTAAATCTTGGCCATACTTTTGCCCATGCATACGAGGCTACTCTTGGTTATTCAAAAAAATTAAATCACGGAGAAGCTGTTATATTAGGTTTAATGAATGCTGTAAATTTTAGTAAAGAAAAAAAAATTATTTCAAATATAAATTCAGAATTAATAAATAATCATATTAAAAAAATAGAAATTAAAAATAAGTATCAAGACCTTTTTAATAGAAGGAAGATTACATCAATACTAAATTTTATGAAAAGTGATAAAAAAAATAAATCAGATAGTATAAACTTAATATTAATAAAGAATTTTGGTATACTAAATCTAAATTATCAGGCCAAATCTGGTGAATTGAAGAAGTTTTTATTAAAAGAATTAAATAAAGCTTATTTGTAAAGAATGAATATCAGTTTTTAATTCTTCACTTAAAATTTTGTAAATCACTTTATTAGACTGGATTCTATTCGCTTTTTTTAATATGTCAGAATTTATTTCTAATTTAATATGAAATTTACCTTTCTGATGTGAATTGTGTTTTAAATGCTTGTGAGTGTTGTCAATTATATTTACGTCTTTTATAAAATTGTCTTTTAAAAGTTTATTTTCAATTTTTTTTGAAAGTTGATTAATATCCATTAAACTTGGTATTATATAATATGAAAAATATTTGTGAATGGAATAATTGTAACGAAGAGGGACTTTACAAAGCTCCAAAAGAAAAGGATAACAGCAAAGAATATAAGCTGCTCTGTCTTGAGCATGTAAGAGAATTTAATAAAAGCTGGAATTATTTCTCAGGTATGAGCGACGAACAAGTAATCAACTTTTTAAAATCTGACATAACATGGCATAAGCCAACACAAAGTTTTAGCTCTTCAGACAATTTTTTTAAAATATTATGGAATAATACTTTAAAAGATGAAAATGGAAAATTTAAAGATTTTAGTAACTTTAATCATATGAATAAATTTAAGTTTAATAGTAATGACCTCAAAGCCTTTGAAATTTTGGGTGTTGGAGTTGGTTTAAAATGGGCTAAAATACAAGAAAAATTCAAAAGACTTGTGAAAAAATTTCACCCTGATATGAATGCTGGCAATAAAAAATTTGAAGATAAGCTTAAGGTAATAACTTTAGCTTATACCCAATTAAAAAATACTTATAAGGAAAAAATTGACGATAAATATTGAACAAACACCAGATATTAAATTATCGATTAAACAAACATTCGGTATAGACTCTGATATGGAAGTTGGTGCATTTTCAAAAAAAACCGAATATGTGCCAGATATAGATAAAACATATAAATTTGATAAAGATACAACTTTAGCAATCCTCTCTGGATTTTCATTTAATAAAAGAGTCCTTGTACAAGGTTATCATGGAACAGGTAAATCAACACATATAGAACAAATCGCAGCTAGATTGAACTGGCCATGTATCAGAATTAATTTAGATAGTCATGTTAGTAGAATAGATTTAATTGGTAAAGACTCAATTGTAATCAAAGACGGAAAACAAGTTACAGAATTCAAGGAGGGAATTCTTCCTTGGTCGATACAAAATCCAGTAGCTTTAGTATTTGATGAATATGATGCTGGTAGACCAGATGTGATGTTTGTAATTCAAAGAGTTTTAGAAGCTGAGGGAAATTTTACTTTATTAGATAAGAATAAGGTCATTAAACAAAATAAATATTTCAGATTATTTGCAACTTCAAATACTGTTGGTTTAGGGGATACGACTGGCCTTTATCACGGAACACAACAAATAAACCAGGGGCAAATGGATAGATGGAACATTGTTACAACATTAAATTATTTAGCCCTGGATAAAGAAATGGAAATTATTTTAGGAAAAAATAAGAATCTAGATAATAATAAAGGTAAAGAGAGAATTGCAAACATGATAAAAGTTGCGACACTAACAAGAAAAGGCTTTATGGCTGGAGATATTTCAACTGTTATGAGTCCTAGGACAGTACTGCATTGGGCAGAAAATTCTGAAATATTTAAAGATGTTGGATATGCATTCAGAGTAACTTTTTTAAATAAATGTGATGATGTAGAAAAGAATACAATCGCAGAATACTATCAAAGATGTTTTGGCGAAGAATTGCCAGAGTCAATGATAAATATTCAGGTTTAATGAACAAAGATGATCTTATAAAAGAGCAATTTAAACAAGCTTTAAATTCAACGATTAAAGCGATTTCAGGTGAAATATATCCATTAAAAGACAAAAAAAATTTAAAAGAATTTAATATTTCTAAATTTGATAATTTAAAAGATAAAGAAAACTTTATTAAATTAAGAGCCGAGGCAGATTCGGAGGCATTAAAAAGAAAATTTTCTGATAATTCTACTCTGGAACAAAATATTCCAAAAACACCTACTTGTCATACGCTGTATAAAATTTCTGAGAAAATAAGATATGAACTTTTAGGATCACAAATGATGAGGGGAATTTCTAAAAATTTAATGAGCAAATATGAAAATAAGATAAGCACTGCAAAATCTGAAAACATAAAAAAGAAAGAAGAGTCTAATGTTTCTGAAGCTTTTGAATATTACATGCTTAATAAACTAATGAATGTAAGTTTATCTGAAAGTGCTGAAAAAATTTTATCATATTGGAAAGATGATTTTAAAAAATCTTTAGATAAACACATAAACTTTTTAAAAGAAAATGCAGAGAATCAAGACATATACAATTCTAAAATATCAGAAATTCTTCAGAACATGGAAATCTTCGAGTCTGAAGAGGAAAATAAGAAAGAAGACCAGAAAGAAGATGAGCGGGATAGTAATAATTCAAAGGACGATCAAAAAACAGATAGTGGAGACTCTCAGGAAAGAGAAGAGGAAGATAGTATAAATGAAGGTGTTGATAGTTCTGATGAAATGAATGAGTTTAGACTTGATGAACAATTAGGAAATGATGATGCTGAAAATAATGAAATAGAAAATATTGTTCAGAAAAAAAATTTAGGAATAAGTAATAAAGAATATAAAATATATACTTCAGAATTTGATGAGATAGCAAAAGCAGAAACATTGGAAAACTCAGAGGAAATTTCTAAATTAAGAAAAAATTTAGATCAACAGTTAACTAGTTTCCAAGACATAATTACGAAACTCGCAAATAAATTGCAAAGGCAGTTACTTGCAAAACAAAATAGATCTTGGGAATTTGATCTTGAAGAAGGTTTATTAGATAGTTCAAAATTACCAAGAATAATAATTGATCCATATAATTCTCTTTCTTTTAAAAAAGAGAAAGATTTAGAGTTTAAAGATACAGTTGTGACTTTACTCATAGATAATTCAGGATCAATGAGAGGAAGGCCAATTACTATTGCCGCTCTTTGTGCTGATATATTGTCTAGAACATTAGAAAGATGCTCGGTTAAAGTAGAAATTCTTGGTTTCACAACAAAGAATTGGAAGGGTGGTAAGAGTAGAGAAAAGTGGAATAAACTTGGAAAATTAAAAAATCCAGGACGTTTAAATGATTTAAGACACATAATTTATAAATCTGCTGACACTCACTGGAGACAATCAAAAAAAAATTTAGGCTTAATGCTAAAAGAGGGTCTGCTTAAAGAAAATATTGATGGAGAAGCTATTACTTGGGCTTTCAATAGACTTAAGAAAAGAAAAGAAGAAAGGAAAATTCTTATGGTTATTTCGGATGGAGCTCCAGTTGATGACTCAACATTATCTGTTAACTCGGGTGATTTTTTAGAAAAACATCTAAAGCAAACTGTAAAATTAATAGAAAACAAAAGCGATATCGAAATTCTTGCAATAGGTATTGGTCACGATGTTTCGAGGTATTACAAAAAAGCGATAAAAATTGCTGATGTTCAAGAGTTAGGTGATGTAATGATTGGTCAGCTTAGTGGTTTGTTTGAAAATAATAAAAAATTACACTAATTTTTTTAAATTTTTATTTTCCCACTCTATTTTAACTTCAGCTCCACCTCTAGTTTCTGAATTTCTAATTGTTATTTTTGCAGAATTTTTTTCTAACAAAGTTTTGCCTATAAAAATCCCTAACCCTAATCCAGTTTTTTTATTATCTTTAGGTTTAAGTGTCTTAATATAGGGTTCTCCAATTTTATTAAGTATATCTTTTGGTATGCCAAGTCCATCATCCTCTATTGTTATTTCAGTCTTTTGACTATCACTTTTGATAGCAATATAGATATTTTCTTTTGAAAATTTATTAGCATTTCCAATAAAATTCCTCAAACCATAAACAATTTCAACAGATTTTAAAATTTCAAATGAGTTAGAATCTTGCTCTTTATCAATATTGAAATTCTTATTAGAAATTTCCTTAAATGAGTTAACTATCTCATTAATATAATCGTAAAGCGTTTTATTTTTGTCAATAAAATCATCTTCTATAGTAGGATTTAATGTTAGTTTTTTTAAAATATCATTACACCTATTAACTTGACTAATTAATAGCTCAAGATCTTTTTTTACATCATCGTTGTCTTTAAATTGATCAAATAAATCGTGAGAAATTATTTTAATTGTAGACAAAGGTGTACCAAATGAATGAGCTGCAGCTGCAGCTTGTCCTCCAAGTGAAACTAGTTCATGTTCTTTGGATATCACTTCTTGGATTTTATCTAATGCATCTTTCCTAAGGTTTGTTTCCTGTCCGAAAATAAATGCAAAATAATTTAAAAAAAATAATGCAATTATCAATGCTAGAGGAATTGCATAGTAATAATACAAGCTAATATTGTATTCATTCAATGGTTTTGGCAATTCATAATGATAAAAAGTTAAAATTATAATCGATACTAGAGTAATTAAAATTAAAGCAATATTTGTTTTAATATTTAAATTTGATGCAGCAAATACACTTGGTATTAAAAGGAATATTGAAAATGGATTTAAAATACCCCCAGATAGGTAAAGTAAAGCACTCAATTGAAGTATATCTAAAGATAAAAAATTAAAAGAGGTTACATTAGAAAGTATTGGTTTTTTATAAAAAAACATTAGGTATAAGTTACTTAAAGCTCCAACAAAAATTATAAGATTTGATAGAATAAAGTTGAAGTCAAAGCCTAAAATAAATTTAACAGAATTTATTGTAATAAATTGTCCTAATATACCTATCCACCTTAAGTTTATATAAATTGATTTGTTTAAGGATGCAGTTTTGACAGATTGTTTTAAATCCATCTATATATCTAAGTTTGAAACGTTTATTGCATTTTCAACTATGAAATCTTTTCTTGATGAAACATCATTTCCCATTAAAGTTTGAATTAAATCTTGATCTTTTTTATTATTCTTTGAGTATTGAACTTGCAGTAAATTTCTCATTTCAGGATTTAAAGTTGTATTCCATAATTCATCAGGGTTCATTTCACCAAGTCCTTTGAATCTTTGTATATTTAATTTTAATTTCTCATTTTGTAAAATTTTTTCAAAATCTTTAGAGTTTCTTTTATATTTTTTTATTTCTTTTGAATTTTTAATTAAATAGTTTTCCAATTCAATTTCATCTTTAATATAGATACTTTTAGTACCTTTATTAATTTTAAACAATGGTGGTTGAGCAAGATAAACATGGCCATACTCTATTAACTTATCAAAAGGCTTATTATTAAAAAATGTTAATAAAAGGGCTCTAATGTGTGAACCATCAACATCAGCATCTGTCATAATTATTATTTTTCCATATCTCAAATCTTTGAGATCTATATCCTCATTTTTTGGGTCAAGCCCTAAAGCATTAATTAGTGTAACTATTTCATTTGAAGAAATCATTTTGGACAAACTTTTTGTTCTTAAGTCATTTGAGTTACCATTTTTTTTTGCTCCATTAAGGTCTGTAAAAGTATTCAATATTTTTCCACGGAGAGGTAATACAGCTTGAAATTCACGGTTTCTCCCCTGTTTTGCCGATCCTCCAGCTGAATCTCCCTCTACAATGAATAATTCTGTACCTTCTTGTTTAGAGTTTTGACAATCTGCTAATTTCCCAGGTAATCCTGTTAATTCTAAAGCTCCTTTTCTTCTAACATTTTCTCTAGCTTTTCTGGCTACATCTCTAGCTACAGCAGCCTGAATTATTTTTGTTAAGATGACCTTAGAAATAGAAGGATTTTGATCAAACCAAGTAGAAAGTTTCTCGTTGATGATAGTTTCAACAATATTTCTAACTTCAGATGATACTAATTTATCTTTTGTTTGAGATGAAAACTTTGGGTCTGGAATTTTTACTGAAAGAACAGATGTTAAACCTTCTTTTACATCATCTCCTGATAAAGATACTTTATTTTTTTTTAACAAGTTTAGTTCATTAGCGTATTTATTTACAACTCTTGTTAATGCACTTCTAAATCCTAGAAGATGTGTACCTCCATCTTTTTGATAAATATTATTAGTATAAGGCAAAACGTCTTCACTATAACCAGCATTCCATTTTAGTGAACATTGAACATCAACATTATTTTTGAGACCTTCTATATAAATAGGTTTTTTAAAAAGATCGTTATCATTTTTATTTTTTAAACTTTCTTTTTTCATATCCATAAATTGAACAAACTCAGTAATGCCTCCATCAAATTTAAATTCTAGAGTTTTTGGTTTTTTTTGCCTTAAATCACTCAAAGTTATTTTAATACCTTTATTAAGAAATGCTAATTCTCGCATCCTTTTCTCTAGAATTAAGAAATTAAATTTTATTGTAGAAAAAATATCTTTTGATGGAATGAAATTTATTTCCGTACCTCTTAATTTTGTTTTGCCAACTAATTTTAAAGGGTTTTTTGAATTTCCATTATTGAATTCAATAAAATATTTTTTATTATCTCTATTAATAGTTAATTTTAATTTCTCAGATAAAGCATTAACCACTGAAACACCAACTCCATGCAGCCCACCTGAAACTTTGTAAGATTCGTGATCAAATTTACCTCCAGCATGAAGTTGGGTCATTATTACCTCAGCAGCCGATTTTTTTTCTTCTTTGTGTAAATCTACAGGAATACCTCTCCCATCATCAATTACCGTAATGGAGTTATCCTCATTTATATTTATTTCAATTTTTTTGCAATATCCAGCAAGAGCTTCGTCTATTGAATTGTCTACTACCTCATAAACCATATGATGCAAACCAGTTCCATCATCAGTATCTCCAATATACATTCCTGGTCTTTTTCTTACTGCCTCAAGACCCTTTAGAACTTTAATTGAATCAGCCTGATATGAGGTATTATTTTTTGTCATTTTATATTATTTGATGAATGTTTTTATATCATTTTTAAAAAATATAATAAAATTGGTATTGAGATAGACTTCTAATAAATGTTGAAATACAACGTTTCTAGATCGATTTTTAATTTTTTTTTTTAAAATATTTTTTTTTTGGAATATCACTAATTTTAAGATGTTATTTTAGCATATTTAATTATCGAATTATATAAGATTGCAACTTGAGTAATGACAATAAATAAATATAAGGATTTTGGGATGGATAATAAAAGACTAATTCATAACTATAATTTAGTATTAAAAGACTTTTATGATGAATCAAAAAAATCTAGTATGAAAAGTATATACTGGCAAAGATATAATCTTCATAAATTTAATATTGAAAATCTATCAAACTTTAGATCTGATAATGGACTTAGCTCTGGATTAGATGATCAAAAAAATCCTCTAACATTTGAACTATTTGCAGATTTAATAAATGATACATCTGAAGAGTATGTATTATCAAATTTATCCAAAAATAATATTGGTAATAGCGAATTTTTAGTAAGATATAAAAATTATTACGTAGATTACAATAAACTTATACATCTACATTGGTTTTATGAAATTAAGAATAAAATTTTAGATAGTAAGAATATAAGAAATATTTGTGAAATAGGCGGTGGTTTTGGAAGTTTTGCAGAATTATTTATTCGGAATTATAATACAAAATTACTCTCAATAGATTTGCCTGAGGCAGGTCTTCTTACATCATATTATTTAAAAGAAAATTTTCCAAATAAAAAATTTTTTTTATACGATGATTATAAGGAAAAAGGTGTGTTAACATATGAAGATTTTAATACAAATGACATAATTATCTTACCTCCTACATTAAATATTGACGAAAAAATTAAAATTGACTTATTTATAAACTCGAGATCAATGCAAGAAATGAATAAAGAATCTATACAATTTTATTTTGAGTTTATTCATAAATTTATAAAAAATGATGGTTATTTTTTAAACATTAATAGATATGAAAAAACATCATCATTTGAAGGGTTGAAAATTTCAGATTATCCATATGATGAAAAATGGGAAACTGTAATTTCAAAATCTTCGTTTAAGCAAAAATTTAATCACTTTATATTATGTAAGCGATGTATAGAGAAAGATAATCAAAATATCAAAGAAGAATTAATAAAAATAAAAGATTTAGGTAATCCTTATTATGGAAAATATGTAAATTATGTGCCTAAAAATATAAAATTTAGACAAAATGTAAAAAAAATTTTAAAAAAAATATTTGGGAAAAAAATTTTGAATTATTTTGGCAAAATATTTACATCAATTGGTGAAAAATTAAATAATGTAAATTAGTATTATATGGCGGAGAGAATGGGATTCGAACCCATGATAGAGTTTCCCCTATACACACTTTCCAAGCGTGCGCCTTCAACCACTCGGCCACCTCTCCAAAATACCTAATCTTTGTTTATCCTTAAAACACCTATAAATGCCTCTTGAGGAATCTCAACCTTTCCAAATTGCTTAGCTCTAGCTTTACCTTTTTTCTGTTTTTCTAGTAGTTTTCTTTTTCTATCTGTGGCTCCACCTCCATGAATTTTTGTTAACACATCCTTTTTAAAACCTTTGATAGTTTCTCTTGCAATAATTTTACCTCCAATAGCTGCCTGAATTGGTATCATAAAATTGTGTCTTGGGATTAAGTCTTTTAATTTTTCACAGACCTCTCTACCTGTAGTTTGTGCAAAATCTTTATGTATCATCATTGCAAGAGCATCAACATGTTCTGAATTTACAAGTATATTCATTTTTACTAGATCTCCTTCTTTGTGATCAATAATTTCATAATCAAAACTAGCATATCCGCTTGTCATAGATTTAAGACGATCATTAAAATCAAATACGACTTCATTTAAAGGTATCTCATAATTAATTACTGCACGATTTCCCGAATAACTTAAATTAGTTTGTATACCTCTTTTATTTTGACATAACTTAATAATTGATCCCAAATACTGATCTGGAGTGATAATTGTAGCTTTAATCCATGGTTCTTCAATAAAATTTATATAATTAGGATCTGGTAAATTTGAAGGATTTTGAAGTTCAAAAATTTCACCATTATTTAAGTGAACTTTATAAACAACACCTGGTGTTGTAGTTAATAAATTAATATCAAATTCTCTTTCAAGCCTTTCTGTGATTATTTCAAGATGTAAGAGACCTAAAAATCCACATCTGAAACCAAGTCCTAAAGCAGATGATGATTCTGCTTCATAAGAAAAACTTGCGTCATTTAATTGTAATTTAGCAAGTCCATCTTTTAACTTTTGATATTCTGAACTATCCACAGGAAATAAACCACAAAAAACTACTGGTTTACTTGGTTTAAAACCTGGTAATGCATCATTGAGAGGATTTTCTGCATCACATATAGTGTCTCCAACTTTAGTTTCTGATAAAATTTTTATACCAGTTGTAATAAAACCTATTTCTCCAGCATTAAGTTCACTCACATCTTTTGCCTTCGGGGTAAAAACACCAACTTTTTCTACGATATATTCTTGATTTGTAGACATCATTTTTATTTTCATATTTTTTTTTAGTTTTCCATCTATAACTCTCACTAATATAACTACTCCAAGATAAGTGTCATACCAGCTATCAACTAATAAACACTTTAATTTGCTATTTTTTTCACCTTTAGGTCCAGGCAAGGAGTTAATAATTTGCTCAAGAATTTCATCTATTCCTTGTCCAGTTTTTCCAGAGCAAGGAACAGAATTAGATGTATCTATGCCAATAACATCTTCAATTTGATTATTTGTTCTTTCAAGATCAGATGCTGGTAGATCAATTTTATTTAATACTGGAATAATCTCATGATTTATATCAAGTGCTTGATATACATTTGCAAGTGTTTGGGCTTCTACGCCTTGTGTACTATCTACAATTAATATTGAGCCCTCGCACGCATAAAGGCTTCTACTTACTTCATAACTAAAATCTACATGGCCTGGGGTATCTATAATATTTAAAATATAATTTTTGCCATTTTTAGCTTTATAATTTAATTTAACTGTTTGTGCTTTAATTGTTATCCCTCTTTCTCTTTCTATATCCATAGAGTCAAGCACTTGAGATTTCATTTCTCTATCACTCAAACCTCCACATTTATGAATTATTCTGTCCGCTATAGTTGATTTACCATGATCTATATGAGCTATAATCGCAAAATTCCTAATGTTGTCTATTGTATCACCCATTTTTAGGATCTAATTTTTGCGCCAGACTTTGACTCAACGGAAGAGATAATTAGTTTATTAATGTTGTCCAGGTCATTTTCATTTAATGCTTTTTCTTCTGACTGAATAGTTACATTAATAGCTATAGATTTTTTTCCATCTGGTATATTTTCTCCTTCAAAAACATCAAATACTCTTACTGACTTAATTAATTTATTATCAACAGATTTAATTATATTAACTAATTCTTGAGATTTAAAATTTTTATTAATAATAAATGCAAAATCTCTCTCTGATTTTTGGAAATCAGAAAATTTATATTCAGATTTTGAATCTTTTATCTTTTGTTTTGACTCTCTTATATAATCAAGACAAATTTCAAATATTACCAAACCTTCAGTTTTTATATCTAATTTTTTTATTATGTCTGGATGTATCTCACCAAAATATGCTAAAGCATTTTTTTCTTTTTTATTTTGGTAAACCCCTCCAGATTTTCCTGGATGATAGTAAGAAGGAGTTTTGTCATCTATAATAATATCATCTTTATTAATCCCTGCTTCACAAAGACTTTGTATTACATCTTTTTTTACATCGAATGTATCTACAATTCTTTCTTTATCATTCCAAGATAATCTTGAAACCTTTCCTGCTCTTACAGCACCGATCACAGTCTGTTGATCTCCTGGATTTTTTCCTTTAAAAGCTGGACCAATTTCAAATAAAGAAATATCTTTAAATCCTCTATCTAAATTTTTCTTTAAATAAAATATCAAATTTGGGAAAATAGAATTTCTTAAAACATTTAGATCTGAACTAATCGGATTTATAATTGGTATTTCTTCATCTTTTTCTTTAAATAGTTTATTAATTTTAGAATCAGTAAATGACCAAGTCACAGTTTCTAAATAACCCTTTGATGCCACGGATCTTTGTAAAAAATGAAATAATTTCTGATAATAATTAAGTGTCGGCTTTAATCTTGTCTTAATTGGTTCTGATGTATTAATATGTTCGTAGCCTTTTATTCTCACTATTTCTTCAACAATATCAATTGATTGCGTAATATCTGGTCTCCAAGAAGGTACTACCAAATTTAAAATTTTTTTATTCTTAGATACATCAAATCCTAGCTTTTCAAGTATTTTAATTAATTCTTTATTTTCAACATTAAATCCTGTCGTTTTTTCAAAAAGAAATGGGTCAAAATTAATTATTGTCTTTTTATAATTTTCAATTTTTTTTACATCTAAATTACTTATTTCACCTCCACAAATTTGTTTTATTAGCTCAGAAGCTTTTATTAATCCTTCTTCAATTGATAAAGGATCGATGCCTCTTTCGAATCTAAATTTTGCATCTGTGTCTATATTTAATTGTTTAGAAGTTTTTCTTATTGAACGAGGTAAAAAATAAGCAGATTCTAATAATATGTTTTTAGTTGAATATTCTGTTCCAGATCTTGTTCCGCCAATTATGCCACCAAGACCCAGAATTCCGGATCTATCAGAAATAACACACATATCATTTTCTAAAATATATTTTTTATTATCCAAAGCTTCGAAGCTTTCTCCTTTAGAAGAACTTCTAACAATAATTTCTTTATCTATTTTATCTGCATCATACGCGTGTAATGGTCTATTTAAATCAAACATCACATAATTAGTAATATCAACTATCGCGGATATTGATTTTTGGCCTAAAGACTCAATTTTATCTTTTAGCCATTTTGGACTCTCTTTATTTGTTACACCTTTTATTAAACAACTTCCAAATATTGTACATCCTTGAACTTTTTCTTTTTTTATTGTTACATTTATATTTTGATTACCTCTATATTTTAAATTTGATTTTTTATTAATTTTTAATTTACCTGCACCGGCAGCAGTTAAATCTCTAGCAATTCCTCTTACCCCTAAACAATCTGGTCTATTGGGCGTAATTGATAAATCTATTACTTTTTCAGAAGTGTTTTTAAAATATTTTTCTCCAATTTTATTTGCATATTTATTTTTTTTTAATTCTATTATTCCATCGCTTTCATTAGATAATAATAATTCTGATTCAGAACAGAGCATTCCATATGATGTTACACCTCTTATTTTACTTACAGATAATTTCATCTGATTTTTGGGAATAATTGATCCTGGAGGAGCATAAACTGTCAAAAGACCATTTTTTGCATTTGGGGCTCCACATACTACTTCAATCGTTTCGTCACTACCTATATCAACATCACATAACTTCAATCTGTCTGCATTTGGATGAGTTTTGGCATTTATAATTTTTGCAACAATAAAATTGTCTAATTCAGATGACGAACTCTCAAAACTTTCTACTTCTAGACCAATATTAGTTAATTTATCTATTATTTGATTACTATTAAATTTTGTATCAAGATGGTTTTTTAACCAGTCAACTGTGAACTTCATCTACTCAGTCCTCTATAATTTGATGGGACATCTAATGGATCAAAACCAAAGTGATTTAACCATCTATAATCTGTCTCAAAAAAGGCTCTTAAATCATTAATTCCATATTTCAACATTCCCAGTCTGTCTATACCAATTCCAAAGGCATATCCTTGATATTTATTTGGATTAACTTTTACATTTTTTAGAACATTTGGATGAACCATTCCGCAACCTAAAATTTCTAGCCATTTATCACCTTCACCAATTACTATCTTTCCATTTTTAATTTCATATCCTATATCTACTTCCGCTGAAGGTTCAGTAAATGGAAAATGACTTGGTCTAAATCTCATTTTAATTTTATCAACTTCAAAAAACTCCTTAATAAAATAATTTAAACATCCTTTTAAATGTCCCATGTTTATATTTTTATCTATATGTAGCCCTTCAACTTGATGAAACATTGGAGCATGAGTTTGATCACTGTCTGACCTGTAAGTTCTTCCTGGTGCAATAATTTTAAAAGGAGGCTTACCTTTTAACATAGTTCTTACCTGAACTGGAGATGTGTGTGTTCTCAAAAGTAATTCCTTATTATTATCAAGATAAAAAGTATCATGCATATCTCTAGCTGGATGGTTATCTGGTGTATTTAATGCTGTAAAATTATTATATTCATTTTCAACATCTGGGCCTTCCTCAACACTAAATCCAATTTCAGAAAATATAGATGAAATTTCATCTATCACCTGAGAGACTGGGTGAATTTTACCAATTTCAATATCTCTCTCTGGAAGAGTTACATCAATTTTTTCTTTCTCAAGCTTTAAATTAATTTCTTTAGTTTCTATTTCTTGAATTTTAATTGATATTTTATTTTGAAGTTCATCTTTAATATTATTTAAATCTGAAGCTAATTTTTTTCTTTCCTCTACAGAAATCGAACCTAATTTTTTAAATTCGTTCGATATAATTCCATTTTTTCCAAATAGTTCGGATTTAATGTTATTTACTTTATCAATATTATTCTCTGTATTAAGCTTATCGATATAATCATCTTTTATTTTTTTAATATCAGACATTTTAATAGAATATTTGTTAAAAGAAGAAAAACAATAGTCTTGATTAATTTAATGCTGCTTGAGCCCTTTTAACTATAGTTTTAAATGCTTCAGGGTTATCGTAAGCGATTTCTGCAAGAATTTTTCTATCTAATTTAATTCCTGATTTGCTTAAACCATTAATAAACTTTGAATATGTTATACCTTCAGATCTGACACCGGCATTAATTCTTTGTATCCACAATGATTTGAAATCCCTTTTTTTGTTTCTTCTATCTCTATAAGCATACTGCATTGCTTTTTCCATTGCTTGTCTAGCAACTCTAATAGTATTTTTTCTTCTTCCCCACTGACCTTTAACAGCTTTTAAAACTTTTTTGTGTTTAGCTCTGCTTGTAACTCCTCTTTTAACTCTTGCCATTTTATCCTCTTAGGCTGTAAGGCATATAAGATTTCACTATCTTACCATCTTGTTTAGATAAAACAGTTGTGCCTCTTTGTTTTCTAATTTGTGAATTTGTTCTTTTAATCATACCGTGTCTTTTTCCAGCCTGCGGAGTGATAACCTTACCTTTAGCTGAAATTTTAAATCTTTTTTTCGCAGAACTTTTTGTTTTTAACTTAGGCATAATTTTTTGGGGTTATACAAATATTAAATTAAATTTACAACTAGAAATATGGCTTATAAAGGCTGGATTACCATAATCATTTGCTTTCCATCAAATTTTGGCTGAAGCTCTACTCTTCCAATGGTCTCCATGTCTACCTTAATTTTATCCATTAACTCATTACCAAGGTTCGAATGTTGTAACTCTCTCCCTTTAAACCTTATTGTAAATTTAACCTTATCTCCTTTTGCTAAAAATTTTTGAGCATTTTTAATTTTGAAAGTGTAGTCATGAACTTCAGTGACTGGTCTCAATTTTATCTCTTTTAATTCGACTTTTTTTTGTTTCTTTTTTGCTTTATTTGCTTTTTTTTGAGCATCATATTTATATTTACCCATATCCATTATTTTACAAACTGGTGGTTTTGCATTAGGTGCAATTTCAATTAAATCTAAACCATCCTCTTTAGCCCTTCTAATTGCATCATTAATATTTAATATACCTAGATTTTCACCGTCACTTGCAATAAGTTGAACTTCTTGAGAAGTGATCCTATGATTAGATCTAGGTCCCTTAAATCTATTTCTTTTTTGGAAATAATTATTTTTAAAATCTGCCACTTATATTGAAGGTGCTTTATTTAATTCTGAATACTTTTTTATAAATTCTTTTAATGTCATATTTTCTTGTTTTTTAGAATCCAATCTTCTAATAGTTACGCTATTAGAGTCAACTTCTTTTTTTCCGCAGATCAATAACATTGGTACTTTGGTGAGAGAATGGTCTCTAATTTTATAATTTAGATTATGATTTTTAAGATCTACCTCAACAATTAATCCAGAAATTTTTAATTCTTTAGTTACACTTTTAGCATACTCATCAAAATCACTAGAAATCGGGATAACAACTGCTTGTAATGGTGATATCCAAAATGGTAGTTTGCCAGCATAATTTTCTATAAGAATACCTATAAATCTTTCTAAAGACCCAAATAAAGCTCTATGTAACATTACAGGTACTTTTTTAGTTCCATCTTTATCAACAAAAGAAGCTCCTAACCTACCTGGTAAATTTAAATCTACTTGCAAGGTTCCACACTGCCAATCTCTTCCGATTGCATCTCTTAAAACAAATTCGATTTTTGGTCCATAAAATGCACCCTCACCTTTATTAATTGAGTACTCTAGCTTTGTCGCTTTGATTGCCTCTAACAACGCAGCCTCTGATTTATCCCAAACTTTATCATCACCAACTCTTAAATCTGGTCTATCTGAGTATTTTAAAATAACATCTTCAAAACCAAGATCTTTATAAATTTCTAAAATTAAATTTGTAACACTCAAACATTCTTCGGTAATTTGTTCTTCTGTACAAAAAATATGTGCATCATCTTGGGTAAAGGCTCTTACACGTAATAGTCCATGCAATGCACCTGAAGGTTCATATCTATGAACTTTTCCAAATTCTGACATCTTTAAAGGTAAGTCTCTATAACTTTTAAGTCCTTGATTAAATACTTGAACACACCCAGGACAATTCATGGGTTTAATTGCAAATACTTTTTCATCTGGTGTAGTTGAAGTATACATATTAGCTCCAAATTTTTCCCAGTGGCCAGATTTTTCCCACAAAGATCTATCAAGTATTTCTGGCGTATTTATCTCTTTGTAACCATCGTGATCTTGTTTCATTCTCATATATGAAACTAATTTTTGGAACAAATTCCATCCTTTCTGGTGCCAAAACACAGATCCAGGGCTTTCTTCTCTAAAATGAAATAAATCCATCTCTTTTCCAATTTTTCTATGATCTCTTTTTTCTGCTTCCTCAATTCTCTGAAGATAAAGGTCTAATTCTTTTTGAGTTGCCCAACCAGTACCATATATTCTTTGAAGCATTTCATTATTAGAGTCACCACGCCAATAAGCTCCAGATACTTTTGTCAGTTTAAAAGCCTTACCTATTTTACCAGAAGATACTAAATGTGGACCTCTACATAAATCATGCCATGTTTCGCCATGATGATAAATAGTTAGTTCTTCATCTTTAGGGATACTTTCAATTATCTCAGCTTTGTATTTTTCTCCAATTTTTTTAAAATGACTTATTGCTTTATCTCTCTCCCAAACTTCTTTTCTTGTTTTTACATCTTTATCTATTATCTCTGACATTTTTTTTTCAATCTTTTTTAAATCATCGCTAGTAAAAGGCTCTTTTCTTGCAAAATCATAGTAAAATCCATTTTCTATAACTGGCCCAATTGTTACCTGTGTGCCTGGGTATAGTTCTTGAACGGCCATAGCCATTATATGTGCAGTGTCATGTCTAATGACTTCTAAACCCTCAGGATCTTTAGCTGTAAATATTTCAATAGAACAATCTTGATCAATAACAGTATATAAATCTTTAAGCTCACCGTTTATCCTCATCACCAAAGCTTGCTTACCTAAGGACTTACTAATTTTTTCAGCAACCTCTGAGCCTGTTATACTTTTTTCAAAGTTTAATTTTTTTCCGTCAGGTAATGTAATATTTGGCATTAGTTTATTAATTTTTTATACTCTGAATAAGTAGAAAAACACATTTTTTCAACATTAAATTTTGAAACGACATTTTTTCTACCTTCTATGCCCATTTGATTGATAGTCTGTTCATCTAAATTCATAATTTCTATTAATTTTTTTGAAAGATCGTTTGAGTTGTTTGCTTCAAATAAAAATCCTGTTTTATTTTCATTTATAGTCTCTTTTGATGCCCCAATATTACTTGCAACAATTGGTTTTTTCATTGCCTGAGCCTCAACAGATATTCTTCCAAAGGCTTCTGGTTCTATAGATGAAGAAACTATGATATCTGAAACTTTGTAAGCTAGAGGCATATTTTTACAATGATCTATAAATTTTACTTGGTTAGTTAATCTATACTGTTCAACTAACCTAATAAGTTTCTTTTTGTAAAGTTCTCTTCCTTGATCGCTCCCAAGAATAATTACATTAAATACCTCGTGTCCTAAATTAATATTTACTTTATTAATAGCATCTAAAAACATTTCTTGGCCTTTCCATTCTGTTAATCTTCCCGGCAATAGAACAGTTTTTCTCTCAATTTTAAGTCCCCATGATTTAAATAATTCATCTTCCTCTGTTTCTATAGTAGTTGATGGATCAAAATAGTCAGTATTAATGCCTCTAAATATCACTAAGAATTTTTTTTTATCATTAAGGTATTCAGAGTAGTTTTCTTTAATATGTGAAAATATAAAATTAGACCCAGCAATAATTAAATCTGATCTCAACATTACAGAATTATATAATTTTTTTAATTTACTTTTAAAATTATATGTTCCATGAAATGTAGTTACAAATTTACGTCGTGTGATTTTGGCAGCTAGCAAACAAGACCATGCAGGCGCTCTACTTCTCGCGTGAACAATATTAATTCCATAAAATAAAATTATTAAAGAAATAATTATTGAATTAATAAAAACTAAAATGGGGTTTTTGGAATTAACAGGTAATCTTATATATTTAACTTTTTTTTTATCTATAAACTTTGTTAATTCACCACCGTTGCATATTAAAAAAGATTTACAATCATTTTCATGTAGATAGTGTGCGATATCATAACAACCTGTTTCTGCGCCACCGTATCCAAGTTTTGGTATAACTTGCAGAACTTTCAATTTTGGATGCATATGGTAGAGTTATAATATTTCAAATCAATTTAAATACTTTATATGAAAAAATTTAAATTTCTAAAAATTTCTAAAACAAAAAAACTAAGATATATAAGCAATTATTATAAGAAAAATCTTTATATTATATTTTTACCAGGTTTTGCATCTGATATAGAAGGAGATAAACCTAAAAGATTTTTAAACTATGCTAAAAAAAATAAATTTGGTTTTTTGGCACTAGAATATTCTGGATACGGAAAATCTTCAGGTGAATTTACAAAAGGGAATATTTCCACTTGGGCAAATGATGCAAAACAGACTATTAAGAATATAGTTAAAAAAAATGATATAATTCTAATAGGTTCTAGTATGGGTGCTTGGATTTCTTTATTATTATTTAAATCAATTAAGAAACAGATTAAAGGCTTTGTAGGAATTGGCTCTGCTCCAGAATTTTTAACAAGAATAATGTGGAAAAAATTTTCAAAAAAGACAAAGAGTGAAATTATCAATAAAGGTATTAGCAAAATTAAAAATGGTGGGTATGAGTATCTTATAACAAATCAATTAATTAAAGATGGAAGAAAAAAACAAAATAAAGTTTTGAATGCTAAAATTCCAATGAAAATTCCTGTTACTATGGTCCATGGTCAAAAAGATGAAGTTGTACCAATTAAATACTCAAGAGAAGTTTTAAAAATCTTCAGCAAAGCAAAAAAAAAATTAAATATAATTAAGAAGGGTGACCATAGTCTCTCGTCAAAAAAAAATCTAAATATTATTTGTAAAGAGTTAGATAGTATTATTAAAAATACTAACTAGCTTGACCGATTAATTTTTTATTTGATATAGGATTTTCTAACTTATCTAACATTTCTTTTGGACAAACTTGGACGAAATTATTTATTTCATTTTCAAAATTCTCAACAATTTTTTTTGAAATTGTTGAATTTGTTTCTATCGCATGCTCTTGAATTAATTTCCTTAGATGCTCAACCCAAAATTTAGTTTCTGGAGTTTGCCAAACTACACTTTCAGGATTTACTTTTTTATCAAATTGATTTTCAGGATCATAAATAAATGCCATACCTCCAGTCATGCCAGCTCCAAAATTATCGCCAATATCTCCTAATATAATAATATTTCCGCCTGTCATGTATTCACAACCATTTGAATCACAACCTTCTACTACTGCAGTTGCACCGGAATTTCTAACAGCAAATCTCTCTCCTGCTTGTCCTGCAGCTAATAATTTTCCTGAAGTAGCTCCATACAAAACAGTATTTCCAATAATAGTATTTTCATTTGAAACAAGGTTGCTTTCATTTTGTAATTTAATCACAATAGTTCCACCTGATAATCCTTTGGCAACATAATCATTTGCATCCCCTTTTAAAATTAGTTTTAATCCTTTAATAGCAAAAGCACCAAAGGATTGACCTGCAGAACCTTTAAAATTTAATTCGATCGAATTTTCATCAAGATTGTTATTTCCAAATTTTTTGTACAAATGATAAGAAATTCTAGTGCCAACAGCTCTATCGGTATTTTGAATTTCAAATTCTTGATTTATTTTTTCTTTTTTATCTATTTTGTCTTCTATTTCTGACCATAATTTTTGATCTAAAGTATCTGGAACAGAATTAATTTCAGGTTTCTCACAATATCTTTTATTTTTTCCAGGATCTGCCTGAACAAAAAGAGGATTTAAGTCTAGATCATCCAAGTTTGGTGATCCTTTGCTTACTTGCCTTAGTAAGTCAGTTCTTCCAATTACTTCATTTAAGGATTTGAAACCAAGATCAGCAAGTATTTCTCTTACTTCCTTTGCTATAAATGTAAAAAGGTTTACTACTTTTTCAGGAGTTCCTGTAAATTTCTCTCTTAATTTATCATCTTGTGTGCAAACACCCACTGGACATGTATTTGAATGACATTGTCTGACCATTATACATCCCATTGCGACTAAAGCAGTTGTTGCTACGCCAAATTCTTCTGCTCCCATCATAGCTGCAATTACAACATCTCTTCCTGTTTTTATTCCACCGTCAGTTCTAAGCGTCACTTGATGTCTCAAGTTATTTAAAGTCAATACCTGATTTGCTTCTGTTAATCCCATCTCCCAAGGAACTCCGACATATTTAACGCTTGTCTGTGGAGTGGCTCCTGTACCTCCTGAGTGCCCTGAGATTAAAATTATGTCTGCTTTAGCTTTTGCAACTCCAGCAGCTATCGTTCCAATTCCTGATGAAGCAACTAATTTAACTCCAACCCTAGCCTTAGGATTTATTTGTTTTAAATCATAAATTAATTGAGCTAAATCTTCTATTGAGTAAATATCATGATGTGGTGGAGGTGATATTAAAGTAACTCCTGGTGTTGAGTGTCTCAATCTCGCAATTTCATCCGTAACTTTAAAACCTGGTAATTGTCCACCTTCACCTGGTTTAGCGCCCTGTGCAATTTTGATTTCAATCTCATTACAATTATTTAAGTAATTAATAGTTACTCCAAATCTAGCTGATGCGATTTGTTTAACCCTTGAATTTGCACTATCTCCATTCTCCATAATCTTAAATCTTTTTTCATCTTCTCCACCTTCACCACTACAAGATGCGCCTTTAATTCTGTTCATACCAACAGCAAGAGTTTCATGTGCTTCTTTAGATAGAGCTCCATGAGACATACTTCCACTTCCAAATCTTTTTAATATATTAGATGCAGGCTCAACATTAGATATATCGATAGGATTTTTAGATTTAAAATCTACTAAATCTCTTAAACTTATTGGATTTAGATTATAAATACCTTTTGTGTATTTTTTATATATTTCATAAGATCCTTGTCCAACTGCAGTTTGCAGTAAATGAATTAGTTTGCCTTGATACTGATGTGTTTCGCCATTTTTTCTATATCTGTAAATACCTCCAATAGGTAGAATATTTGAATTATTGAAAAATGCTTCTTTATGTATAGTTCTGATTTTCTTTTCTATTCCTTTTAAACCAATTCCAGAAATCTTTGATAACATTCCAGGAAAGTAATCTTTCACAATTGTTCTGCTTAGTCCCACAGTTTCAAAATTACATCCACCTCTATAAGAACTTAAAACAGAAATTCCCATTTTAGACATTATTTTAAGAAGACCGAGATTGACTGATTTAATGTATCTTGAAACACATTCATCAAAAGTGAAATTTCCAAATAATTTCTTAGAATGTCTTTGATATAAGCTATCAAAAGCTAAATAAGGGTTCACTGTAGTAGCACCAACACCAATTAATGTTGCAAAAGAGTGAGTATCTAAAGCATCTCCAGTTTGAACATTAATAGAAACATAACCTCTTAAACCTAATTTAACTAAATGTGTATTTATTGCCCCTATACATAAAAGCATCGGCATTGGCATTCTATCTTCTGAAATATTTTTATCTGATAATATTATTTGTTTAATTCCCTCTCTAACAGCTTGTTCAGACTTAACTTTGAGTAAATTTATTGATATCTCTAAATCATCATCTTTGCTGAATGTACAATCTAATACTTTATTATTATTTCCAAAGAATTTCAAAAATTTTTCAAATTGTGCATTTGATAATATCGGACTATTTAAGACATAAATATTGTCTTTAGTTAATTTACTAAAATCTAAAATATTACCAAGATTTCCAAATCTTGTCTTTAAACTCATAACTTTATTTTCTCTTAGAGAGTCAATTGGTGGATTTGTAACCTGACTAAAGTTTTGTCTAAAGTAATGATATAGTGGTCTATATTTGTCAGATAAAACTGCTAAAGGCGTGTCATCACCCATTGAGCCTGTTGCTTCTTTAGCATCTTCTGCCATTGGATGAAGAATTAATTCTAAATCTTCTATGCTATATCCAAAACAATGTTGAAAATTCCTCAAACTTTTGCCTTCTAGCTCTACTTTTTCAGTTTCTGCCTCTAATTTTTTATCAAGATCAATAATTTGATTGTTGTAATGCTTATATTCTTTTGAAAGGTGGTTTTTTATTTCATCGTTTGAATATACTTTGCCTTTTTCTATTCTTACTCCTAATATTTCTCCAGGTCCTAATCTTCCTTTAGATACAATTTTTTTCTCATTTAAGTCTATCATTCCTGTTTCACTTCCTGCAAAAAGAAGTTTGTCTCTTGTCACTGTATATCTAAGTGGTCTTAATCCATTTCTGTCAGTTGCAACAATTACCCATTCATTATCTGTTGCAGCTATAGCAGCTGGCCCATCCCAAGGCTCCATGGTACTATTTAAAAAATTGAATAGTTGTTGATGATCTTTTTTTAATACCTTATTTTTTTTTGACCAAGCGTCTGGTATTAACATTAATTTTGCTAGAGGAGCAGGCTGTCCAGAAATATTTAATAACTCAAAAACATTGTCTAATGATGCAGAGTCAGAATTTCCAGCTGGTATTACAGGCTTAAGATTCTCTATATCTTCGAAAACTGGACTAAACATCTCTTCTTGGTGAACCTTCATCCAATTAACATTTCCTTTAAGGGTATTTATTTCACCATTATGCGCTATAGATCTAAATGGTTGAGCTAAGTCCCAACTAGGCGCAGTATTAGTTGAAAATCTTTGGTGAAATATTGCATACCTAGATATAAATCTTTCATCTTTTAAGTCAGTATAAAAATCTGACAAAGCTTCTGCTAAAAACATTCCTTTATAAATGATAGATTTAGAACTAAATGAACATATATAAAAATTATTTAATTGATTATTGAGAGCTTCTTTTTCAATTACTCTTCTAGTTTCATACAATTTTTGTTCCAGAGATTTATTGACAACTTTTTTGTCATTGTATGTGAACAATACTTGAGTAATTTCAGGTCTTGTTTGTTCAGCTTTTTCTCCTAAGACAGAGGGATCAACAGGAACTTGTCTCCAGCCATAGATACTAAAATTTCTCTTTGTTAGTTCACTTTCAACAATAGTTCTGCATTGCTCTTGAGCGCTATAATCATTTCTTGGTAAGAAAATCATACCTACACATAGTTCGGAATTATCATGTTTATGACCAGTGACTTCAATTTTTTCCTCAAAGAAATCTTTAGGAATTTCAATATGGATTCCAGCACCATCTCCTGTTTTTCCGTCTGCATCGATTGCACCCCTATGCCAAACAGCTTTTAGGGCATCGATTCCATATTCTACTACTTTTCTTGATTTTAGACCTTCGGTAGATGCTACTAAACCTACACCACATGCATCATGTTCCATTTCTTCCGAGTAAACATGATTACTTTTTAAAATTTTTAAATTTTTGTTTCTTAACTTCATTAAGCAACTCTAAGTTTTTGTTTACTTTGTAAATAATTATCAATTGATGTTGCGGCATCTCTTCCGTCTTTAATGCCCCAAACCACTAAAGATGCTCCACGAACTATATCTCCAGCTGCAAAAACTCCCTCTATACTAGTTTCCATTGTATCAAAATCCGCTTTTATTGTTCCCCATCTTGATACTTGTAATTTTTCTTCATTAAATAATTTTGGAAGATCTTCTGGATCAAATCCAAGAGCTTTGATTACAAGATCAGCTTTAATTTCAAAATCTGAATTTTCTTCAATAACTGGTTTTCTTCTACCGCTATCATCTGGCTCACCCAATTTCATTTTATTAACAACTACACTTTCAATTTTATTTGTTCCCTTAAACTCTTTAGGGCTTGTTAACCATATGAATTCAACACCTTCTTCTTCTGCATTACCTACTTCTCTTGCTGATCCTGGCATATTTTCTCTATCTCTTCTATATAAACATTTTACAGATTTAGCATTCTGTCTCACTGAAGTCCTTAAGCAGTCCATTGCTGTATCGCCACCTCCAATTACTACAACATCTTTGCCTTCAGCATTTAAAGTTCCGTTATCAAACAGCTCAACTTTATCACCTAGTCCTTTTTTATTTGATGCTGTCAAAAATTCCATTGCAGGGAAAATATTACTCAAATCGTTACCAGGTAGATTGACTTCTCTAGCTTTATAAACTCCTGTAGCTATTAAAATTGCATCATGTTTTTCTCTTAACTCCGTCAAGCTGGAATCTTTTCCAACTTCAAAGTTTAAGACAAATTTAATTCCACTTTCTTCTAAAAGTTTTATTCTTCTTTGAACAACATGCTTTTCTAATTTAAATCCTGGGATACCATATATTAGTAGCCCTCCAGCTCTGTCATAACGATCATATATAGTTACCTTGTATCCTTTTTTTCTGAGTTGTTCTCCGCAAGCAAGTCCGGCAGGACCAGAACCTATAATTCCTACACTCTCATTTTTTTCAGTATTTATTTCTATCGGTTTAACCCAACCATTTTCCCATGCTTTCTCTGTGATATATTTTTCTATTGATCCAATAGTTACTGTTCCATGACCCGATTGCTCTATTACACAATTTCCTTCGCACAGCCTATCCTGGGGGCAAATTCTTCCACAAACTTCTGGCATGTTATTTGTGCTCTGTGACAATTGATAAGCTTCCTCATACCTTCCCTCCGCAGTTAGTTTAAGCCAATCTGGTATATTGTTACTTAATGGACAATGAACTTGGCAAAATGGTACTCCACATTGGGAACATCTGCTTGATTGCTGAACAGCTCTATCTTTAAGAAATTCTTGATATATTTCATCAAAATCTTCTTTTCGGTCAGATATATCTCTTTTAGGTGGGTTTTGTTGACCTATTTTAACAAATTTAAGCATTTTTTCTGACATGGTGGACGCTGTATATACGATAAAAATTTAATAATAAACAATTATAAGGTCATAAATATTGACCAATATTTCATAAAAGTTAAGTAAATCAGAGATTTTTTCATATTATGCATAGATGATATGCAAATATGTAATTGCTTTAATTTGGTTACAATTTCATTATGAAGTACTTGAACTAATGATTTCAAAATATGTAGAGACACTAATTTTATCAATTATTCAAGGTATATCTGAGTTTATTCCAGTTAGCTCTTCTGCGCATCTTTTAATTATATCAAGATTAAGTGACTTTAATGTTAGCAACCTACAATTAGATATTAGTCTACATTTAGGTTCTTTGTTAGCAATTATTTTATTTTTTAGAAAAGATTTAATAAATATCGTTAACAATAAAAACATATTTTTACTAATAATTCTTGGGTCTATACCATTAGTTATTATTGGTTATATTTTTTACTCCACAAATTTAGTTGATCAATTTAGAAATTTAAAAGTTATCGCTTGGACAACTTTGATTTTTGGAGTTTTATTATACTTTTCTGATAAGTTTGAATTGAAAAATAAAATTTCATCAGGATTAAATATTAAAAGTATTATTATAATAGGGTTATTTCAGATTTTGGCAATTATTCCAGGAGTCAGTAGATCAGGGATAGTAATCACAGCTTCAAGATTTTTAAAATTTGACAGAGTTGAGTCATCAAAGATAGCTTTTTATTTATCTATTCCGGCTTTAGCAGGTGCAAGTATTTTGGGATTTAAAGATGTTATTGATGATCAAATAAATTTTGATAATATATTTTTTTTTTCTACTTTAGCTTCATTTTTATTTTCTTATTTTACAATTAAATATTTTCTTATTTATGTTAAGATGTTTAGTTTGAATTTTTTTGTTATTTATAGAATATTTTTAAGTATCATTCTTTTTTCAATTATATACTTATAATTTTTTTGAGTTTGGAGCAACTTGAGAAAATATTACAGCAATAAGAATTAATACACATCCTATAATATTATTTATGTCAAGAAATTGACTTAAAATAATCCATCCAGCAATTGTTGCAAACACACCTTCAAGGGAGTAAATTATTGCTGCAGGAGCTTCTTCAATATTTTTTTGTGCAAACATTTGTAAAGTAAAAGCTATTCCTCCAGATAATACACCAGCATATAATATTGAGCTGTACTCAATTAAAATTTTTGTAATAACTACTTCCTCTAAAATAAAAGCAAAAAAAAGAGATAAACTAAAAACAAGAGCTGCTTGTAATGCTGCATAAAAAATTGGTATATTAAATCTCTCCATAAATTTTCCAGCGAAAATTATATGTAAAGCCCAAAATAATGAGCATAGAATTACTAAAGCATCACCTATCATAATTTCTGAGTTTGAAAAATCACTTAGTAGGTAAACACCTATTATACATAAACCTATTGAAGGCCAAAGACTCCAATGGACTTTAATAGAATAAATAAAAAATAATAAAATTGGAACTAATGGAACGTAAAAAACTGTAAAAAAAGCTGCATTTGCTATATTCGTATATTGTAATGCAGCTTGCTGCAAGTAGGTGCCCAAAAATAATGATATTCCCATTAAGAATAAATATTTTAAAAATAATTTTTTATTAGAATTGATTTCATAATTAATTTTTTTTCTTTCTAAAATTAAAGCAATGGGTAGGACTGTAAGAAAACCAACAAAAAATCTAGATGCATTGAATGTTAATGGACCAATATTATCCATGCCTGTGTCTTGAGCAATGAAAGCAGTGCCCCAAATAAATGTTGTTATCAAAGCGCATATAAGCGATGTAGTTTTGGACATTAATTTAATTAAATTTAAATAATATTATTCATTCTACAACAGCTATCAAAATCTTCTTTATTGATATAGCAACCAGCCATTTTTCTTATACCTGAAAATGCACCTCTACCATGCATTACTCTCCAATTATTAAAAATTAGTAATTCACCAGGTTTTAAAATATGCCTCCACTGATATTGCTTTTGGTTTGCCATCGTATCAAATACTTTAATTGCTTTATAAAAATTAATTGTTTTCTGATTAGTTTCTCTAAAAGGTGCTCTATCGTAATTGTTAAAACTAATTTGATCAAAATTATTTTTTTCATTTAATTTTATTATTGGTCTTTTTGCTTCAAGGCGAACACCATCACCAATATAAGAACCTTTAACTTTTGTAGTTGTTAAAGTTTTAAAATGTTTTTTATATTTTTGTTTGATTTCATTTGCCAATTTAAATCCATCTACCATTATAGAGTCTCCACCTTTAGCTTCATACTTACAACAAAGTAGTAATTGTAAACCCGGAGCATCATTACTATATGTAGAGTCTGTATGTGGTCTCAGTTCTTGGTTTGAATATGCACTGTCTGCTTTTTTATTATTTGATTCAAAGGTCCACAATCCTCCAAAAATTGAATTTCTGACATAACCTATTTTTTTAGCTATATATTCAACAGAGTTTAAATTCTTTGAACAATTTCTTACGACTGCAAAACCGTATATGTGGATTTTTTTTAATAAATTTTTAAATCCAACTTTAGTTTGTAATTGCTTATAGTTAATGAAAATTTGATTTTTTATGTCTTTATCTTTCCAAAATTGAGTATCACTTTTAGTTTCACCTTTTTTTAACGAATTTTTTTTTAAAAATTCATATGAATATTTGATTGGTTTATTTTCATCAGACCATAATATTTCAATGAATTTCCCTTTTTTTAATAATTTTGCTTTTTTAACTTTGATATTAATGTCTAAATTTGCGGTATAAGTTACTCTTTGATTAGTTTTAAAATCCCAGTTTTCTTTATTTTTAATATGATCTCTTAACCAAATATTAGGAAATGTTTCAAACTTATTGTCATTAAAGTAAAATACAGTTTTATTATTTAAAAGTTTAAAATTTTTAATCATTGCTTAGCTAATTTGTAGGCAAAGTTTTTACCAAGGTTATTTTTTAATTCATTATTAAATCTTGAACCCTCAGCACCGTCAATTATTCTATGATCATAAGAGAGAGATAGAGGCAACATTGTTCTAGGTTTAAATTGTCCATCAATATAAACAGGTTTAATATAAGTCCTTCCAATTCCTAAAATAGCAACCTCAGGATAATTTATTATAGGAGTAAAATAAGTTCCTCCAATGCCACCTAGGCTTGTTATAGTTATGGATCCTCCATAAAACTCTTTTTTATCTATCTTCAAATTTCGGCAATCCTCACTAACTTTTTTTAGATCCTTGCTTATTTGATCTATATTCTTTTGATTAACATTTCTTATTTTTGGCACCATTAAACCATTGGGGGTATCAACTGCAATTCCTACATGGAAGTATTTTTTTAATGTTATTTTTCCATTTTCAATATTGTCAATAGAACTATTAAATCTTGGAAAAACTTTCAAAGCTTCCACAACTGCCTTTATAATAAATGCCAATGGAGTAATTTTCTTTTTTTCTCCAGTAAAAGTATCAGTCAAATTTTGTCTAAATTCTTCTAACTCAGTAATATCTGCTTCATCACAACTAGTAACATGCGGTATTGTTTGCCAAGAATTTGATAAATGTGGGGCAGCAATTCTTTTAATTCTTGGTATATCTTGAATTTCTACATCTCCAAAATCAGCGTGATCATATTCTGAGGGCTTTATAGATGGAGCCTTCTTTTCTTCCTGAGGTTTGTTAAAATTAGAAGATACGAATTTTTTTATATCCTCTTCTATAATTCTTCCTGATCTTTGTGATCCAATAACATTATTAATATCAACACCAAGTTCTCTTGCAAATTTTCTAGTTTTTGGGCTAGCAAGCGCTTTGCTTGATTTGAATACACTAACTCTATTATTTTGTAATATTTCTTTTGGTTTTGAAGTTACTGTTTCAAGAGGTTTTTGTATAATAGTTTCTATTTTAACTTCTTTCATCTCTTCTTCGATTTGAACATCTGGTTTTTGTTCTTCAGATCCAATTATTAATATTGAGGAACCCTCTGAAACCTTATCACCAACTTTTAAGTTAACTTTTTTAACACTACCTGAGTATGGGCTTGGGATTTCAACACTTGATTTATCGCTTTCTATTGTAATTATCGGATCATCTTTATTAATATTTGATCCTGCCTCTATTAATACCTCAATTACTTCAACATCTTTAAAATCACCAATGTTAGGAACTAATACTTCTTTCTCGCTCATTATAATTTTGTGGGCATTGGCTTATCTTTATCAATTTTATATTTTTTAATTGCATCTACCGCATGTTTAGAAGCAATTAATTGTTCATTAGATAAAATACTTAAGCCATATGCAACTATATGCTCTTTATCGACTTCAAAAAATTTTCTTAGATTTTTTCTTGTATCACTTCTACCAAATCCATCTGTACCCAATGAATAAAAACTTTTGTTTATGTAAGGTCTAATTTGGTCAGAATTCATTCTCATGTAATCTGAAGCTGCTAGAATAGGACCTTCAGTTTTTCCAAGGCATTTTTCAACGTAAGAGATTTTTTTCTCTCCTCCTGGATTAAGCAAATTATACCTTTCTGTTTCAAGTCCATCTCTTCTTAATTCATTAAAACTGGTAACACTCCATACTTCACTATCAACTTGATATTCATTTTGTAAAATTTCTGCTGCTTCAATCATCTCTCTTAAAATTGTTCCTGAACCCAATAATTGAAGCTTATTTTTTTTATTCTTGCTGAAATCTTTTATTTTATACATCCCTTTTAATATGCCTTCTTCACAATCTTTGGGCATCTCTGGATGAGAATAATTTTCATTCATTGTTGTAATATAGTAAAAAATATTTTCATGTTTTTCATGCATTCTTCTTAAACCTTCTTTAAAAATTGTAGCTAATTCATAATGAAAGGTTGGATCATAAGAAACACAATTTGGAATTGTTGATGCTAATAAATGACTGTGACCATCTTGGTGTTGAAGGCCTTCTCCAGCCAAAGTTGTTCTTCCAGCAGTAGCTCCAATTAGAAATCCTCTTGTTTGACTATCTCCAGCTGCCCACGCAAAATCGCCAGTTCTTTGAAAACCAAACATAGAATAAAAAAGATAAATTGGTATCATTTCTATATCATGATTTGAATACGATGTTCCTGCAGCTATCCATGATGCCATGGATCCAGCCTCATTTATTCCTTCCTCTAAAACTTGACCACTTTTCTCTTCCTTGTAAGAGCTTAATTGAGCTGAGTCCTCTGGCTCATATTTTTGACCTTCATGCGCATATATACCTATTTTTTGGAAAAAACCTTCCATACCAAATGTTCTTGCTTCATCAGGGATTATTGGAACAAGTCTTGGAGCAACATTTTTATCTCTTAGCAAATTCGTCAACATCCTAACAAGTGCCATAGTAGTTGACATTTCTTTTTCACCGGTTGATTTTTTCATAAAGTCAAAAATGTCATTACTTGGTGTTTTGATTGGTTTCGAAAAAGACGATCTCTCAGGAATATATCCTCCTAAAGCCAATCTTCTTTTTTTTAAGTATTTTATTTCTTCTGAATTTTCATCAGGTCTAAAGTATTCTATATTTTTGACTTGTTCATCTGTTAATGGAACATCAAATCTATCTCTATAATATAGCAAATCATCTACACCTAATTTTTTTTGCTGATGGGTTGTATTTATACTTTCACCAGATTTTCCCATACCGTATCCTTTAATTGTTTTAGCTAATATGACTGTTGGTCTGTCTTTTGTGTTAATAGCTTTATGATAAGCAGCATAAACTTTATGCGGGTCGTGACCGCCTCTATTTAATTTCCAAATATCGCTATCCGTATAACTTGCAACTAGATTTTTAAGTTCAGGGTATTTCCCAAAGAAGTTATCTCTAACATATAAACCGCCTTTTGCTTTAAAGGCTTGGTATTCTCCATCAACTGCTTCGTTCATTCTTTTTACAAGTAAACCTGATTTATCATTTGCGAGTAAAGGATCCCAATATGATCCCCAAATGACTTTTATTACATTCCATCCAGCTCCTCTAAAAATTCCTTCTAATTCTTGAATAATTTTACCATTACCTCTTACTGGACCATCTAATCTTTGTAGGTTGCAGTTCACAACATAAATCAAGTTATCTAACTTTTCTCTTGCTGCTAAACCAATAGATCCTAGAGCTTCTGGCTCGTCTATTTCACCATCTCCTAAGAAAGACCAAACTTTTCTATTCTCATCTTTTATTAATTTTCTATTAATAAGGTATTTCATAAATCTTGCCTGATAGGTTGCCATCATTGGTCCAAGACCCATGGAAACAGTTGGAAACTGCCAAAACTTAGGCATCAGCCATGGATGAGGATAAGATGACAAACCTCCTGGGTAAACTTCCTGTCTGAATCTATCTAATTGCTTCTCGTCAAGTCTTCCTTCCAAAAAAGCTCTAGCATAAATACCTGGCGCTGAATGTCCTTGGAAATAAATTAAATCTCCACCAAATTTATTGCTTTTAGCTCTCCAAAAATGATTCATTCCTATATCATAAAGAGTTGCTGCTGAAGCAAATGTCCCAATGTGACCTCCTAATGAAGGATCTCTCATGTTTGCTCTGACAACCATCACTGCTGAATTCCATCGAATTAGTGCTCTGATTTTTCTTTCGATATTTTGATCGCCTGGAGATTTTATCTCTTCATCTGCTGGTATAGTGTTTATGTATGGTGTATTTTGGGTATAGGGTATATTTGATCCTTCTTTATATGCCTGATCAATTAATTGTTTAATTAAAAAATGAGCTCTCTCAGGTCCTTCGGAATGTACTACAGCAGACAAAGATTCTAACCATTCTTTTGTCTCTTGAGGATCAATATCATTATTATTTTGAACTATTTCTAATCTTTCATATTGTTCTTCTACTTGTGTATTTTCTACTTTGATCTCTTTATGTGCACTAGTATCTAATTCAGAATTATTATATCCATTAGAATTTTCCGCTTCGGCAATTATTTTTTCCGTTGCAGGTGGTATCTTTTCAATAGTTTCTTGTTTTTGCTGAGTTCCATTCTCAGAGGATAATGTTAGTATCAAATCTCCTTTAGAAACTTTATCACCAATCTTTATGTTAATACTATCTACAACGCCCTCAAAAGCAGATGGTACTTCAACACTTGATTTATCACTTTCTAAAGTTATTACAGGGTCATTTTTAGAGATTTTATCTCCTTCTTTTACAAGAATTTCTATGATTTCTACTTCTTCAAAATCTCCAATATCTGGAACTAGTAATTTTTCACTCATTTCGCTATTTGTATATATATATATTATTTACTTTTAATAGATGTATATTTTTGACCATTATTAAAATTTAGTAAAATTAATAATAAATGTTAAAAGAATAGATTATATTTAGCGCCTGTAGCTCAATTGGATAGAGCGCTTGGCTACGGACCAGGAGGTTCTGGGTTCGACTCCTAGCAGGCGCACCAAAAAGAAGGAAAAATGAAAATATCTTTGCAAAAATCTGTAATTTATTTTTTTGTAATAGTGTTAATAATATTATTTTTAATAACTTTAATAATTTAATGAAAAAATTTAAACAAATTAGCGTAAAGAAAGGTTTCATGAGACACAATGGTGGTTTGCATCTAAGAGATATCTCAAAAACTAAATATGAATTTAAAACTAAAATAAAAAAAAACCATCTTAACAGAGCTGGCATAACTCATGGTGGGTATATAGCATCAATCATAGATACCGGTTGTGGATCTGGAGCCCATAGAATTTCGGGTAATCAGCCTTGTGTAACTATAACACTTAATATTAACTTTATCGGACCTTCAACTATTGGTGATGAAATTTTTGGATATGTAAAAATTAAAAAAAAAACAAAAAGCATGGTTTTTTTAGAGTGCTATTTAGAATGTAAAGGTAAAATAATTGCATCTGCTACAGGTATTTGGAAAATACTTCAACGTAAATTACCCCATGCAGGTCTAAGCTAAATTCTTCTTCTTATATTTAAATAACCAAAGATTGATAAAAGAATAAGAGCGATAGGATAAATTATTTCTTTTTTTGGTCTATTCTGATTTTCAATTTTAAATTCATTAATAATATCTCCCATATCTAAACCAGATTTTTTTGCAATTCCATTCCATTTTAAAGTATCAATTATGGTTTTATTATCTTCTACAACTAAGCTCATTCCATAATCATCTAAACTGAAATTTTCATCAAAACTATTTTTTGTAATTACAAATAATTTATATCTTTCACCGTACTCTGTAAGTCTAGTAATTTTAATTCTTATCTCTTTATTATAATCAAACTGTTTTTTGTTTATTTCTTCAATGCTTAAATAGTTATATTTTGGGTAAAATTTATTTAGAATAAATTCTGGAGATAATAATGATATTGAAATTATTAAAAAAATAATAATCTCATACCATTTCAATTTATTTATAAACCATCCCTGAGTAGCAGATGTAAATACTAAAATCCCAATCAAAGAGGTTGCTATGATCATTAAGCCATGCCATATACTTTCAATACCAATTAATAATAACTCGCTGTTAAATAAGAATACAATAGGAAGTATTCCTGTTCTCAGACTATACCAAAATGCCTGGGCTCCTGTTCTTAATGGGTCTCCCCCAGAAATAGCAGCAGCTGCGTAAGATGCTAAGCCAACTGGAGGTGTTACGTCTGCCATTAAACCAAAATAGAATACGAATAAGTGAACCGCAATTAAAGGAAAAATAAATCCTGATGCATTTCCAACATCAACAAGAACAGTTGCCATTAGAGATGCTACAACAACATAGTTTGCCGTAGTTGGTAAACCCATACCCAATAGTAAACACAAAATAATGGTTAAAAATAAAAGAATAATAACATTATCTTTTGCAATCGACTCGATTACAATTATTAAATTAGTGCTCAAACCTGTAGATCCAACTGCACCAACTATAATCCCTGCTGTTGCAATTGCTATTCCGACACTAACCATATTCAAGGCGCCCTTTTCGAAACCAACAACAGTTTGGTTATACCAATATATTAAAGCATTCTTAAAGTTCTTTTCTTTGAAAAATTTATTTACAAGATTGACTATAATTAATGTTATTGTTGCAAAAAAAATAGAGTAAGAAGCTGTAAGCCTCATATAAACTAGTAGATATATGAGAACGAATATTGGAACTAAAAAATGTATTCCTTCAAAAAATGTTTTTTTTAATTTTGGAATATCATCTTCATCCATACCTTTTAAATTTAATTTAAGTGCTTCAAGGTGAGATATATAAAATAGTGCAATGTAAGAAATTATAGCTGGTAAAAAAGCATGTTTGACAACTTCAAAATATGTAACTCCAATAAAACTTGCCATCACAAAAGCTGCAGCTCCCATAACTGGAGGCATTATTTGACCATTAACTGATGAAGATACTTCAATCGCACCAGCTTTTTCTTTCGAAAAACCTGTTTTTTTCATAATTGGAATTGTAAATGTTCCAGTTGTAACTGTATTAGCAATTGATGATCCTGAGATTAATCCTGTCATACCAGATCCAAGAATAGCTGCCTTAGCAGGACCACCTCGCATTTTTCCAACCATTGCAAAAGCTAAATCTAAAAAATATTTACCCCCTCCAGCAGTTTCTAAAAGTGCTCCAAAAAGCACAAAGAGAAATATGAAATCTACAGAAACACCTATTGGGATTCCAAAAATTGCTTCTTGATCAAACCATTGAAACCCAACTAACCTTTTTAATGATAATCCACCATGAGAAATTATATCTGGTGCATATTGCCCAAAATAAGAAAATAATAAAAAACAAACCGCTATAACAACTAATGGAATACCTATTACTCTACGTGTGGCTTCAAGAAGAATTAGTATTCCAATTATTCCAAGTATAAGTTCTACTGGAATAGTAAAATTATTGGAAAAATTTATTTTAAGTAATATTCCACCCCTATCTACTAATTGATCATAAAAAAAATAAATATATAAACAACAAACTGCGCCTATTATTGCAATTAATATATCTATAAAATTTACTTTTTTACCCTTTGCATATGGAAATATTAAAAAAGCTAGTAAAAGTGCAAAACCAAGGTGAATTGCTCTAGCAGGTAAACCTTTAAACATTCCAAAGTTTAACCAAAATGGAAATGGAGAAGCATACCAAAGCTGAAATAAAGACCAGGTTATTGCAATAACTGCAACCAACTTTAAATGAAAACCTGTTAGATATCTTGTAGGGGAAAGATCTTCTTTAATCTTATTTTCAATTTTTTTATCTATGTCTGCTGACATTCAGCTTAATATATAAAAAAAAAGGCCCAATAGATATATTGGGCCTCAATTTTTTATATAGATTTAATTACATTAAACCAGCTTCTTTATAATATTTAACAGCTCCAGGATGAAGTGGTGCTGATAAACCATCAGCTATCATATTTTTTTTCTCTAAAGGAGCAAAAGCTGGATGTTGTTTTCTAAAATCATCAAAATTTTCAAAAACAGCTTTTGTAACCTGATAAACTAAATCTTCAGAAACATCCACACTTGTTACCACAGTAGCTTTAACACCAAATGTAGTTACATCTTTTTTCTGTTTAGTATAAGTACCTTTTGGAATTGTTGCAGATGCATAATAATCAGCTCCACTAATAATTCCATTAATTACATCTCCTGTTAAATTGATTGGCATAGCTTTAGCTGCACATGTTGCTGCTTGTTCCATTGCTCCATTTGGAAAACCTACAGAATATCCAAACGCATCAATTTTTCCATCACATAAAGCCTTTACTTGCTCTGAAGATGTTAGCTCAGTAACTGATTTAAAGAAACTGTTATCAACGCCCATAGCTTTCATTAATTCTTCCATTGTTCCTCTTTGACCAGAACCTGGATTTCCAATGTTTACTACTTTTCCTTTAAGACCCATAAAATCTTTAACTTTTGCTTTTTTTCTAGCCCAGATTTGAAATGGCTCGTTATGTACCGAGAAAACAGCTCTTAAATTTTTGAATTGTTTTCCTTCCCATTTGCTTGATCCATTGTAAGCATGATATTGCCAGTCAGATTGTGCTACACCAAATTGAAACTCACCATCTTTTATTTGTCCGATGTTGTAATTTGAGCCTCCAGTTGAAGGAGCGGTACATCTGTAAGCTTTATCTTTCATACCTTTTTTTCTACCATGTTCAGCACTAATTGCTGATTTGTGTAACATTTTGCAAATAGCGTTTCCTGTCTGAAAATAAACTCCAGTTGGTCCTCCTGTGCCTATTGTAAAAAACTCTGCTGATTTTGCTATTGATCCAAATGAAAATATAGCAACAAAAATAATCAGAGAGCTTGATATTGTTGATAATATTTTTTTCATATACCCTCTCTTAAGTTTTAAAATTAAATCTAACTATTTATTGCTTCGAGTGTCTAGTAAATTCATTAAATATAAGTGTTGCTAATTAAGGAATTTTTTATGTGATTATTATTTTTCAACCCAAGATTTTAATTTATTTACTCCTTCTACAACCTTTGGGGCGTACAATTTTATTATTTCATCATTAATATCAGTTTTTTCATTAATATTTTTCATGAATATATCTCCATCAAAGTCTGTAAAGCTTAAACGAACTATCATCCTTTTTTGATCAAATCCAAAATCACTTCCTGGAAGTAAAGCAATATTTAAATCAGTTAAAATTTCATCGCATAAAATGGAAGAGCTATCAAATTTTTTATTCAAGAATTCTGGCAATAAATAAAAGCCTCCCATTGGTTTGTTCATAATGATATTATTAGATGATAAATTTCTATAAACGTACTCTCCAACAGCTTTAAGAATTTTTTTTGATTTTAAAATATAGTCTTCGTGATTGGCGTTAAAAGCGGATATTGCAGCAAACTGAATTGGTGAGCTTACTGCAGAAAATGTTTCACTTGCTAAAACTTTCATAGATTTAAGTAATTCAATTTTTTTATTTGGAATTATAAAGTACCCAAGTCTCCATCCTCCAGCACCACACCATTTACTAAGTCCGTTACTTATTATGACATTATCTGGGCATTGCTCAAAAATTGAAATATAATTTTGATCAAATGTTAATTCAGAATAAATTTCATCTGATAAAACCAAAATATTATATTTTTTTATTATTAAAGAAATTTCTTTTAAATTTTTGCATACCTGCCCCGAAGGATTATTTGGAGAATTAAGAAATAAAAGATATTTTTTATCTAGTTTTTTTAAAATAATTTTTTCTATTTCCTGAGCTTTAGGAAACCAATTGTTTTCGGCTGATGTTTGAATCCAATGATAGTTATTTTTAGCTATAATTGATTGAGGTTTATATGATACCCAACTGGGGGCTGGCAACAAAACTTCACCTTCGAATGCTAAATGCATCAAGAACATTAGCTCTTTGGTACCAGGACCTACTATGATCTGATCTGATTTAAAATTATAATTTTTTTTTTTTGACTCATATTTTGCAATTGAGTCTCTTAATTTATCTAGTCCTTGGATAGGTAAATAACTTTTCTGATGCGCATTTTTTCTTAACTCTTCAACAATAGCATTTGGAACTGGAAATGGTGATTGTCCAAATCCAAATTTAATAATATTTTTTCCCTCCTTTTCAATAACTTTTGATTTTTCATTTACTTTTAGTGTTGCTGATAAATTTAGGTTTTTAATATTATCTTTAATCATTACGATTTTAACTCAATAAGATTTTTGTATTCATTTAAAGTAGATGGATTAGATAATGCTTCAATATTATTTATTTTGTTACCATCTATTACATTTTTAACAGCTACTTCTACAATTTTACCATTTTTAGTTCTTGGAATATCGTTTACTGCAATTATTTTAGCGGGCACATGTCTAGGAGAAGCTTCATATCTAATTGTTTTTTTTAGTTTCGAAATTAATTCTTCATCTAATTTATTATTTTTTGATAAGATAACAAAAAGTATTATTCTTACATCGTTATCCCAAGATTGGCCTACTACTATAGACTCTTTTACTTCTTTAAATTTTTCTACAACAGAATAAATTTCAGCTGTGCCAAGTCGAACACCGCCTGGGTTTAATGTTGCATCTGATCTTCCATAAATAATATAAGACCCATTATTCTTTCTTTCGGCATAATCTCCATGATGCCAAATATTTTTAAATTTTGAAAAATAAGCTTTTTTATATTTAACTTTTCCAGGATCATTCCAAAATTTTAAAGGCATTGACGGAAAAGAGTTTCTGCAAACTAATTCTCCTTTTTTATTTAAAATTGATTTACCCCTTTCAGAAAATACTGCTGCATCCATTCCTAGACCATTGTTTTGTATTTCACCGCTGTTTACATTTGAATAAATATTTCCATTTACAAAACAGGAGACAATATCTGTTCCTCCAGAAATAGAAGCTAAATGAACATTTTTCTTTATATTTCTGTAAACAAATTCAAAACCATCTTTAGAAAGTGGAGATCCTGTAGAGCAAATTGTTTTTAAAGACTTGAGTTTTATTTTTTTTTTTACCTTAACATTCTGTTTAATAAGTTGATCAATATATTTCGCACTTATACCAAATAGAGTAACTTTCTCTTTATTGGCAATTTTTAATAATAATTCTGGAGATTTATGCATAGGAAAGCCGTCAAATAATAATATTGATGCTTTAGATGCTAAGGTTGTAACAAGCCAATTCCACATCATCCATCCACAAGTTGTAAAGTAAAATACATTATCATTTGGTTTTATATTGCAATGTAATTGATGTTCTTTCAAATGTTGTAGTAAAACTCCACCAGATCTATGGCAAATACATTTTGGTTTACCTGTTGTGCCACTTGAATATAAAATTGCTAATTCGTGATCAAAATCAAATTTCTTTAATTTTTTCCTGCTTATTTCAAGTTTTTTAATCTCATTAAAATAATAAATTTTTATATTTTTTATCTTATTTAATTTTTTTAATTTTTTCCCAGGATAATTTAAAACTAATACTGATTTTATACTTTTTATTTTTTTTAATATTTTAGGCAATCTCTCAATAATATTTATTTCCTTTCCATTATAATAATATTTGTCAGTAATAATTAATAATTTAGGTTTAATTTGTGAAAAACGTTCTATAACTCCTGGCACACCAAAATCAGGTGAGCATGAGCTCCAGATTGATCCTATAGCGCTAGCACTTAAGAAGCACTCTACTGTTTCTATCTGATTTGGAGTATATGCTGCTATCCTATCTTTTTCAGAAATATTTATTTTTTTATAAAATGTTATTATTTTCTTTACATCAATATTGAGCTCTCTCCAAGATTTTTGCTCTCTGTATCCATTTTCGCTAACAAATGTAATAGCTTTTTGATTTGAATTTTTTAATAAAAGATTTTCAGCAAAATTCAATTTTGAATCAACAAAAAATTTACTATTTATAAGATCTTTAGCTAATTTAAATTTATTAGTTTTTGCTCCAATTATTTCAAAATAGTTCCAAATAGAATTCCAAAAATCTTCAGGATTTTTTACACTCCAATCTAGTAACTTTTTATAATTTCCAGAAAAATTGTATTTATAATTCTTTGAAACAAACTTCTCATATTTAAATAAATTCGAATTCTTTATAAGTGCTTTTGACGGTTCCCAAAGTTTTTTTGGCATTAAAAAATTTATATTTATATTGTAAAATTTATGCTAACCTTAGTTGATAAAAATTGAAAATGAGAACTTTTTCCTATCTGATTCGGACTAGTTTTAGTCTATTTTTGTTCTTTTTGAGCAACAAAATATAGTAGGCCAAAAAAAGATCATACTAAAAGTTGATATGTCAAAAAATAAGATAACTGCAGTTCTCGGACCTACAAATACTGGTAAGACTTTTTTAGCAATAGAGACAATGCTTTCTTTTGACACTGGAATGATAGGATTTCCCCTAAGACTTTTAGCGAGAGAAGTTTACGATAAAATAATACAAAAAGTAGATGCTTCCAAGGTAGCTCTTATTACAGGGGAAGAAAAAATAATACCACTTAATGCTAAGTATTTTTTATGTACTGTAGAGTCAATGCCTGTAGATAAGGTTTTAGATTTCGTAGGCATTGATGAAATTCAAATGTGTTCTGATCATGAGCGAGGTCATATTTTTACAGATAGATTATTAAATCTAAGAGGTGAAAAATTAACAATGTTAATGGGTTCAAATACTATCAAAAATATTATTCAAAAACTTGATGAAGATGTTGAATTTATAAATAAAAAAAGATTATCAAAGCTTTCATTTGGAGGGCATAAAAAAATTTCAAGAATTGAAAGAAAAAGTGCAATAATAGCTTTTTCAACAGAAGAAGTTTATGCAATAGCAGAACTTATAAGACGTCAAAAGGGTGGAGCGGCAATTGTTATGGGTTCATTAAGTCCAAAAACAAGAAATGCTCAAGTAAACTTATATCAATCAGATGATGTGGATTATTTAGTTGCGACTGATGCAATAGGAATGGGAATAAATATGGATTTAAATCATGTTTATTTTTCAAATTTAAAAAAATTTGATGGAAAAAAAATTAGGAGATTAAAAATTAATGAAATCGGACAGATAGCAGGACGTGCAGGTAGATATCTGAACGATGGAGATTTTGGTATAACTGGAAATTGTGATGAAATTTCGTCTGATGAAATTGAACTTCTAGAAAATCATAAATTTCCTGAAATTCAAAATATATTTTGGAGAAACTCTAAATTGAATTTTGATAATAAACATTTATTAATAAACTCACTTGATGAAAGTCCTGATAAAGACTGGTTGAGAAGAATAGGAGAATGCGAAGATGAAAAAGTTTTAAAGTACTTTCTTAAAGAAAAAGGTGAAAAAATAGAGAACAAATCTGAAGTTTTAAAAGTTCTCTGGGAATGTTGTCAAATACCTGATTTTGTGAAGAAAACGTATGGTCACCATATTGAAGTCGTCGATAAAATTTTTAATTTTCTGAATAGTAATGAGAAGAAAATACCTAATCATTACATGAGAGAACAATTGTCTTTGCTCGATAAATTAGAGGGCAATGTAGACTCGATTTCAAACAGAATTTCTAACGTAAGAACGTGGTCGTATGTTTCAAACAAATCTAATTGGGTTGAAAATCAAGACTTTTGGATAGGAAGAACAAAAGAGTTAGAAGACAAATTATCTGAAAAGTTACATCAAGAGTTAACTAAAACATTTATTGATAAGAGAGCAAGTGTTTTAGCAAAAGGGTTAAAACAAGACATTGAATTAAAAACCCAAATTACTGAAGGCCAAAATGTTTTGATTAATAATCAATATATAGGAAAACTAAAAGGTCTAAAACTGCAACTAGATTTTAAAGTTGATGCTTTAGATGCAGATATAAAATCATTAAAAAAAGCTGCTAGACAGAACGTTGCGCCAGAAATAATACAAAGAATTTCACAAATTATAGAGACTAAACTTATAAAACTAGAAGATGATTTTAAAATTTCTTGGAATAATGAACCTATAGCTCAGCTAAGACCTGGATCAGATTATCTAAATCCAAAAGTTGATTTGATTATTGATGAAATGATTGAGAATGAAGATAAAATAAAATTGAGCGAATTCCTGTGTAATTGGATTGAAAAAAAAATTAAATTAGAACTTGAGAATTTAATTGAACTTAAAAATATTAAAAATGAGAGTTCGGAGCTCAGAGCACTTGCTTATAGGCTTTATGAAAATAATGGCGTAATAAAAAGATCGGATATATCGGATTACTTAAATAAGTTAAATCAGGACGATAGAGGAAAATTGAGGAAATTGGGAGTAAAATTTGGCAGATATCATATTTTCTTGTTTAGATTATTTAAACCTAATTCAGTCTCCATAAGAATTTTATTATGGAAATGTTATAATAATAAATTTTTAAAACTTTCTCCTCCTACATTTGGATTGAATTTTTTAGAAGGAATGAAATCAGCGAATAAAGATTTTATGCTATTGTGTGGTTTTGAAAAATTTGATGATATGTATGTTAGAATAGATATTTTAGAAAGACTTTTTTTAATGATCTTCAACTCTGCAAAAGATAAAAAAAATGAAATTAAAGTTGTCCCTGAAATGTTAAATTTGTTGGGTTGTTCTAAAATAAACTTTATAAAACTACTCAAAAAAATGAATTATAAAGTTTTTGAGAAGGAGAAAAATATGTATATGAAATATTTGCCGTTAAAAAAGAATATCAAACGAAAACAAGACAAAAAAGACTATTCTAATAACCCTTTTAGTATATTAAACCAGTTAAACATAAAGTAATGTTCAAATTATTTGCTAAAAAAAAAGAAGAAGAAAATAACAACAATCACTTATCTTTAATAAGTGTTACAGCTCTTTTAATTCATTCAGCAAAAATTGACCAAAATTTTACAGAAAAGGAAAGAGATATTATCAAAAAGGCTTTGGTAGAAATGGGAGCAGATAAAAATAATATAGATGAGATTATTAGAGATGCTGAAATCAAAGAAAAGGACGCAAATCAAATTTTAGATTTTACAAAAGAGGTGAAAAATAAAAGCATAGAAGAAAAAAAAATAGTTATAGAAGCATTATGGCATATAATTTATTCCGATAAAAATGCTGACATGTATGAAACTAATTTAATGAGGAGGTTATCAGGACTTCTCTATTTGGACACAAAAATAGTAGGAGATATCAAAGAAAAAATTAAATTATATAATGACATATCTAGTTAACGACAAGTGTATTAAATGCAAACACACCACATGTGTAGATGTATGTCCTGTTGATTGTTTTTACGAAGGAAAAAATATGCTTGTAATTAAACCTGATGAGTGTATAGATTGTGGCGTTTGTGAGCCTGAGTGTCCTATTGAAGCTATAATATCGGATACGGAAAATGGTAGCGAAAAATGGTTAGAGTTGAACAAAAAATATTCGGAGATATGGCCAAATATTACCGAAGCTAAAGATCCTCTTAGTGATCACGAAAAATATAAAGATGAAAAAAATAAATTTGATAAATACTTTAAAGAAAACATTTAATAAAAAAGCTAAAGTGAAAAAAAAGAAGATTGTAATAAAAAAAACAAAAAAACCCGTTACTAAAAAAAGTAAAATAGTTAAACAAAAGATAATTAAAAAAAAGAAAAAAAATATTTCAAAAAATATTGAAAAGAAAGCTGATAATGAAACAAAACAAAATTTATTAAGAATTCCTAAAAATAATGAACAAAAGCCTGAGATAAAAAAAGTTAAAAAACAACAAACTGAAAAAAGATTATATAAAATAAAAGACTATGTTGTTTATCCCAAACATGGTGTAGGGCAAATTCAAGAATTTAAAAAAATGAATATTGGCGGTATAGATATTGAGACATATGTACTTAAATTCGAGAAAGATAAAGCAAATGGCATGGTTCCTGTAAATAAACAAAATCACTTAAGACCACTAGCAACAATAAATCAGGTAAATAAATGCATAAGTATATTAAAGGGCAAACCTAAAATAAAAAGAAGTATGTGGAGTAGAAGAGCTCAAGAATATGAAGCCAAAATTTCTTCAGGAAAAATATATGAACTAGCCGAAGTTGTTAGGGATCTCAATAAAGGAGATGATATAATGGTTGACCAATCATACAGTGAAAGACAATTATTCGAAAAAGCTTATGAAAGAATTTTAGCTGAATTTCAAATAGTTATGAATTCTAGTCCAGAAGATTCACAAAAAAAATTAGATAAAGCTTTAAAAAGAAATTTAGAAAAACAAGTAGTTAAAACAGATGTCAAAGATTCAGAAAAAAATACAGAAGAGGCAGGAGTTGAATAAAAAAAACGCTTCCCACGCAATCGCCATGAGAAGCGTAATCAATTAAAAAGAATACTAATTATCTTCTTTTTTTCTTTTTAGCTTTTTTCTTAGCTTTTTTCTTAGTTTTCTTTTTAGCAGCTTTTTTTCTTCTTTTAGCCATCTTTAGCTCCCTTTTTTTATTAACGAATCTTTATGATTCGTTTAATACTCTTTTTTTATTTTTTTTGAATAGTTATGTCAAATATATAATTTTAAAAAAAAATTTAAAATTTTTTTTTAAAATAAAAAAAAAATATTATTAAAAAAAGTTAAGTAAAATAGGGTTTATTAAACAATTATTTTTATTAATCGTAAATATTTTCAAAATTATTTTTATATTTATTTATAATTTTATATCTTTTTAACTTTAATGTTGGTGTTATCATTCCATTTTCAATTGAAAATTTCTCTTTTATTATAAAATATTTTTTTACGTTTTCAATTTTTGAGAGTTTCATATTTAATTTTTTTATTTCCATATCAATTTTTTCTTTTGTTATATTTATAAACTCTTCATTTAAAACTATTAAAGCTACTAAATAAGGTTTGTTGTCACCATACACTATTGCTTGATCTATAAATTCTAAATTTATTAATTCATTTTCAATTTTAAGTGGAGAAATATTCTCTCCTCCTGGGGTTATAATTATATCTTTTTTTCTATCAGTGATTTTTAAATAATTATTTTCGAATATTCCAATGTCTCCAGTATGCAACCAGCCATTTTTTAAAACATTGTCTGTTTCCTCTTTATTGTTCCAATAACCAAGCATTACATTTTCACCTTTGACTAATATTTCTCCATCAGTAGCTATTTTCACTTCATTTCCCTCAAACGGTTTTCCAACAGTTTCTATTCTGATATCATTAATGGGGTTACAACTGACCACTGGTGATGTTTCTGTTAAACCATAACCTTGTAAAGTTGGTAATCCAATAGCATTAAGAAAATATCCAACTTCTTTATCTAAAGCACCTCCTCCAGAAACAAAAGTCTTTAAAGAACCTCCAAATTGTCTTTTTATTTTATTTCTTACTAATTTCTCTAAAATAGCATCTTGTATTATTTCAATAATTTTCAAATTTTGTTTTTTAATTTTTTTCAAACCCAATTCTAAAGTTTTATTAATTAAAATTTTCTTTATTCCTGTAGTTTTTTTGAAACTTGCATTAATTTTTTGATACAAATTTTGATAAAATCTTGGCACTGCAGTCATAATTTCTGGAGAACAATCACTCATATTTTTTACTAATTTATCAATGCTCTCGGCATAAAATATTCTTGCTGAAACAGTTATTTGAACAAATTGAACAGTGTGCTCATATGAGTGTGACAGAGGAAGCCATGTTAAAAAACTTGTTTCTTTGTTCTTCAATAATGGTCTCAAAATATGAATTGCTCCCTCACAATTACTTAAAATACCTCCATGGCTTAAGATTACTCCTTTAGGATTACCCTGAGTACCTGATGTATAAATTATACAAGATGGATCTTTTCTTAATGCTGTTGATTTAAAAATTTTAACTGTTTTTACAGAGGAATTAAAAATTAAATTTTCTAAATTAATGTAATCAATTTCTGTACTATGCAAATTTTCAAAAGAAAATATTTTTTTTATAAACTTTTTTTTATTAATAATATTTTTTAATTTATTAAATTGTTCAATGTTAGAGACAAAAATAATACTAGGGGTACAATCATCTATAATATAGTTGTAATCTTTTTCTGAATAGGTGGTGTATGCAGGAACTGTTATTCCGTCAGACAACATAATAGCAATATCTGTAATAAACCACTCTGGTCGGTTTTCAGAAATTAATAGACATCTATCCCCCTTTGACAGAATTTTTTTTATTTCACCTGATAATAAATTTATAAAATTGAAAGTTTGCTGCCAAGAATAATTCCTTTTTTTATTTCCTAATGTTGATAGTAAAATTTTATCTTTATTACTTTGACTGTTAAATTTTTCAAAAAATAATTCAGTTAAATTGTTAATTTTTTTTAAATTCATACAGTTGGTGGGCGAAGAGAGAATCGAACTCTCACAGTATTGCTACTATTGGATTTTGAGTCCAACGCGTCTACCAATTCCGCCATTCGCCCTTTCATTTATATTTAAATTTTAAATTTATTATTGAAAAAAAGGCAAAGCAAATATTTTTAATTAGTGAAAAAAATGAATTTTTTGTTTTGCCACTCTTCCTTTCGTCAAATTTAATCGGAATTTCTATAATATTAAGACCTTTCCGATCACAGTATAAAGAATGTTCCCAAAAAAAGACTGGATGCTTTAAATTTTTAGTTTTTAAAAAAATAGATTTAGGAAATATTCTGCATGAGTGCGAAATATCTCGCACTGATATACTTAAATATTTTGATAAAATAAAATTTAAAAATCTACTCATAAATACTTTTAAAAAATTTACTCCGTTAATTCTTGAGTTTTTAAGATAACGGCTACCAATGACAAGTTTATTTTTTTGTTTTGAATTTTTTATCTTAATTAAATCCTGAAGATTAATTGAGTTATCACAATCTAAAAAAAAAATATAATCTCCTTTTGAAACTTTTTGACCTAAACTTAATGCATTTCCTAAGCCCATTTTTTTTTTTGGTATTACATAATTTATATTATTGTTATTTTTACTTAATTTTTTAATTTTTTCCAACGAACCATCTGTACTTTTATCATCTACAAAAATAATTTCATATGATTCTTGCTCACTAATACTTTTTTCTATTTTTTGTACTGTTAGATCAATATTATTCTTCTCGTTTAAAGTAGGAATAATAAAGCTAATCATTCATTTATTGTTTAATATTGTTTTTCTTAAACCTTTATCTAAATCAAAATTTTTTTTTAAATTAATAAATTTATATAATTTTTTGTTATCTAATAATGGAAGTTTTGGTGTTTTTATTTTACTCATGAATATTATTTTTTTACTTTTTTTAGTAATTTTTTGGACTTTTTTAATCACGTCAATTATTAAATATTGCTTATTAGACCCAATATTTAAAATTTCTTGTTCTGCGTTTGATAAGATTAATTTATCTATTATTTCCACTAGGTCGTATATAAATAGAAATTCTCTTTTATCAGCAGGACTCCCTAAAAGTTTTATAGTGTCTTTATTATTCATATTTTCTTTAATTATTTTATAGATTATTTGCCTTTTTAGATTTGGACCAAAAATTGAACAGATTCTTAAAATATTTATTTTTAAACCGTAATTATCTATAAAATATTTACACTGTTTTTCCGCCAAGACCTTTGCTAATGCATAAAATGATTCGGGTTTTGTGAGATTTTCTTCAGTAACTTTATTTGATTTATTTGATCCATAAACACCTATAGAGGAAAAATAAAATACTTTTCCCCTGAAATCATTTTTTGTTAATACAGATAACAAAGTTTGCAAAACTAAATTTGTTTTTCTTAAATCAACAATATGATTTTTATTTCTATAATCTGGATAAGAAGTGCCGCTTAAAAAAAAAATAATATCAGGTTTATTATTTTTTATAATATTTGAAAAATTTTTATAATTATATTTTATTTTACTTCTTTTATTTTTTATTGAGGTAAACCTTAAAACAATATATTTATTTTTTAATTTGTTATATAAATGACTACCAATAAAGCCATATCCTCCAAAAATTAATATTTTTTTCATTTAATTTCACAAAAATATTAAACAATTTAATCAAATTAGTTCTTATTAACAAACAAATTTTTCGATAAGAAATCATCTATAAAATTTACTGAAGTTTTATCGAAGAGTATTTTGTTCTTATTAGATTTAATTAAATTTATAATTTTTTGTCTAAAGCTTAAGTCTTTTGCTAGCTTAACAGCAATATCGACGTAATTTTCTTTAGATTGAGCAATTGTTTCATTGATATTCATTATTTTTAGCATTGCGTAGGTGTGCCTTCCACGTAAGTAATTTGATGGAAAGGTTACAATTGGTTTATTTAAACTGAGTGCTTCCAAATTAGAGTTTCCACCAGACCAATCAATGCTATCAAGTATTATATCTGACTGATTAATAATTCCTAAAAATTCCTCTCTTCGACATTTATCAAAAAAATAAACATATTTTTCAAATTCCAAATTATTTTTTAGAAATAAATTTTTTAATCTATTTTTAAAAACTTCAGTAACTAATCTATTTGATCCACTAATAAACCAAAATTTGCAGTTAGAATTTTTTTTAATTATATCTAAATAAATATGATCATCTTTGGGCAACATTTTAAATAAACTTTGATGATTCAAGTAAATAACATTTTCATCAATTTTTTTTAATTTTGGTGAGGATATTTTTTTTATATCAGGATCGAAATCTATTCCTATACCTGGAATACAGATTAATTTTTCAGTGTAATATTTTTTTGAATTTTCAGTCTCCATGTGTTCACTTGATAAGAAATAATCTATTTCTTTTAATCCGCTGGTTACTGGATGGCCCCAGGTTACAAATTGAAATCTTGCAAATCTCAATGATGCTAAAATTTGGATTTTTGGATTCATACCTATATCCAAATATATTATTACATCAAAATTTTCATTTTTTATTAATTCAATTAATAAATTTATATTTTCTTCAATTATAAAACTTTGGGAATGTCTAATAAGTTCTTTAGTAACAATATCAATTTTATTACCAATATAAATTATTTTTTTTTCAAATTTATTTTTATCCAATTTTATTATCCAATTTTTAAACAATCTTGAAACTGTATGATCATAAAAGAAGCCAGAAATAAATCCTATTTTGATTTTTTTATTATTATAAATTCTAGATTTTGACACCTTATTAAAAGGCCAAACTTTTTTTGATAACTTATAAATTAAATTAGCATAATCAACTTGTAAATTTAAATCATTACGTCCCTGATACGAAAGATAAAAATTTGTTGATGATTTTAATGCATTTAAAACTTCTGAGTGACTTAAATTTTCATTTTTGTCAATTATTTCATTAATTTTATTTATAAAAAATTTAAATCGTTTCCTAAATATTTCGATTTGTTCTGAACTGTCGTAAATTGTTGGAAATATATTCATTGATAAGAATTGTGTCACCAAGTTACTTTTTTTTTCTGACTCAATTACATCATAAATTTTAATAGCTTTAATATAATCCCCTAAAAATACATATACACTTAATAAATTATTTAAAACTTCAGTGTTTTTTTTTAATTGTAAAGATTTATTTAAATAATTAATTGCTTCATCAAACTTTTTTAATTGAATTAACACCAAACCTAGATTATTTAATGCATCTGCAAATTTTGGATTAATATTAATGGCTTTTTTATAAAAACTAATTGATTCATCGAACCTTGATAACTCTTTTAAAACATTAGCAAAATTATATAAACTTTTGAAATTATTTTGATCTATAGAAATTGACTTTTCAAAGAATTCTACAGATTTTACAAAATTTCTCAAATTAAAGTAGGCTATACCTATATTATTAAGCACATCAACATAATCAGGTTTTATTTTAATAGATTTTTTAAAATAGATTATTGCCTCTTCAAAATTTTTCATGCTCATTAAAATGGTACCTAAATTGTTATATAATTGAAAACTATTTGGTGAAATTTCTATTGCTTGTTTTAAAGCTGCAATACTTTTTTGATATTTTTTTTGTTCTTTAAAAACTACAGCTAAATTGCTGAGAGTATTAATATTTTTTTCTATTTTTAAAATTTTCAAAAAACATATTTCAGCCTCATGAAAATTTTTTAAATTGAATAAAGATAATCCAAGATTATTTAGTACTTCTTTATTTTTGCTATCAATATTTATTGCTTTTTTAAACAAGTTTATTGCATTACTATATTTTTTTTGTGTTGATAAAATTATACCTAAATTGTTTAAAGAATTAACATGGTTAGGGTTGATACTAAGTATTTCTTCGTATTTTTTTTTTGCTATTTCGTAATTTTTTTCTTTGTGAAGCTTAAGTGCATTTTTATATAAATTTTCAGTATCAATATCTTTCATTTAAAAAATAAATATTATATTAATAAAAAATATGTTTAAAGCGCTTTACGAAAAAACTATAAAATTAGCAGGGCATAAAAATTCAAAAAAAATTCTAGGTTTTATATCATTTATTGAAAGTTTTATTTTTCCTATCCCGCCAGATGCTCTAATTATACCAATGACCATAGCTGATAAAGAAAGGTGGATAAAAATTGCCACTATTGCAACTTTTGGATCAGTTCTTGGTGCAATTCTGGGTTATTTAATTGGTTATGTTTTTTTTAGTGAAATAGGAGTAAAAATTTTTGAACTTTATGGTGTAGATGACAGTTCTTTTCTTAAAAATAAAATTTCTTCAGATGGAGGTATAGCTACATGGGCAACTTTACTGGCAATCGCAGGATTTACACCAATACCTTTCAAGTTATTAACAATTACAAGTGGATTTGTACAATTTAATTTTTTTTACTTTATTATAGTATGCCTTGCAACTAGAGGGTCAAGATTTTTTATAATAGCCTTTTTAGTTGGTAACTTTGGGCTAGCAATGAAGAAACTAATTGAAAAAAAATTAATGAAAATATCTTTAATAATTTCAATTACTCTAATTATTTTTGTATATTTTGTTTATAATTTTATGAGTAGATTTGTATCATAAAATGAAAATAACTCTTAAAAGAAAAAATATATACTTAATAGTACTTTTTTACTCAATAGCTGCAATTCTATCTGCTATTTACATTGAAAATATATTAGGATATTTGCCTTGTAAGCTTTGTTTATATCAAAGAATTCCATTTATTTTTTCAATATTCTTTTGTTTTTTAGGTTATTACTATTTTAGATCTGATAAAATTTTAATTTATTTAATTTTATTATTCTCTTTTAGTTTCATAATAGCTGGATATCATTTTGGAATAGAAAATGGTTTTTTTGAAGAGTTTGGCGGTTGTTCTGCTAATAACTTAGAAATAATAAGTAAAAAAGAGTTATTAGAAAGTTTAACAATAAATATAAGTTGCAAAGACGCAATATTTAAAATTTTTGGTGTGTCATTATCTGGTTGGAACACATTTATATCTTTACTAATTGTAATTATCTCTCTAAGGATTCTTTTTTATGAAAAAAACAAATAAAAAAATGCTAGAAGAATTTATAAGGGTTGATCATGCAGGAGAAAGAGGTGCAATAAAAATATACGAAGGACAACTACTTGCTCTTAAAACTTTTAAAAAAGATCCAGAATTACTTAAAACAATTGAGGATATGAAAGAACATGAGCAAGAACATAGTGATTTCTTTGAGAGTGAAATTAAAAAAAGAAATATAAAGCCTACTAAATTTTTACCTCTTTGGGACATTTTAGGTATTGGATTAGGTTTTGGATCAACAATTTTAGGGAAAAAAGCTGCAATGTTATGTACTGCATCAGTCGAGGAAGTAATAGATGAACACTATCAAAATCAAATTAATAAAATTCAAGACGATGAAAAAAAACTTAAAGAAAAGATAAAAAAATTTAGAGCTGATGAATTAGAGCACAAAGATATTGCTTATGAACAAGGAGCAACTAAGAGAGGAATTTATTCAATCATGGATAAAATAATTAAAACTGGTTCCAAAATCGCAATAAATATATCTGAAAAAATTTAGCTAGGATCTAATTCAACGTCCCAATATAAATAATCCATCCAACTACTATGCAAAAAATTTGGGGGGAAATTTTTTCCATTTCGGTGTAAGTCATCGGTGGTTGGCTGAAATGGCCACTGGTTTAATTTCATTCCTGAGTTTTTTAATAATCTACCACCCTTTTTAACATTACATGCAGAGCATGCAGTTACGACATTCTCCCAATCAGTTTTCCCTCCTTTTGATCTTGGGAGAAGGTGATCAAAAGTCAATTCATTTTTACTTCCACAATACTGACAACTAAATTTATCTCTCAAAAAAACATTAAATCTTGTAAAATTTGGATTTGAACGAGGCTTAATAAAAGATTTTAAAGCTATTACGCTTGGCAATTGCATGGAAAATGAAGGGCTTCTAATTACTCTATCGTAATGACTAACAATTGAAACTCTATCTAAAAACACTGATTTAATCGAATCTTGCCAAGACCACAAAGAAAGTGGGTAATAACTTAAAGGTCTATAATCTGCGTTAAGAACTAATGCAGGACATTTTTCTAAAGATAGGTTTTCATTTATCATTAAAGTCATAATAAATTATTATATTATATATTTTTATTAATCAATATAACAAAAAGTTAAATATTTTTTAAATATTAAAATTCGTTTTAATAAACTTTAATGCATTACTAGAAGCTTCAACTGGTATATGATGGTCGCAGTTTTTGATCATTAAAGTTTCTATTTTTATATTGTTTCTTGAAAAAAAATCTTTTGCCTCTAATAAGTTATACGGTGGAACAATTTCATCTCTATCACCATGAATTAATAAAGTTTTTGGTTTTGAAAATATTCTTGATTTAAGATCATCTTTATCAATAATTTTTCCTGAAAAACCCACAATGCTGTTAAATGGTTCTTCAGATATTAAACCTAGATTTATTGACATCATGCAACCCTGACTAAATCCAGACAAGCAAATTTTTGAGTTTTTTAAATTGTATTGTTTTTTAACTTCTTCAATATATTTTGCTAATTTAATTTCAGCTTTTCTTACTTCATTTAAAATAAAGTTTTTATCATTCGTCTCCAAGTCAAACCATTGATAACCAGTTGGATTAATTTTACATTTCTCATGTCCATTTGGACATAGAAATATTGTATTAGTTAAGAACCTTCTCCAATTTAAGGTTAGCATGCTTATATCTTTACCGTCACCTCCATATCCATGTAATAAAATTACTGCATTTTTGATTTCAGTTTCATTTTCAGGCTTTACAATTGTTGTTTCAAGGCAAAATGTCATAGATAACTATTTATGTTTTTTTATTTCAAAAACAAACTAAAATCAAAAAATGATTTCTGAAATATTTGTCAAAATAACAGCAATTGTCTTACTTGCAGCAGTAGCCGTTGTATTAATCCTGGGTATTAGGACTCTTTTTAAAGGAGATGGAGATAAAAAAAATTCGAATAAACTGATGCAATTAAGAGTTTTGCTTCAATTTATTGCTATAATAGTATTGGTTGCTTTAGCTTACTTTTACAAAAATTAATTTAATTTCTTTAACCATTTTAAGAATTCATCGTTATTAAAATCTATTGATCCAACTATTCTTGCAAACTCATATCCATCTCTGTCTATAAATATAGTTGTGGGTAGCCCTCTAAGTTTTAAATTTTTAGCAATTTCTGCACCATTACCAACATAAACTTTTAAATTATCTATATTTAATTCATTGAAAAATTTTTTTGAAATACGCAAATTTTCACCTCCAATATTTATTGGTATAATCTTAATTTTATTTTCATTATTATTTAATTGAAGGTTATTTAAAGATGGCATTTCCTCTCTGCAAGGGGCACACCATGTGGCCCAAAAATTTACTATTATTAATTCAGATTTAAATTCTTGAATATTAACTTTGTTTTCAAACTCATTAAAAAACTCAAATAACTTAATTTCCTGTTTTTCTTCATAAATTATTAGATTTTTTATATTGGGTGCTTCTATTGAATATGAAGAACTAAGTGATAATAAGTAAATAAATATTATTTTAAAAGATAAATATATAAATCTCATAAAAGTAATAATTTATTAACATGAGAAAAAATAAAAACAATAAACCAATTTGGAGCACAAGAACTAAAAAAAATGTATCAACTTTATTTAAAAAAGTGGGCGGGTCTCTATCAATAGATAAGAGATTATTTAAAGAAGATATAATGGCGTCAATTGCCCACGTAGAAATGCTTCACAAACAAAAAATTATAGATTTTAAAGTTAAGAATAAAATCATCTGGGGGTTGAAAAGAATAAAAAATGAAATTATCAAGAAAAAATTCATTTTTAATTATGAATTAGAAGATATTCATATGAATATTGAAAATAGATTATTTGAATTAATTGGAGATGATGCTGGGTATGTCCATACAGCTAGATCAAGGAATGACCAAGTAATAACCGATTTAAAATTATGGTTAAAAGAGGCGACAAAAAAAATTATCATTTTACTAGATAACACAAATTCTAATATTCTTAATCTTGCTCAAAAAAATATTAAAACAATTATTCCAGGTTTCACGCATTTAAAGAATGCTCAACCAATATCTTTAGCACATTATCTATTAGCATATGTTGAGATGTTTAAGAGAGATAAAAAAAAATTTGAAAATAACTTGGAGTTTTTAGATGAAAATCCATTAGGTGTCGGGGCTTTGTCTGGCACATCTTTTAAAATTGATAGGAATTACACTACAAAGAAACTCAAATTTAAAAAGCCTACAAATAACTCTATAGATACTGTATCTGATAGAGATTTTGTTTTAGATTTTTTATATTCATCTCTTGCATGCTCAATACATATTTCAAGAATAGCTGAAGAACTTATAATTTGGAATTCTGATGCTTTTAATCTGATAAGTCTTAATGATAAATTAGTAACTGGTTCTTCGATAATGCCTCAAAAAAAGAATCCCGATCCTCTAGAATATTTGAGAGGTAAAACTGGAACTTTTATTGGGAATATTAATTCTATGATTTCAATTTTGAAAGGATTACCAATATCTTATTTCAAAGATTTACAAGATGATAAAGAAATAGTTTTTAAATCAAGTGACCAATTAAAAATATCACTGTCATTATTAAATGATGTAGTAAAAAATTTAATTGTTAATAAAAAAAAAATGTTATCACTAGCAGAAAAAGGTTTTATTACAGCTACAGATTTAACTGATTACATGGTTAAAGAGCTTGGATATCCTTTTAGAAAAGCTTACCTGCAGACAGCAAAAATTATTAATTTAGCAGAAAAAAAGAGCAAAAGACTTCATGAATTAGATTTAAAAGAATTGAACCAAATAGAACCAAATTTAAATTCAGGAGTTTATGAAATATTAGACTTGGAAAACTCAATTAATTCAAAAAAATCGTATGGTGGAACCTCTTTTGAAAATGTAAAGAAGATGATAAAGAAAGAAAAATTAAAAAATGTTTAAAAAAATTTTAATTACTATACTTTGTTTATATTTTTTGGCGGCTTGTGGAAGAAAGGGTGATCCAGAATATCAAGCAAACTTAAATAAAAAGTTCAAAGATTATTATGAAATATATAAATAATAATTTTTTTATTGAACAAAAAAATATAAAAAATTTAGTAAAGAAGTTTAGCACACCTTTATATTGTTACTCATATAAAAATTTAAAGAAAAATATAGAAAATTTTAAAAATATTTTTAAACAGATATCGCCATTAATTTGTTTCTCTGTAAAATCTAATTCTAATATTTTATTATTGAAAGAAATAAAAAAACTAGGTCTTGGTGCAGATGTTGTCTCAAAAGGTGAGTTGTTTGCATCACTTAAAGCAGGAATCAACAAAAAAAAAATTGTTTTCTCTGGAGTTGGAAAAACAAGAGCTGAAATTGAGTATGCTATAAAACAAGAAATATTATTAATCAATTCAGAATCTTTAAGTGAGGTTCTAACAATTGAGAAAGTGGCAAGAAAATTAAATAAAGTAGTTAATATAGGTTTGAGATTGAATCCTGATACTGATGCTCAAACATTAAAACAAATTTCTACGGGGAAAAGTGAGAATAAGTTTGGTGTAGACAAAAAGACCTTCATAAAAATTATTAATTTAATGAAAAATTCTAAATTTATTAAAATTAAATGTTTAAGTGTTCACATTGGAAGTCAAATTTTGAACTATAAACCCTACGATAAAATGTTAAATGTGCTCGATGAAATTTTGGAAAATCTTAATTACAAATTTGAGACTATTGATTTAGGTGGTGGAATGGGAATTAATTATGAAAATAAAGGTAAAAAACTAAATTATTTAAAATACAAGAAATCAATAATTAAATTCAAAAAAAAATATAATTGTAAAATAATTTTTGAGCCAGGCAGATCTATTATTGGAAACGCAGGTATTCTTGTAACAAAAGTAATTTATTTAAAACATAATAAAACAAAAACATTTGTTATATTAGATGCGGCAATGAACGACTTGATAAGACCAGCTTTATACAATGCAAAACATAGAATAATACCTTACCAAAGAAATAATTCACGATCAAAAAAAACTTTAGAATTTGTTGGTCCTGTCTGTGAAACAACTGATAAATTTTTAACAGAAAAAAATTTTCAGAGTATAAAAGAGAATGATATAATGATTATTTGCGATACAGGTGCGTATGGTTATTCTTTATCTTCTAATTATAATCTAAGAGTAAGGCCAGAAGAAATTTTAATTAATGGAAATAAAGTTAAGATTATTAGAAAAAGGCAAAAAATATCAGATATAATCTAACTTAGATCTATAATGAGAAATATCTTATTTAAAAGTATATTTTTTTCAGGACTAATATTCATATGTCTTTTGTTTATCCCATCACTAGTATTGCCAAAAAAAATAGTTCTGTTTGGAGGCAAACTTTTTGGGTATTGGTCATCTATTTGTTTAAGATTCATTTATTCAACTAAAATAATAGTCATAGGTAAAGAAAATATGATTAGCAATAAAAGTTTTTTTATTGCCTGTTCTCACCAATCTATGTTTGAAACTTTTTATTTACAAACAATTTTCAATTCACCTATTTTTATCCTGAAAAAGGAACTATTAAATATTCCTATTTTTGGTTGGTATTTAAGAAAAACAGGTTCTATTTCTATTAATAGAAATAAAATAACAAAAGAAAATCTTAACTTTATTGAAAAAGTAAAAAAAAAAATACAAGAAACAGGAAGTCCATTAATAATTTTCCCTCAAGCAACACGAGTTTTACCAGAAGATAGAGTCCCATTTAAAAAGGGTGTTGGAAGAATTTATAAGGAATTAAATATGCAATGTCAGCCGGTAGCAATCGACTCTGGAAAAGTTTGGCCAAAAAATGGAACGATAAAAGCTAATAAGACTATAACTGTTTCTATTCTAGACCCAATAGATCCTGGTTTAGAAGAGAAAGAATTTGTTAGATTATTAGAGAATAAAATTTATTCAGAACTAGGTATCAACTAACCTTTCATTGGCATAATTATAAATAAACTATTAAAGTCGGAAGGATCTCTTATCAAAGCTGGAGAGGATATATCTTTTAAATAAATATCAATCTTTTGACCTTCCATTTGAGATGCCACGTCAATTAAATATCTTGAGTTAAAACTAATTTCAAGGTCATGATCAAAATCAACAGATAAATCTTCATTACCATCTCCACTATTTGAATTGTTTACAGATAGATTGAGATTTCCTTTTGTTAGTTTAAATTTTACACTATCTTTTTTATCTAATGAAACAGAAGCAACTCTATCAACGGAATTTAAGAAAGGTTTTAAATCTATTTCAAGTTTTTTTTGATTATCTTTTGGGAGTACTTGAATATAATTAGGGAATTTACCATCAATTAGTTTTGATATTACTGTACTATTTTCAAATGTTATTTTAATTTTTGTTTTGATATTTGAAAATTTAATTTTTGAGTCCTGATCCTCTAGTAATGAGCATAATTGATAGATTGTTTTTTTAGGCAAAATGATGGGCTCAAAGTTAATTTTGTTTTCTAATTTAATTTTTGAAATTGACATTCTGTGACTATCGGTTGCGGCTGCAGTTAAATATGATTTATCATCACTTATTACTTGATGAAGGAAGATCCCTGTCAGATAATGCCTTGTTTCATCATTAGAAATAGAAAACTTACATTTATTAAGTAATTTTAAAAATTCCTTAGAATTTAATGAAAATTCATTATCATTAAAATTTTCATCTAATAATGGAAATTCTGATGGATCTATGCAATTTAAATTATATATAGATTTTTCAGATTTAATTTTAAGTTTGTTATTTTCAGAAGTTGAAAGATTAATTTTGTTTCCAGGTGGAATTTTCCTTATAATATCATATATAACTGAAGAAGAGGTAGTAGTTTTACCTTCTTCTAAAATTTCAACATTAGGTATTTCATTTATGAAGATTATATCCAAGTCAGTTGCAGTTATAGTTAATTTAGAATTGGAAGCATCTAAAAGAATATTTGATAAAATTGGGAGTGTACTTCTCTTTTCTATAACCCCTTGGCAATAACTTAGAGATTTTTGTAGATCTTGTTGATTGACATTAAATTTCATCTTTTGGATTATAGAGAACTTTATTCTTCAGATTATCTATATTTATATTGAGTTCATTATCAGTTTTACGAATTCTTTCGATTGTTTTAACAGAGTGAATAACTGTCGTATGATCTCTATTAGCAAATGCTCGACCTATCTCAGGTAAAGATTTAGATGTAAGTATTTTAGCTAAGTAAATAGCTGTTTGTCTCGGTCTCACGAGGTATCTTGATCTTCTTGGAGATAGCATCTCTGATTTACTTATTTTAAAGAATTTGCAGACGATAGTTTGTATATTATCGATAGTTACTTTATTCTCTGTTAAATTAAGAAGATCTTTTAGTATAACTTTAGTCTCAGAAATATTTGGAGATTTATTATAAATTCTTGAAAAAGAAACAATTCTATTTAGAGCTCCAACCAGCTCTCTAATACTTGTTTTAATTTCTTCGCTTATAAATTTTAAAGTTTCATCTTTTAAAAGGACTTGATTTGAGTTTAAATATTTTATTTCATCATATTTTGATTTTAGTATTTCATATCTTAGCTTTATATCTGGATTTTGAATATCAACAACAAGACCACCAGAAAACCTAGATTTTATTCTTTCTTGTATTCTAAGCAATTTATTTGGTGGTCTATCTGCAGAAACTATTATTTGAGATTGTTTTTCTAAAAGTGCATTAAAAGTGTGAAAAAATTCTTCTTGCATTGCTTCTTTACCATTCATAAATTGTATATCATCAATTAGTAAAACATCTGTATTACGAAAATAATCTTTAAATTTGACCATCTCATTAGATTTAATTGATTTTACAAATTGATACATAAATCTCTCAGCTGAAATAAACATAACTTTATTTTTGTCTTTTAATTCTAAACCAATTGCATTCAAAAGATGGGTTTTGCCCATACCAACTCCAGAATATAAGTATAAGGGATTATAATACGCAACCTGTTCAGTGACTTTTTTTGCAGCTTCAAAAGCTAATTTATTACTTGAACCTAATAAGAAATTATTAAAATTTTTATTGGGATCAATTCTATTATATTGTAAAAAAGTATCTTTAATGTAAGTAACTTTTTCTTTTAATTGTAATTCTTTATTATAATTTTCTTTTAATGGTTTTATTTTATCTTCAATTACAAACTCTATTCTTGTTATTTCTTTTTTTTGTTTTTTTAAAATACCTAAAATTTGATCTAAATATCTTGAAGTAATCCAATCTCTAATAAAACGGGTAGGTACTGATAATAAAACATGATCAGTGAATTCATCAACTAAATCAATTTTTTTTAACCAACTGTCGAAAATTTCTGTTCCAAATTTATCTTTCATTATTGAATGAATTAATTTCCAATCAATTTTAATTACATTATTTAAATTTTTTTTAGAGAATTGATTTTTCATATGGATAATGTGTTAAATCTTATCGAAAAAAAATATGCAATATTTTATTTGAAATTTTAAAAAAAAAATAAAATTTAGGATTGTATAAATTAAAAATTGTATTTGAAAAATTTTAAAAAAAATAGTAACAATAAATTTACTTTATTGAGCTTTAAATTATCTTTTTTAATTTTAATCTTATAAGTTGTATATTATTATAAACTAAAGGTTGTTATAGTAAGTTAATTTTTTTTGTTAATCGAGATACGTTCCTCGATGCATTTTTCTTTTTTATTATACCAGATTTTGATACCTTCATTAGCTCAGAATTAAGTTTTGGTAAGAATGCTAAAGCTTCTTTTTTATTCTTGCTTTCTATTAATAATTTCATTTTTTTTAATGATAGCTTATATCTGCTTTTTCGTGATCTATTTACTTCAGTTTGTTTTTTTATTCTTCTTACCCGTTTAACCGCTGATTTTGTATTTGCCATAGTCGCGTTTATATATAACTATAATTTTGCATGGTCAATAGATTATTAATTTATTTTTGGCAAATATTACAAAAAAAAGTTGATCTATTAGTAATTATTATTTTTTTTATCGACCCCTTACATCTGGCAACCAAACAATTTTTATTTTCTCTATTGTACACTTTAAAATTATTCTGATAATAACCTTTATTACCACCTATATTTTTAAAATCTCTAATAGTTGATCCACCAGATTTAATTGCATGATTTAATGTTGTTCTAGAAAACCTAATAATTTTTTTTATATCACTATTAGTTATAAAGCTAGCTTCTTTCTTTGGATTGATCTTAGATTTAAAAAGAATTTCACTTGCATAAATATTTCCAATACCTGAAACGAATTTTTGATCTAATAAAAAATTTTTAATATTTTTTTTTTTTTTATATAAGTAGTTTTTACAGTAATTAATATTAAATTTATTTGAAAATGGTTCAGGTCCGAATCTGCTAAAATATTTTTCTAAACTTAATTTATTATTAAAAATTTTAAAAAATCCAAACCTTCTAGGATCATTATAAATTATACTCATATCTTTCAATTTTAATGTAACGTGATTATGCTTTTTTGGTAAAAATGGACTATGATAAAAACTTGAATTGGTTTTATTATTTAAACCTATTTTTTTTAAAATATGAATAGTACCCGACATTCCTAAGTGAATTACGCAATACTTATTATTTTCAAGATCAAGAATGATATATTTCGAAAATCTATTAACCTTTTTAATAAATTTAAGTTTTAAATTTTTTTCGAAATCTTTATGTATTTTAATCCTCAGATTTCTATTTTTAACACTTACTTTATATATTTTTTTTCCTGTTATCGTTCTACTTAGTGACTCTTTAACAACTTCTACTTCTGGCAATTCTGGCATTTATTATTATATTAATTAATATTATTTTTTTTATGCAACAATATCTTCAAAATAAAAAAGGTCTAGTCCAAGGAGTGTTTAATAAAGTTTATGATAAATACGATATCATGAATGATTTAATGTCACTTGGAGTTCATAGAATATGGAAAAGAAATTTAATAAATTGGATGAACCCAGGTAAAAATAAAATTCTAGCAGATGTTGCATGTGGCACAGGTGATATAGCAAAACTTTTTATCGATAATAGTTCAAATAAAAATATAGAATTATTTTGTATTGATCCCAATGAAGGAATGATGAAAAAGGGAAAAAATAGACTATCAAATTACAAAAATATCAAGTGGATTAAAGGGTCGGCAGAGAAATTACCTTTAAAATCTAATTCATGTGATTATTACACAATCAGTTTTGGTTTAAGAAATACAAAAAATATTAATAAATCCTTAAGTGAAGCGTACAGAGTTTTAAAGTCAGGAGGTAGATTTTTTTGTTTAGAATTTTCAAAAATTCAAAATTTAAACTTAGATTTAGTCTATAAAAGATACTCTGAATTAATTCCAGAAATAGGAAAATTTATAGTTGGTGAAAAAGAGCCTTATGAATATCTAATAAAAAGTATCCAAGAATTTGTTAATCAAGAGGAATTAAAGGGTTTAATGGAGAAAAATAATTTTATTAAATGTGAGTATAGAAACTTTTCTGGTGGGATAGTGGCTATTCATTCAGGTTGGAAAATATGATTAAAAAATTATACATACTTTTTAAGCTTGGAAGGAAATTAGCAAAATCTGACGCTTTAAGTATATTCACAAAGTTTCATAATCCACCGATTGGAATAAAAATTTTATTCTATTTGTTGTCTTTATCATTTTCAAAAAAAGATAATTCTTTTGTAAATGAAACCGAAGGTGAAAGATTATCAAACTCTTTGCAATCTATGGGTACAACATTTATTAAATTAGGTCAATTTCTAGCAACACGACCAGATATAATTGGAGAAAAGTTATCAAAGCAACTAGAGAGTTTACAAGATCGTTTGCCTCCCTTTGAATTATCTAAAGCTAAAGAAATAATAAGAAAAGATTTAGGAGAAGATAATTTTAATTCAATTATAAATCTATCTGAACCAGTAGCAGCAGCATCTATAGCTCAAGTTCATAAAGCGCAAATAAATGATAATGGCACAATTAAAGATGTGGCTATAAAAATTTTACGACCAAATATAAAAAAAATATTTAACGAAGAAATTGATGCTTTGATGCTTTTTGCTTTTTTAACAGAGTCAATTTTAAAAAAGACAAAAAGACTTAAATTAGTTGAGGTTGTTTATTTGCTAAAAGAAATAACCAATTTAGAAATGGATTTAAGATTTGAAGCCGCTGCAGCTAATGAGTATTCTGAAAACACTAAGAATGACAGTGGATTTCAAGTTCCTAGTATTTATTGGAATTTTACAAGTGAAAATGTAATGACTTTAGACTGGGTTGAAGGTGTCTCTATAAGAGAAACAGAAGAGTTAGAAAAAAGAAATATAGATACCAAAAAAATTGCATCAGATATTATTCAACATTTTCTAAGACATGCTGTTAGAGATGGTTTTTTTCATGCAGATATGCATCAAGGTAACATTTTTATAAATAATAGTGGTCAAATTGTACCTATCGATTTTGGTATAATGGGAAGGCTCGATGATTTGAGTAAAAAATTTCTTGCTGAGATTTTATATGGATTTATTAAACGAGATTATAAAAAAGTGGCTGAAGTTCATTTGGCTGCAGGGTTAGTTCCAAAAGAAGTGCCTGTTGATGATCTTGCCCAAGCACTAAGATCAATAGGAGAACCAATATTTGGTCAGTCAATTAAAGATATATCTGGCGGTAAACTACTCAAACAACTTTTTGATGTGACAGAAAAATTTAATATGCAAACTCAACCACAGTTGCTCATGCTACAGAAAACCATGGTAGTAGTTGAAGGTGTTGCAAGAAGATTAAATCCAGAGACAAACATTTGGGAAACGTCAAGACCTGTTCTTGAAAAATGGCTTAAAGAAACAAAAGATCCTATAACAACATTAAATGAAACTCTAAAAAATTCTGCAGAAGTTATAAAAAGATTACCAGAAATGCCACAAATAATGGATAAAGCAAACCAAGCATTAACATTTCTTGCAAGTGGACAAATTCCACAAAATACTAATACGTATAATGATCTAAATACAAAAAAAAATGAAATGGTAGCTTTCAGAAATCAATCAATCATTGGTTTATTATTACTTGTAATTTTAGGATTAGTAGTATTTTAATCTCGACGATGAATTATTTTGATAATAAAAAAATACTGTTAATTATATGTGGCGGAATTTCTGCTTACAAAAGTCTTGAGTTGATAAGATTACTTAAGAAAAATAGTGCTAGCGTAAAAACTATATTAACAAAAAATGCAAAAGAATTTGTAACTCCACTATCTGTTTCGTCTCTTTCCCAAGAAAAAGTTTATGACGATATATTTAGTGCAGAAAACGAAGCTGAGATGGACCATATATCTTTATCAAGGTGGGCTGATGCAGTATTAGTTGCACCAATTACAGCTAATACCATATCTAAAGTAGCCTCAGGAAATGCAGAAGATTTGGCGTCTACTGTTTTATTAGCTTCTAACAAACAAATATTTTTAGCACCGGCAATGAATGTAAGAATGTGGGAGCATCCTTCTGCTAAAGAAAACATATTAAAATTAAAAAGCTTTGGATACAAAATTATTGGCCCAGAGATAGGGGATATGGCATGTGGTGAATTCGGTGAAGGAAAAATGACAGAACCAAATGAAATAGTCAATACGCTTAAAAATTATTTTTCTAATTTAGATAAAAATAAAAAATTAAAAGCTTTAGTTACTGCAGGACCAACTAATGAATATATTGATCCTGTAAGATTTATTACAAATAAATCCAGTGGCAAACAAGGATATGAAATAGCCAAATGTCTTAGAGACAATGGATTTGATACGACACTTATTTCCGGAAAGACAAGCATTAAACCTTTGGACGGTGTTAATTTTGTAAGTGTTGAAACTGCTGAAGAGATGTTCAAAGAAAGTTTAAATAATCTACCAACAGATGTAGCTATTTTTTCTGCAGCTGTTTCTGATTTTAAAGTGAAAAATTATAAAAGTACAAAGATTAAAAAGAATGAAGAATTTAACTTAGAGCTAGAAAAAAATATCGATATTTTAAATCATATATCTAATCATAATTCATTAAGACCAAAAATAACAATTGGTTTTGCGGCAGAAACAAACAATATCTCGACAAATGCAAAGGAGAAGCTGAAAGAAAAAAATTGCGACTGGGTAATTGCAAATGATGTCTCAGATCAAACTATAGGATTTGGATCAGATTTTAATAAAATTTCTATATTTTACAAAGATAAACCTGAAGAAAATTTTGAAAAGATGAGTAAATCATTGGTCGCTGAAGAAATAGTCAAAAGAGTAATTCAACAGATTAATTAACTTAATGGTGAAAGTCTTAATTAAAAAATTAGACAAGAAAGTTAAACTGCCAGAATATAAAACAACAGGTTCATCTGGACTAGATTTGACTGCATTCATTGAAAAGAAAATAGTAATTAAACCAGGTGAAAACGCTTTAGTGCCAACAGGTATATCCATTGCAATACCTGAGGATACCGAAGTTCAGATCAGGCCGCGATCAGGTTTGGCAGCTAAAAATAATATAAGTGTATTAAATACTCCTGGAACAATTGATAGTGACTATAGAGGAGAAATAAAAGTAATTTTATTTAATCATGGAGATAAAGACTTTACAGTAAATAACGATGATAGGATTGCGCAAATGATATTAATGCCAATTCTAAAAATAGATTTTGAAACTGTAGAAACTTTGCCTGAGACAATTAGAGGTTCGGGTGGATTTGGATCAACGGGTAAGTGAAAAATTCATTATCTAAACGAAAGCTTGAGAGATACTCTAGACAAATAATACTTAAGGATATTGGTATATTAGGACAAAAGAAAATAATTAATTCAAAAGTTTTAATTGTAGGAATTGGTGGATTAGGTAGTCCAGTTGCAGATTTGTTGGCTAGATGTGGTGTAGGGTATATAGGTGCCATTGATCACGATAAAGTAGATATTTCAAATCTTCAAAGACAAATTTTGTATACTTCAAAAGATGTTGGAAAATTTAAGGTTGATATCTTTAAAAGAAGAATAAAATTAATTAACAGAGATGTAAAAGTCAAAATTTTAAAAGAAAGAGCATCAGAAAAAAATTTAAATAAAATTGTAAAAGATTTCGATATAATTGTAGATGGAACAGATAATTTTAAAACTAAATTTTTAATAAATAAATTTTCATTAAAATATAAAAGAAAATTAATAGTTGGTGCTATTAGCAAATTTGATGGACACATTTTTTCATTCGATTTTAACAACAAATCAAGCCCATGTTTAAAGTGTTTTTATCAATCAGAACCAACTGATGAAGTTTTAAATTGTGAAAGTGAAGGAATATTAGGAACTACATCAAATATAATTGGGAGTATGCAAGCAAATGAAGTTTTAAAAAACATAATTTCGTCAGATAAAAGTCTTCACTCATCAATTCTGATTGTTAATCTGAAAAAACTTGAATTTAGAAAAATTAAATTTACTAAAAAAAAAGGTTGTTTGTGCAATTAATCTTCAAGATTTTAATCATTATATTTTTTACTTCTAATGCAATTTCTGAAAATAATGAAAAATTTTTAATGCTTAAAAATGATAAGGTAAACGTAAGATATGGTCCAAGTTTTGATTATCCAATAAAGTATATTTACAAGAAAATAAACTTGCCAGTAAAAGTGATTGATAAAAAAGAAAATTTTAGAAGAATAATTGACAATAAAAAGAATGGTGGGTGGATACACATTTCTCAATTGAAGCAATCAAAATCCTTTATAACTGTATCAAATAAAATTCTATTCAAAAAACCAACTAAATTTTCTAAACCCTTGGCTAAAATAGAAACTGGAAGATTATTGATAGTGAAAAAATGCGAGAGAAATTGGTGCTTAGTAGAAACTAAAAGTTTTAAAGGGTGGGTTGACGAAGAGAATCTTTGGGGAAAAGTCAACTAACCCTCTAAGTTATATATATTAACTAATTATTTTTGTTGGACACAAACGTCTTTGATAACTGGAGCATTCGCACAATCAACACATTTAGTTTTTTGAACTATACATCCATCATCAAGGACTTCAACATCAACTATTTTATCACACTTGGAACAAGTTGAAGAGATTGTTAATCCACATTTTTTACAATTATAATTTTCTATTTGCATATTTTAAAAAATTAAATATGAAAAAATTATTTTCAACAAATATCCTTGCGAATAATTATTATTTACGCATTTTTTTTGCGAATAATTATTATTACTACAAATTATCCTTATTAAATTTTTCCTAAATACTTATTGATAATGATTATTATTTACTTTTTGATCTACTTGCCCACCACTTATCTAAAATGAAATACCAAATTGAGTTGGCAATTGGTTCTACAATTGCATCGGTCAAAGCTATCATAAAAGATACATCAGCAACTAACATCAAAACAGTTATAGCAATTGCAAAATGGCCAACTGTATAAACAATTGTTCTTAAAATAGAGCCTCTGTTATTGGAATAAATCTGACCGGCAGCTTTAAAAATACCGTTGGTAACTTCCATTATTCTTTAAACGGGCTTTCAAGAACACAAGCAACTAAGTGAACTCTAGCCTGTTCTCCTCCATTAAAAAAGTTATGATACTTTGTATTGTTAGTAATCCATACATGTCCATCAGCAGGCAAATGTTTTGCAACATTTTCAATGACCATTGAACAACCTGCATTAGTTACTATCGGAATATGCAATCTACACTCTGGATCTTTGTGCCAGCTTAGCGTTGATCTTGGCTCTTTTAATAAAAGCCTTACTCTTCCTAGTTTAAATTTTTTACTAAGAATTTCATAAACCTCTTTAAAATAAGTTTTCTCGAACTCTGGTAGCAACTGAGTATATTTCGATTCATCAATATCAATATCTCTTGAGACTTCTTTGCCTGTCTCATCTGCAATAGTCCAATATCTACCTCTGATATTGTTCCCTTCTATAGAGTCTTTGTTATTTGGAATTTGATTTAGAGGAATTGCACCAAAGTGAGTAACACCTGGCGAATTAAATTTCTTTTTTTCTAAAATTAGATTTAAGTCATTTCGCAATCTATTTATATCAAACTTAATTTCAGGAACTTTATAAAAGTCTTCGAACGATAGTGATGTCATTTTTCCATTTTCCTTAATACTAGTTTAATCTTAAATCAAATCTATCTGCATTCATCACTTTGACCCATGCAGATACAAAGTCTTTAACAAATTTGTCAGATGAGTCTTTGCAGGCATAGACTTCAGCTAATGCTCTTAATTGAGAATTTGAACCAAAAATAAGGTCAACTCTTGAACCTTTCCACTTAGTTTTTTTAGACTTTCTATCTTTACCAACAAAATATTGTTCAGACTTGTCAGTTTCTTTCCAAGTGGTGCTCATATCAAGAAGATTTACAAAATAATCTGTTGATAGAGTTTCAGGTTTTTTTGTGAAAACTCCATTTTTAGAACTATCATAGTTTGTATCTAAAACTCTCATTCCTCCTACAAGAACAGTCATCTCTGGTGCCGTTAATCCCATTAATTGTGCCTTATCAATTAATTTTTCCTCAGCTGAAACATTAGATTTACCTTTTTTCATGTAGTTTCTAAAACCATCCGCTAGCGGCTCAAGTAATCCAAATGAATTTACATCTGTTTGGTCTTGTCTTGCATCTCCTCTTCCAGGAGTAAATGGAACCTGAATTTTATGACCAGCTTTTTTTGCTGCCATCTCTATTCCTACATTTCCACCTAATACTATAAGATCTGCCATTGAGACTGATTTTTTATTTGTATCAAATTTTTTCTTAATTTTTTGTAAAGCTTTAATAACCTTTGAAAGTTTTTTAGGGTTATTGACTTTCCAACTTCTTTGAGGCTCAAGCATAATTCTTGCTCCGTTTGCTCCACCTCTTTTGTCAGAACCTCTGTATGTAGAAGCAGAAGCCCAAGCCGTAGAAACTAGATCAGAAACAGAGATTTTTGATTTTGAAAGCTTTGATTTTAAATCTCTTATATCTTTTGATTTAAGTTTATATTTTGGTTTATCTATAGGATCTTGCCAAATTAATTGTTCTTTTGGTACTTCGCTACCCAAATAACATGCTCTTGGTCCCATGTCTCTATGAGTAAGCTTAAACCAAGCTCTTGCAAATGCATCAGCAAATTCATCTGGATTTTGATAAAAATGTCTTGAAATTGGTCCATAACTTTTATCCATTCTCAAAGATAAATCAGTTGTTTGCATCATTGGAGGATGCATTTTACTTTTATCATGAGCATCAGGAACCATTTTAATTTTCTGACCATTCTTTTTTGGAGTCCATTGAAATGCTCCCGCAGGTCCTTTTGTCAATTCCCATTCATGGTTAAATAAACAATCAAAGTAACCCATATCCCATTGTGTTGGTGTTTGTGTCCATGCCCCTTCAATACCACTACTTATTGCGTGTACACCTTTTCCTGTTTTGTAATTACTATTCCAACCAGTTGCTTGATCTTGAATTCTTGATGCTTCTGGATCAGGTCCTTTATGTGATTCAGGTGCAGCACCATGAGATTTTCCAAAAGTATGACCACCAGCAACTAGTGCAACTGTTTCATAATCATTCATAGCCATTCGTCCAAATGTTTCTCTAATATCATGAGCTGCTTTCAATGGGTCTGGATTAAAATCTGGACCTTGTGGATTTACATAAATTAATCCCATGTGAGAAGCCCCCAATGGTTGTTCAAGATCTCTTTTTCCGCTGTATCTCTTAACACCTAACATTTCTTTTTCTGAACCCCAGTAAATATCATCTTCTGGTTCCCAGATATCAGTTCTTCCCGCTCCAAAACCGAACGTTTTAAAACCCATTGACTCTAATGCTACATTTCCAACTAGTATAAATAGATCTGCCCAAGAAATTCTTTTTCCATATTTCTGTTTTATTGGCCACAAAAGTAATCTAGCTTTATCTAGATTAACATTATCAGGCCAAGCATTTAACGGTGCAAACCTTTGATTACCTGTTCCAGCTCCCCCTCTACCATCACCTGTTCTGTATGTACCTGCTGCGTGCCATGCTAATCTAATAAATAAAGGACCATAATGACCGTAATCTGCTGGCCACCAATCTTGTGAGTCTGTCATTAATTTGTTTAAATCTTTTTTGAGTGCTTTGTAATTCAGTTTTTTAAATTCTTTAGAATAATTAAATTTTTTCTCCATTGGATTTGATAAATTCGAGTGCTGACTTAAAATTTTCAAATTCAAACTATTTGGCCAAAAATCTCTATTTGTTTGTCCTCTACCAGCGCTAAATTTTGCTGGTGTACCTGCGCCCGTAAAAGGGCACTTACTTAATTCTGCTGATTTAAATGTTTTACTTTTATGAAATTCTGCACTCATTATTATATATCTCCTTTAGTATTATAATTGTTCTAACTCGTTGTTTATAATTATTCTAAAGAAGATTGTCAATAAGTCAGAATATTTATGATTTAATTTTGAAACTTAGTCTTCTAATTTTACTAAAACTTCAACTGATTTAATTTTTTTTCCAGGTATAGATTTTTGAATTTCTATAGGTCCTACATCCTCATTTTTAAGATCAATAAGCTTTTCTTCTTTAACATCAAAGAAATGGTGGTGATCTGTGACATTTGTATCAAAGTAGGTTTGATTAGAATTTATTGGAATTTCTTTTAGATATCCTTTTTTATGAAATGCATGAACTGTATTGTAAACAGTTGCTAAAGAAACTTTATCTCCAGTTTTATCTTTTATCAAATTGAATAAGTCGTTTATTGTGAAATGGAAAGTTTTATCTCTATTAAATAAAACCTCGCATATGTTTATTCTTTGTTTAGTTGGTCTTAAGCTAGAGTTTCTTAGTTTTTCAATAAATACTTGTTTACTTGTCATTAGCAATTTAAAACTATTCTAAACTATTTGTATATTATAATGTACCTAAATCAAGTAATAAGATTACAAAATTATGAAAAAAAGTTCCTTTAATTACAACGAACTAATTGATTGTGCTAATGGTAAGTTATTTGGTCCAGGTAATGCAAAATTACCTTCTCCACCAATGCTAATGTTTGATAGAATTACAGAAATAACTGAGAGTGAGGGTTTTTATAAAAAAGGATCTATGAAAGCCGAACTTGATATTAAGGATAATTTGTGGTTCTTTGATTGTCATTTTAGAGAAGATCCAGTTATGCCAGGTTGTCTTGGTTTAGATGCTATGTGGCAGCTAGTTGGCTTTTTTCTTGGTTGGCTTGGAAATCCAGGAAGAGGTAGAGCATTAGGTGTAAGCACTGTAAAATTCACTGGAGAAGTTCTTAAAAATGTCAAAATGGCAACATACGAAATAGATATGAAAAGAATTCTTGTTAAAGGAGAAACAACTGTGGGGCTTGCAAATGGAATATTGCTCGCTGATGGAAAAAAGATTTATAGTGCAGAAAACCTTAAGGTAGGATTATTTAAATAATGAAAAGAGTAGTTGTAACAGGACTTGGTGTAGTTTCATGTTTGGGAAATAACCAAGATGAAGTTTATGAATCGTTAGTTAATACAAAATCAGGAATAACATTTTCTGAGGAATACAAAGAGCATAATTTAAAAAGCCATGTTCATGGTAAACCAAATATCAAATTGGAAGATTATATAGATAGAAAAGTTATTAGGTTTATGGGCGATGGATCAGCATATAATTATGTTGCAATGAGTGAAGCAGTTAAAGACTCTGGATTAGAAGAAAATGAGGTTAGTAATATTTCAACAGGTATGGTCATGGGATCTGGGGGACCATCAATTGAAAATGTGATTTTAGCATCAGATAAAACTAGAGAAAAAAATCCAAAAAAAATGGGTCCATTTATAGTTCCAAGAACTATGGCAAGTACTGCTTCTGCCACTCTAGCGGTTCCATTTAAAATCAAAGGCACTAATTACACAATAAGTTCTGCATGCGCAACGAGTGGTCATTGTATTGGTAACGCAATGGAACTTATTCAATTAGGAAAACAAAATATTATTTTTGCAGGTGGCAGTGATGAGGTTCACTTTGCAATGACTGCAATGTTTGATGCAATGACTGCACTATCCTCGAAATATAACGATACCCCTGAAAAAGCCTCAAGACCGTATGATAAAACAAGAGATGGTTTTGTGATTGCTGGTGGAGGTGGAGTTCTTGTTTTAGAAGAATATGAACATGCCAAAGCAAGAGGTGCTAAAATATACGCAGAATTAACTGGATATGGAGCAACCTCAGATGGCTATGATATGGTTGCACCATCTGGTGAGGGAGCGGTGAGATGTATGAAAATGGCTCTAGCAACTTCAAAAAATAAAATTGATTATATTAATACTCACGGGACATCAACACCTGTGGGAGATATTACAGAATTAAAAGCAGTTGGTGAGGCTTTTCCAGAATATAAACCTAAGATAAGTTCAACAAAATCTTTGTCGGGCCATTCATTAGGCGCAACTTCAGTTCACGAAGCAATTTACAGTTTGATAATGATGAAAAACAATTTTATTTCAGCATCAGCAAATATTTCAGAAATGGATGATGAAGCTAAGAACTATCCAATTGTTACACAAGTTGAAAAAGACGTAAATCTAAATGCAATTATGTCTAACAGCTTTGGTTTTGGTGGAACTAATGCAACATTAGTGTTTGAGAAAGTTTAGATCTATGAATTTAATGAAGGGAAAAAAAGGTCTTATCATGGGCGTTGCTAATGAGAGGTCAATTGCATGGGGTATATCGCAAAAACTATCAGAAGCTGGAGCAGAGTTAGCTTTTACATATTTGGGTGATGCTTTAAAAAAAAGAGTTGTTCCACTTGCGGAAAAACTAAATTCAAACATAACATTTAGCTGTGATGTAGAAAAAAAAGAAGAAGTTGTAAAACTTTTTGAAGACGTAAAAAGTCAATGGGGAGAAATTGATTTTGTTGTGCATGCAATTGCATTTTCAGATAAGTCCGAGTTGTCAGGAGAATATTTAAATACAACTAGAGAAAACTTTTTAAGAAGTATGTTAATATCTTGTTTTTCATTTACTGAAGTTGCTAGAGAGGCATCTAAAATAATGAAGCAAGGTGGCAGTATGATTACTTTGAGTTATGAAGCAAATAAAGCTATACCTAATTATAATGTAATGGGAGTATGTAAAGCTGCACTAGAGTCTAGTGTTAAATATCTAGCAAGGGATCTGGGAGCAAAGAATATTAGAGTTAATGCAATAAGTGCGGGTCCAATCAAAACACTAGCTGCATCTGCCATTGGCGACGCTAAATTTCTTTACAAGTGGAATGCTGATCATTCTTTCTTAAAAAGAAATGTTGATAATCTTGATGTTGGAAATTCAGCATTATATCTTTTAAGCGATATGGCAGGTGGTGTTACTGGAGAAATTCATTATGTGGATGCTGGTTACAATAAAGTTGGAATGCCAGATCCTAAGAACATTACCTGAAATTTAGTTAAATTATGATGCAACAAATTAGTCTTTATTTAACGAGTATAATATTGGGAATTATGCTCTTCTTTTCTTTTGTTGTAGCACCTGTTACTTTCACTGCATTAAATGAGGAAAATGCTAGAAAATTCATAAGAAAAATATTTCCTTATTACTACACTGTTAATTTAGCTATAAGTATTTTAGTTTTAATTTGCTTTATAATTCTAAAAATTTTTTCCTTAGATTTTTATTTAATTTTAATTATTGCGGTATTATTTGCTGTATCAAATTTTGTACTTATGCCACTGATAAATAAGTTCAGAGATGAAAAGCAGGATAAAAAATTTAAACAATCACACTTTGTTTCTGTGGTGATAAATTTTGTTCAAATAATTTTGTTGGTAATTGTCTTATTTTAAAAAGAATTAGTAATACCTAAGCCAACGGCAATAAAAATACCTAACCAAATTAAACCTTTAATAAAAAAAAATGCAAAACTACCAAGTAATAAATATCTTCCATATTTATTTTTGAGTTGTTCAAATTTGAGTTTTTTTGGAATTTTCATTTTATTAAAATTTAAAATAATTATTTTCTACTTGATCTTTTCCCATTCTTTAATTCCACCAGTGATATTTTTGACATTTTTAACCCCCATATCCTTCATAGTTTTGGTTGCTAATGTTCCTTGTCCACCAACACCACAAAAAACTACATATTCTTTATCAGGATTATTTTTAAACATATCATTTTCAAGAGGACTTCCTTCTGCTAAATAAAATTCTAATAAACCTCTATCTAAGTGAATTGCATTACCGATCGTGCCTTTTGAATAGCTTTCTTTATCCCTAACATCGATAAATTGAACATTTGGGTCATTTAGCTTTTCTTTTGCATCACTAGCGCTGATATTTTCAATTTCATTGCTTACTCTCATTAAATCATCAAATTTTTTCATATTTTTCCTATAAATTTATATTGCAGCTTGTTTAATTGATAACTTAACTTTTCCTCTATCAAAGCCTATTACTTTAACTTTAACTTCATCACCTTCTTTTACGACATCAGTTACCTTACCGACTCTTTTATCAGCAAGCTCTGATATATGAACAAGACCATCTTGTTTTCCTAGGAAATTAACAAATGCACCAAACTCCATAATTTTCATTACTTTTCCATTGTAAATTTTATTGAGTTCAGCTTTAGCAGTTAAGTCTTTAATCATTTGCATAGCTTTGTTTCTTGATTCCTCATCTGGAGCAGCTACTGTAACTTCACCTTCGTCATTGATGTCAACTTTGGCACCAGATACCTCAACTATTTCTCTTATAGTAGCTCCACCTTTTCCAATGACTGTAGCAATATCTTTCTTATCTACAGTAATTTTCTCCATCTTAGGAGTATGTTTTCCAACATCTTCCCTTGATTTAGATAAAGCTTTATTCATTTCACCTAGGATGTGAATTCTTCCATCTTTTGCTTGTTTTAAGGCTTGCTCCATAATTTCAAATGTTATTCCTGTAATTTTAATGTCCATTTGAAGAGATGTTATTCCGTCTTTAGTTCCAGCAACTTTAAAGTCCATATCACCTAAGTGATCTTCGTCTCCAAGAATATCTGAAAGTACGCTGAAGTCATCTCCTTCTTTAATTAATCCCATTGCAATACCAGCAACTGGTTCTTTTATTGGCACGCCTGCATCCATCAAAGCTAAAGATGAACCACAAACGGTTGCCATAGAAGAAGAACCGTTTGACTCAGTTATCTCTGATACAATTCTAAATGTATAGGGAAAACTCTCTTTAGAAGGCAAAGAAGAATTTATTGCTCTCCAAGCTAATTTTCCATGACCAATTTCTCTTCTCCCAGTACCTATTCTACCAGTTTCTCCAACAGAGAAAGGTGGAAAATTATAATGAAGCATAAATCTCTCTTTTTGTAATCCTTCAAGACTTTCTATTTTCTGCTCATCATCCGAGGTACCGAGTGTAGTTGTAACTATTGCTTGAGTTTCTCCTCGAGTAAACAAAGCAGAGCCATGAACTCTTGGAAGAATTCCAACTTCACACATAATTGGCCTAACATCTGCAAGACCTCTACCATCAATTCTATTTTTATTTTTTATAATATCTGTTCTAACAATCCTTTTTTCTAAATTTTTAAGTTCAGAATTTACATCAAGATCTGTATAATTCTCATCTTCTTCATAAAGTTTTTTTGCTTTATCAGTTATCTCAGAAATTAAATTTGATCTTTCTTGTTTATCTTTAATTGAAAATGCTTTTTTAAGTTCATCCGTAAATTCACTCTCTAATTTATTTTTTACTTCTGAAAGATCTTTTTTCTCAACTTCCCAATCAGGTTTTTTGCATTCTTTAGCTAGTTCCTCTATTATCTCAATAATTGGAACAAACCCTTCATGGCCAAACTTAACAGCGTTTAACATTTCCTCCTCTGTCAAACCACTTGCTTCGGATTCAACCATTAAAACCGCATCCTTTGTTCCAGCCACCACAAGATCTAACTTAGAATCCTTCAGTTCTGCTTTAGTAGGATTAAGAACGTATTCACCTTTAATAAAGCCAACTCTAGAAGCACCAACAGGACCCAAAAATGGCATTCCTGAAATTGACAAAGCCGCTGATGAAGCGATTATTGATAAAATATCTGCTTCATTTTCTTTGTCATAAGATATTACAGTTGGAAGTACCTGAACTTCGTTTTTAAATTCATCAGGAAAGAGTGGTCTGATAGGTCTATCGATTAACCTTGAAATTAATGTTTCGCTATCCGTTGGTCTTGCTTCTCTTTTAAAATATCCACCTGGAATTTTACCAGCTGCATAATATTTTTCTTGATAATTTACTGACAAAGGAAAGTAATCCATATCAGGATTAACTTTTTTAGCTCCTACTGCTGTTGCTAAAACTACAGTTTCTCCACACTGAGCTATAATTGCACCATCTGCTTGTCTTGCTATTTTACCTGTTTCTAAACTAATCTTTTTTCCTGCTACTTCTATTTCTTTCTTTACAACCTTAAACATTTACTTCCTTAAATTTAATTTTGATATTACTTCTTTATAAGACTCCATTTTATTTTTCTTCAAGTAGTCTAATAATTTTTTTCTTCTATTTACTGCTCTTAAAAGTCCAACAGACGAGTGTTTATCTTTTTTGAACTGTTTAATATGTTTTGACAAGTTCTCAATTTTATCTGTTAATTGAGCAACTTGAACTTCTGAAGAACCTGTATCTTTATCGTGAATTGCGAGTTCTTTTGCTTTATTTACCATTTTCTTTTCCTTATTTATTTGTTTGTTTTATTAAATTTTCAATTTTTTCTGCATAATCAAAAGAATCATCTTTTACGAAAAATAGTTTTGGTAAAAATTTCATTACTATCTTTTTTGATAAAACTTTTCTTATTACAAATGAAAATTCTTTTAGTTTAGCAACGACTTCTTCGGCGTCTTTTCCTCCTAAAGGCATTACAAAAATTTTTGCTGTTTTTAAATCTGGAGACATTCTAACTTCAGTCACAGTTATCTCTTTAGTTGATAGATTTGGTAATTTTGCTTCATCTCTTATAAATAACATTCCCAAAGCTTGTTTGATCATTTCACCAACTCTTAATTGTCTTTGAGTGACTGGTTTTCCTAAGTTAGTCATTATATTGTTCTCTCAGTTATTGTTGAATTATATACTTCTATTACATCATTTTTCTGGAAATCTACAAAATCCTTTAAAGTTATTCCACACTCTAGTCCAGCAGATACCTGTTTAGTTTGATTTTTTTCTCTAAAAATAGTGCCTATTTTACCATTAAAAATTATAGCCCCATCTCTAATTACTCTTGCGCTGGAGTCTTGAGTAATTTCTCCATCTGTAACCTTTGAACCAGCCACTTTACCTACTTTTGAAACCTTAAATATTTCAAGAATCTCAGCTGTACCAATTATTTTTTCATCAATTTCTGGGGTTAATAGGCCAGACATTTTACTTTTTATAAAATCTAAAACTTCATAAATAATATTAAAGTTGGATATGGTAATCTTTTCTTGTTCAGCTCTTTTCTTAGCTTCTTTGCTAGGTTTTACATTAAAGGCAATGATTACGGCATTAGATGCTTTGGCTAATGTTACGTCAGTCTCTGTAACCATGCCAATATCTGATAAAAGTATCTTAGGTTTTACTTCTTCATGTTTAATTTGATTTATGGCGTTTTTTATGGCCTCAGAAGAACCATGAACATCTGATTTAATGATGATATTTAATTCCTCTAATGATGAATCTTTAAATGCAGAATCTTGAGTTACAAAAGATAATGGATTTTTAATATCTTTTGCTTCCTGTATTCTTCCATCGCAAAGTGATTTTGCCTCTTTTTCAGTTTTTAATACTATAAAATCATCTCCTGATTTAGCTGCTCCATTTATACCTAATATTTCAATTGGAGTTGAAGGTTCTGCTGTATCAATCTGTTTTCCTTGATCATTTATTATCGCTCTCACTTTACCCCATTTTAAACCACTAACAAAATAATCACCTTTATTTAAAGTTCCGGCAGTAATAATTACATTTGCGATTGGACCTCTTCCTATATCAATCTTGGACTCTAAAACTATCCCTTTTGCATCAGTATCAAAATCTGTTTTTAGGTCTAATATTTCTGCTTGTAAAATTACACTCTCAACTAATTTTTCTAAATTTTGTTTTGTTTTGGTAGAAATTTCAACCATTAAAGTATCCCCAGATAAATCTTCAGCTATTAATTCGTATTCTAAAAGCTGGTTTTTAATTTTTTGAGGGTCAGCTTCAGGTAGATCACACTTATTTATAGCAACGACTATTGGAACTTTTGCTGCTTTAGCGTGTTTAATTGACTCTATTGTTTGTGGTTTAACTCCATCGTCTGCTGCAACAACTAAAATAACTATATCTGTTAATTTTGATCCTCTGGCTCTCATTTCTGTAAAAGCTGCGTGACCTGGTGTATCTATAAAAGTAATTTTATTTGTCTCATGAGTTATTTGATAAGCTCCAATATGCTGAGTAATACCTCCGAATTCACCAGACACAACATTTGCTTTTCTAAGAACATCCAAAACTGAAGTTTTTCCGTGATCTACATGACCCATCACCGTAACAATTGGAGCTCTACTTTTTAAATTCTGTGTTTTTATTTCTTTTATTTTTTCTAAAATTTCCTCTGCCTTTTCTTCTTTAACAGGATTATGGCCAAATTCCTTTACCAAGTATTCTGCAGTATCTGAGTCAATAGTATGATTTATTGTAACTGTTACCCCCATGCCCATCAGGTGCTTTATAATACTACTAGATTGTTCAGCCATTCTATTTGCTAATTCTCTTATAGTAATGACTTCTGGAATATTGATATCTCTTTTAATTGGTTTAAAACTTTCTTTTTTGCTATCCTTTGTAAGTAGTCTATTTTCTTTTTGTTTTGCTCTTTTTAATGAAGCTAAACTTCTAGATCTTACTCTAATTTCATCTTCATTTAATGCTTGGGAAACAGTAAGTTTTAATTCTCTCCTCTTAACACTAATTTTATTTGATTTATTTTCTTTATAAACATTCTCACCCTTTAGTCTTCTTGTGGCTCTCTGCTCTGCTAATTTTCTTTTTTCAAAATCAGACGAAATAGGTGTTGATGGTTTAAAAAAAGTTTTTTGTTTTGAAATATTATTATTTTGTGACCTAATTTCTGAAGATTTATTACCTCTAGAAAAATTTGGCTTATTTGCAAATCTTGACGATTTTTTTTCAATTACAACTGCATTTTTCGAGTGAGATTTGGCTTGCTCTATACTATTTATTGTTTTTTTGGATGTGCCAGAAATTGATAACTTTAATTTTTTTTTTTCCATTTTTCATTTCTCAATCTTTATAAACTATATCTCTTGCAGACATAATTAAATCATCAGCTTCTTTTTTAGAAAGAGCAAATTCCTCTAGGTAACCTTTAATTCTTACTCTTTCTCCTTTTACGATATCATATCCACCTGTTAATTCATCTGATGCAAGATCTGCGAAATCATTTAGAGTTAATATTTTTTGTTCTCCAAGCGTAACCAACATTCCAGGTGTTAAACCTTTATGATTAATCAAATCGTTTTCTAAACCTAAGTTTTTTATTCTATTTGCAATTTCCTCTTGATCTTTTTTATAAAATTCTTTTGCTCTATCAATTAATTCTATTGCAGTATCTTGTTCTATACCCTCGATTTTCATTAGTGACTCTGTATTACTATCCTTTATGTCATCTATTGATGAAAATCCTTCAGCAACCAACAACTGTCCAAGCGTTTCATCTAATTCTAAATTTTTTACAAAATTATCCGTCTTCTCTTTAAACTCAATTTGTCTTCTCTCAGAATCCTCTTGGTCTGTCATGATATTTATTTCATAATTCATAAGTTTTGTTGCTAATCTGACATTTTGACCTCTTCTACCGATTGCCTTACTTAAATTTTCTTCTGTTAAAATCACATCAAGCTTTCTTCCTTCCTCGTCCACATTTACTCTTTGAACTTCAGCCGGCGACAAAGCGTTAGCAACTATAACAGCTGGATCTTCAGACCAATTAACTATATCTATCTTTTCACCCTGTAGCTCGTTTACAACAGCTTGTACTCTGCTTCCTCGCATACCCACACATGCTCCAACTGGATCTAAAGATGTATCAATTGCTTTAACACAAATCTTTGCTCTACTACCTGGATCTCTTGAAGATGATTTTATTTCTATAAGTCCTTCATAAATTTCTGGAACTTCTTGAATAAAAAGTTTTTCCATAAATTTAGGGTGTGCCCTTGAAAGAAATATTTGCTGGCCTCTCGTTTCTCTTCTTACGTCTAAACAGTATGCTTTTATTCTATCACCAGCTTTTATATTCTCTCTAGGTATCATTTCATTTTTTTGAATAATTGACTCTGTTCTTCCCAAGTCAACTATGACATTTCCATATTCTAACCTTTTTACAATACCACTTACTATTGTATCTTTTTTATCTTTAAAATCGTTATATTGCCTCTCTCTTTCCGCCTCTCTAACATTAAAACTAATAACCTGTTTAGCTGTTTGAGCTGCTATTCTTCCAAAATCAAATGAAGGTAAAGGTTGCAAAACTTCGTCACCAACTTTTTTATCATGATAAATTACATCTAGTTTCTTTGCATCATCTAAGCTAATTTCAATATTTGAATTTTCTGGGTTTTCAACAATTAACAATCTTCTATAAATTCCAATGTCTCCATTATCTCTGTTTATTTGAACTTTAATTTCATTATCAGATCCAAATTTTGATTTAGCTGCTTTAGCTATACCATTCTCCATCGAGTCAATTATAAGTTCTTTATCGATTGACTTTTCTAAAGCTACTGCTTCTGCAATTCTCAATAATTCTAATTTATCTGCTCTTCTATTTAACATTTGTTATACCTAAAAAAAAATGGGCCGAAGCCCATTTTGAAAATTCAATAATGTTAGTGAAATATATTTATTTTTTTTTAATATTCAACTTTATTTACTTGCTAAATATGTCTGATTTATCTGTCTTTTCCCATGAAAAGCATCCCATGTCATCGGGCATTCTTCCAAAATGCCCATAGGCTGATGTTTTTTCATAGATAGGTTTGTTCAGACCAAGCATTTCTCTTATTCCTCTGGGGCTTAGATCAAAATTCTCATTTATAAGCTTTTCAACATGCTTATTTTTCTCATCGTCGTTAACAAACAAATCGACATAAATAGATAAAGGTTTTGATACTCCAATTGCATAAGCTAATTGTATAAGACATTTATCAGCAATTTTAGATGCAACAACATTCTTTGCTAAATATCTGGATGCATAAGCAGCTGATCTATCAACTTTGGTTGGATCTTTTCCAGAAAATGCACCTCCTCCATGTGGTGCTGCTCCACCATAGGTGTCAACAATAATTTTCCTACCAGTCAAACCACTGTCACCGTCAGGACCTCCAATTACAAAATTTCCTGTTGGGTTCACATATATTTCCTTTTCATCTAATGAACTCAATAATTCTTTTGGTATTGATCTTTCAATATAAGGTTTTACCAATTCTCTAACTTGAGCTTGATTGATATCTGGAGAGTGTTGTGTCGATATAACTACAGATTTTACAGATGAAGGTTTACCATTTTTGTATTCAATTGTAATTTGGCTTTTTGAGTCTGGTTCTATATTTTTTAATTTGCCAGATTTTCTATCCTCAGCCATAAGTCTTAAAATTTTATGAGAATAATGTATTGGAGCGGGCATCAGCACATCAGTTTCATTACACGCATAACCAAACATAATTCCTTGATCACCTGCACCTTCATCTTTATTTCCAGAGGAATCTACACCCATAGCAATATCAGCTGATTGAGAATGTAAATGACTTTCGACTGATGTTGCCTCTTTCCAAGTAAATCCTTCTTGATCATATCCAATGTCTTTGATGCAGTGCCTAACTTTTTCTATTAAATCTTCTTTTTTTATTTCTGGACCTCTTACTTCACCAGCTAAGACAACTTTATTTGTTGTTGTTAATGTTTCACAAGCAACTCTCGATTGAGGTTCAGCAGCCAAATATGTATCTACAACCATATCTGAAATTCTATCACAAACTTTATCTGGATGACCTTCGGATACTGACTCGCTAGTAAATAAGTAATCTTTTTTCATTTATTCTCCCTTATTTTTAATATCATAATGAAAGTAGTATAAATTAGGACAAAATAAAAGAAGATCTTATTACCATGTTCAGCAAAATAAGTTTTATCAACACGTTTGATTTTATTAATATCAAAATATCCTTTTTCACTAATTTGTTTAATAATTTGACCTTTGGGATTAACAAAAGCAGACACTCCATTATTTGTAGATCTAATAACATTTTTACCTTCTTCAATTGATCTGAATATCGAATGATATAAATGTTGAGCAGGTCCAATAGATTTGCCAAACCAACCATCCTCAGAAATATTTAATATAAAATCATAATATTTTTTATTTGGATTAATTTTTCCTGAATAAATAATTTCATAACAAATAAGTGGAATAAATTTTAATTTATCAATGTTCAAAATTTTTCTTTTATTATCAGCTGAAAATGATTGATACCCTTGGGTTATTTTTTTTAAACCTACTCTTTTGAAGAAATTTTCAAAAGGTAAAAATTCTCCAAATGGAACTAGTTTATTCTTGTTATATTTATATAATAATTCTGTGTCAGAATTTAATACTACTAAAGAATTATAAATTTTATTTTCTTTAATACTATTAATCCCCAAAATGACTTTATGATTTACATTAAATTTTTTTTTGAAGATATTTTTAAATAATTTGAGATCTTTAAAATAAATACTACTAATTATACCCTCAGGAAAAATAAATATTTTTTTTTGAGATTTATTTGGATTACTTAAAGTGAGTAATTCATCAATATTTTTTTCTGGACTCTGATTTGTTAAGAATCTTTCAATTGGAAAATTTGGAGAAACAACTCGAATAACGGAATCTAGCTTGTCGTATTTTTTTTTTTCAAAATTTTTAATATTAATATATCCATACGAGTAATTTATTACTACTAGAATTAAACTGAAACAAAAAATAATAACTGATGCTGAACTTTTATACTTATTAAAAAATATTATTGGTAACAAGAAAATAGTCATAGATAATAAATTTAATGAGTAGGTTCCTACATAGGATAAAATTTGTAAAGAAGGTAAGTTATTTGAAATACTAAAGACTAATAAATTCCAAGGAAAACCACCTAAAATAAAACTTCTTAGAAATTCAATCCCACCAAAAAAAAGCGAAAAAATTAAAACTGATGAGAGTTTATTTTTCAAATTAAAATAGCTACTTAAAAAAGTTACCAAACCATAAAATATTCCCAAAAATAAAGGAATTAATATTAATGCAAATGGAATAATGAATTTAAAATTTACATCATATGTCAAAGAATTTGTAATCCAATAAAGGTTAGAAATAAAATAACCAAATCCAAAGACCCAACCAACAAAAAACGATATGATTTTTTTATGGGCATAATTTATCAATATATAAAGTAATATCGGGAGTGAAAAAAAATTAAGAAATACAAAATTATATGGTGGTAAACTAAATGATGTTATTATACCTAAAAATAAACATATTAAATATAGATAAGCTTTATTTTCTAGAATAGATTTCAATTTATTTTATTCAATTTTTTAAATATTAAATTTTCTTTTTTCTTCATTAAATAATAATCTTTATTTTTTTTATGATCATGTCCTAAAAGATGTAAATAACCATGTATCCACATTTTATCTAATTCATGATCAAAACTCTTTGATTTAGCTCTTTTATTAATTATTTCAAAAGAAATTGCTATATCCCCTAAATATAATTTATTTTTGAATTTAACATTTAAAGGAAAAGAAAGTACGTCCGTTGTAACATTTTTATTTCTAAATTTTAAATTTAAATCTTTCATTTTTTTATTATTAGTAAGCATCACAGTAAACTCGTGGTTTTTATTTTTAAATATGCTTAATTTAGATAATTTGTTTAATTTCTTTTTGAAGTAGATTTCTGGTTTTTTTAATTTTTTTTCCCAAATTTTTTTGTCTAAAACTATGTTGACTTTAATCATTAATCTGAATTTTTATCAGAATAAGCCTTGACTATCTTGGAAACTAGTGGATGTCTCACAACATCGGTATGATCAAAATCTACTACAGATATCTCTTTTAAATGACCAAGTAATTTTTTTGATCTATTTAATCCTGACATTGTTTTATTGTGTAAGTCTATTTGAGAAGGATCACCGTTAATAACTATTTTGGAATTTTCACCAATTCTTGTTAAAAACATTTTTATTTGAGTATCTGTTGCATTTTGTGCTTCATCGAGTATTGCAAAAGAATTTTTTAAAGTTCTTCCCCTCATGAATGCAAGTGGTGCAATTTCAATATCTCCAACTTCTATTTTTTTTTGAATTTTTTCAAAATCTAATAAGTCATATAATGAATCGTAAAGAGGTCTTAAATATGGATCAACTTTTTCCCTCATGTCACCTGGTAAAAAACCTAATCTCTCTCCTGCTTCTACCGCTGGTCTAGATAAAATAATTCGCTCTATTTTTTTTTCAAGCAACATTGTTAAAGCAACAGCTACAGCTAAAAAAGTTTTACCAGTTCCCGCTGGTCCTGTAGAAATAATAATATCTGATTCTTTTAAAGCCCTTATATAATTTTTTTGTTTCTCTGATCTTGGTATAACAAATTTTTTTGGAGTTTTTATTATGTATTCAACATTTCTACTTTTATTTGTAACTTTTTCATCAATCATAAATTTGTTTACTGATGACTCTATATCCTTTTTTTCTAATGTTCCATTATTTAAAAATTGATCTACAAGGAATTGAATTGCATTCTTTATTATTTCATTTTTCTCAGGATTATTTTTTAATAAAATTGAGTTTCCTCTTGAGTAAATGCTAGAATTTGTAATTTTTTCTAATTCTTTTAGGTTATTATTAAATTCTCCTAAAACACCTAAAAGTAATTCGTTGCTTTGAAATACAATACTTAAGGCATTGTTTTCTGAATATACATATTTTAAATCGGGATTAATTTTTGATTTTGCAAAATTTTTCAAATTATGCTGCTTTCATTTCATCTGTTACTTTGCCAAATAAAGAATTTTGATTACTTTTTTCAATATTCACTTTAATTAATTTGCCGATATGACTTTCATTAGCATCGAAAATAACAGAATTTAAAAATTTATTTCTTCCAAAATATTTTTTTTGGTTTTTAAGTTTATTTTCAACAAGTACCTCTAAAGTTTTACCTTCTAAAGATTTATTTAATTCTATTTGATTGTTAAATAATTTTTCTTGAATAGTTATCAGTCTATTTTTAAGTTTATCTTTATCAGTAATCTCTAATTCTGCAGCCTTTGTTCCTGGTCTTGGGCTAAAAATAAAAGAAAATGAATTTATAAATTTAATTTTATTAACTAAATTTATGGTTTCTTTAAAATCATTCTCTGTTTCTCCGGGGTATCCGATAATAAAGTCACTAGAAAATTTTATTTTAGGATTAATTTTGATTAATTTTTCATAAATGTTTAAATAATAACTTACAGTGTGCTTTCTGTTCATCATTTTTAATATTCTGTCAGAACCACTTTGTATTGGTAAATGAACAAAAGGCATTAATTTTTTTGAATTTTTGTAACATTCAATAAGATCATCTGTCATATCTCTTGGATGAGATGTGGTATATCTAATTCTACTTATTTCGGAATATTTGCTGAGTGTTTTTATAAGATCTGACAATCTGTATTCCCTGGATCCATCTTTATAAGAATATGCATTTACGTTTTGGCCAAGAAAAGTAATTTCTCTAGATCCGTTCTTGATCAATCTCTCAGCTTCATCAATAATACTTTTGAATGGTCTAGAATATTCTGGTCCTCTAGTATAAGGAACAACACAGAAATGACAGAACTTATCACAACCCTCTTGAATTGTTAAAAAAGATGAAACATTGGTATTGTTATTTTTAATATTATCGAAGTACCTAAACTTTGAAACTGAGTCGAATTCAGTTTCTTCAACTTTATTTTCTTCTTCAAAGCTTTTTAAAAGATTATTTATTTTTTGATAAGATTGAGGACCTATAATTAAATCTATAAATTTCTCTCTATTAAGCATCTCAGTATTTTCAGCTTGTGCAACGCAACCTGCAACAACCATGATTGGTTTTTTTTTATTTTCGTATAATTTTTTGACTCTGCCAATTTCATGATAAACTTTATCCTTGGCTTTGTCTCGAATATGACAAGTATTCAAAATATAACAATCAGCATCACCTTGATTTTCTGTTTTATTATATCCTATTGCTTTAACAGCATCGTATATTCTATTAGAGTCGTATTCATTCATTTGACAACCAAATGTCTTTATAAATACTTTTTTATGCATGAATTATTTTTTTTTGATTCCGTATAATTCTAATTTATGATCAACTAGCTTATAACCATATTTGTCAGCAATTTTTTTTTGTAACTCTTCGATCTCTTCATCTACAAATTCTATAATTTCTCCTGTTTTAATATCAATCAAATGGTTATGATCATCATTTAATTCATACCTTGCCTTACCAGATTTAAAATCGTGTTTTGTTAAAATACCAGCTTCTTCGAACAGTTTAACTGTTCTATAAACTGTAGCTATACTAATTTTTGAATCTATTTGAGAAACTCTGTTATATAACTCATCTACATCTGGATGGTCAGATTCTCCGTACGTTTTTTTTGATTCGGAAATAACTCTTGCGATTATCCTTCTTTGATCAGTAAGCTTAACTCCGTTTTTTTGACATTTTTCTTCAATAGTTTCTAACATACTATATTTTAACTCGAGTGGAGGGGTTTAATCAAATTAATATTTGTAAAATTTTTTTTATCAATTTTTACTAATTGTTCTAAGCTATTGTCAGTCAAGTGTTCACTCAAAAATCCATATAAATCAATATTTTTTGCAAAAGAAATACCTTTAGCAATTGCTATTGAATTTCTAATACTTGTAACTTTTCCTGGGCCCTGATTCACAAATATTTGAGCTATATCATCTAAATTTGAATTATTTTTTTTTAGGAAATTCAAAATTAATATCATTATTTTATCAAAGTTTTCTCTACTGTTTATATGTGCGGTAGTATAAGATTCTCTGCTAGTTATGAGTGAAAATAAAATTTTATCATCTGCAGCATTTATTATTAAAGTATTCATAATTTCAATTATTTTTTTAAACGCTAAATCCGAAGTAGTAAATAAGAAATATTATAAAGAGGAACAAGGTATTTTGGCGATTATGTATCATAGATTTGAGGAAAATAAATATCCATCAACAAACATAAAAATAGATATTTTTAAAAAACATATAAATTTAATAAAAAATAGTAATCTTAACTTTTATAATCCTGGAGAATTTACTGAAAATTTTAATAAAGTAAAAAAAAGAAAAAAAATTCTTATAACAGTCGATGATGCATTCTCTTCATTTTATGAAAATGCATGGCCCATTTTAAGAAATCATAAGATCCCTTTCATTTTGTTTGTATCAACTGAAGCGGTTGGAAATAAAGGATATATGAATTGGGCTCAAATTAAAGAGATAGAGAAAGAAGAATTTGCATACATTGGTAATCATTCACATTCACATGATTATTTAACTAAATTCAATTTTAAAAAATTTGTTGAGGATATTGAAAAATCTATCCATATTTTTAAAAACAAATTAGGTTACAACCCTATATTTTTTTCATATCCTTTTGGTGAATACAACCTAGAGCAAAAAAATTATATCTCAAATAATTTCGAATTCGCTTTTGGTCAACATTCAGGAGTTATAGATTTAAATAAAGATATATATGAGTTACCGAGATTTCCAATAAATGAGAAGTATGGTGAATTAAAAAGATTTAAGGAAGTAATATCTTACCTACCCCTTCAATATAAAATAATTAAACCTGAAGATAAATTTATGCAAGATAATGAAAATCCACCAAAAATGAGTATTGAGTTTTTTAAAGACCAAAAAAATTTAGAAAATATTAATTGCTTTTCGAATGAGGGATCAAAATGGAGAAGAACAAATATTGTGTTAAATGGTAATATTTTAAAAATTAACTTTTCTGAAAAGTTTAATGAAAGAAGAGGAAGAATTAATTGCTCTTTAAGAGACGAAGAAGGGTGGAGGTTTGCAGGATTTCAATTTGTAAAAAATTAAATTAATTTTTTTGTTTTTTTGCTCGTTGGCATCACTTTAACATCGTCAAAATCAGTTAGAGAATTTTGTTTTATAATTTTTTTTAACACTTCAATATATACTTCACCTGTTTCTGCATATTTATCTAAATAATTAACTAATTTTAAACTATCTAATTTTTCATCATTATCTCTTTGAATTGCTCGCTCTTTTCTAAACTCAATATAACTGCTGTGAGTATTTAAATTTCGCTGATAAGCTCTTACTGATGCTTTAAGAACTGAAAACTTTGCAACTTTGTGTTTTGCGTCTTTATCTACACCAGCTGGTCTGATACCTTCTCCATTCCAGGTCCATTGTCCGAATAATGCGTTACCCTCTTGTGCAAATCTAGATGTACCCCATCCTGTTTCTTTAGCAGCTTGAGCAAGCGCTAAAGAGACAGGCACTTCATCCATTCTAACTTTCAGAGAATAAAAATCTCCATCTCTTAAACCATATTGTTTAAATTTTTCCTTTAACCAATTCTTTTCTTTTTGCGTATTGATATTCTTAGCCAATATTCTAAATAATTCTTTTCTATCTAGTCGAATTTTAGCGTTCTCTTCTACGATCAACGGTAAAACTATTTGAATAAATAGTCTCTTTCTCTTCTTTGAACTCTCAATACTTTTAATCTCTTTTGGAAGATGATCAATTTTGTTACCTATATTTACTAACTTGGTCTCTCTAACTTTTTCAAGATTATAATTTGTATCTTTAAACAATTGCTCAATTGTTCTTGCATCAAATCTTATTGAATTTTGTCCCTCGTCATCTGTACTGAAAAAATCAATATCAGCAAAAATATTTTTAAGACTGAGTTTATTTGTTTTAGTTTCTGTTTCTCCATCTAGCACTTTTTTTCTTTTTTCTAATTCTTGGTCAAAATTTACACCAGCATTTGAGATTATAGATTTTTTGAAATTTAAGTTTTTAACTAAAAAATTACTTAAAGTTGGTAAAGTAAAAAAAGAGAAAATAACTAACAGAGAAATCGCCGAAAATCTGAATATATTATTTTTCTTTTGCTTGGGTTTAATACTTTTACTTTTTGTACGTCTAACCATTGATTTCAATATAAGTATTAATAATTAATTATACAGCTAAAACTTCCTTAACTTCGGGAATATAATGACAAAGCAAGTTTTCTACACCTTTTTTTAGAGTAAGAGTTGAAGATGGACAACCTGAACAACTGCCTTTTAACAAAACTTTAACTTTTCCATCCTTGAATTCTTGGAACTTAATATCCCCTCCATCTCTTGCAACAGCAGGTCTGATTTTAGAATCTAGAATACTTATAATTTTTTTTTCTATCTCTGAATAATTTTTGTTTTGCTCTTCTTCTTTTGTTTTATCTATAATGCAAGTATTACCATTTGCGTAATATTCATTTACATAAGATATAACTATATGCTGAATATCTTCCCACTTTTTATTCTCTTCTTTATTTATCGAAAAGAAATCTTCTCCTAAAAATACCCCCGTCACTCCATTTATTTGTAGTAAATTCTTTATCAGCAAATTATTTGTATCTTCTTGATTTAAAACTTCTAAAGGACCATTATTAGATACTTTTCTACCAGGCAAAAACTTTAATGAATTTGGGTTTGGTGTATTTTCAGTTTGTATAAACATTAGATATATATAGTGTTTATTTCAAAATATTAAATAATTAAAAACCAACTATTTCTTTTATCTTTTTAACTTTTATAGAAGAAATATTCTGCGCTTTTACTGCACCGTCTTCTAAAATTTGATCTATATAATTTTTATCTGACAATAATTTTTTTATTTCTTTTGATATAGGTGACAGTTTAGTCACAATTACTTCAGATAGTTTATTTTTTAACTCAGAAAAATTTTTTCCCTCAAATTCATTTAATGTATCAGTAATATTTTGATTACTTAAGCTAGAGTAAATACCCATTAAATTTTCTGCTTCGGGTCTACCTTTAAGTCCATCTTCATTTCCAGGTAAAGTATCATTATCTGTTTTTGCTTTTTTTACTTTGTTGATAATTTGATCATCCGTATCTGTTAAATTAATCCTACTTCCTTCAGCAATATCTGACTTACTCATTTTTTTTGTTCCATCCTTCAAACTCATTATTCTTGAGAAATGTTTTTGTATTAGAGGCTCAGGAGGTATTAGGAGATCTGGACATTTATATTCGTTATTAAATTTTTGAGCTATATCTCTGCAGAGTTCTAAATGCTGTTTTTGATCATCTCCAACTGGCACATGAGTAGCATCATATAAAAGAATATCAGAGGCCATTAGAACTGGATAAATATATAGACCAACACTAGCTTTTTCCTTGTCTTTTCCTGCTTTCTCTTTGAATTGTGTCATTCTATTCAGCCAACCCATTCTGGCAACACATCCTAAAATCCAAGAACCCTCAGAATGTGCGGGAACTAAAGATTGATTAAATATTATACTATTTTTTGGATCAATTCCGCTTGCGATAAATGCTGCCGCTGTCTCTCTAATATTATTTTTTAACTCTATCGGATCTTGCATTACAGTAATGGCATGAAGATCAACAACACAAAAAATGCAGCTATTATCTTTGTTTTTTTGTAAATCAACAAAATTTTTTATAGCACCTATATAATTCCCTAGATGTAAATTTCCCGTTGGTTGAACTCCAGAAAAAATTTTTTTAGACATAATTAATAGTTTAATTTAATATCAGATATTTTAAAGGCATTAATGAGTATTGAAATCAACAAATAAAAAGCAAAAGTTAAAAGAACTATTAATATAATTGCTAAAAATTTATAACTATTCGAAAATATAAGATAATTGCCAAAATAATTTATTAATATTTTAAATAATCCCAAAGAAATTAAATTAGAAATAAATATTTTAAATAGCTGTTTAAAAAATGAATTGTTGAAGTTAAAGTAATTTTTGTTTAGGACAAATACCATTAGTAAGAATCCATTCAACCATGAAGAAATACTCGTTGCTATAGGAATTATAATAAAACCTATTTTACTAAATAAAGATACGCTAATAACAATATTCAAAATTACAGAAATTAATGAAAAGTAAAAAGGTGTTTTTGTATCATTTCTTGCAAATATAAAACTTGAAAATATTTTTATCATTGAGAATGCAGGTAGACCTAATGCAAAATAAAATAATGCAAGAGCTGAATTTTTAACACTTTCTTCATTAAAAGATCCATAACCAAAAAGTGCAGAAACAATTTCTTCAGAAGCAAAAATTAATGCAAGACTTGCAGGAAGACTTAAAAATAAACTCAACTCCAAAGATTTATTTTGTAAAATTTCCAATTTTATTTTATTTTTACTCTTAATATGCCTACTGAGGTTGGGTAAAATAATTATACCAATCGCAATCCCTGCTATTGCTAAGTTTATCTGGTATATTCTATCTGCATAATACAAATATGAAACTGCACTTGCTTGGAAAGAGGCAATTATTGTTCCAACTAATATGTTAATTTGAGTAACGCCAGATGAAAATATACTCGGCAAAAGCTTTTTAAAAAAGAATTTTATTTTGTTATCTATTTGTAAATTGAATTTAAAACTTGGATTAAAGTATTTTCTAGTAAAAATAATTAAAAATACAAACTGTACAATTCCCGCGAATGTTATTGCATAACTTATATAGTAAACTAAAACAGTGTCTTTTTTTATAAAGAGGAAACATATTATTAATATTACATTTAAAAAGAGCGGAGCGGCGGCGGCGGCGGCAAATTTATTGTGAGAATTTAAAATTGCTGAAAAAAAAGAAGCTATGCTTATGAAAAATAAAAAAGGGAAAGTAATTCTTGTTAAATCAACTGCTAATTTAAACTTTTCACCTAAGTCTGAGAAGCCAGGGGCGATCAATTTTATAAAGCTTGGCATGAAAATCTCTACCAGTATTGTTAGACTTAAAAGTGCTAAGACTAATAAATTAAATACCGAGTTTGCAAATTTTTGAGCTTTTCTTTTACTCGACAGAAGTTCCGATGTATAAGATGGAACAAACGCTGCATTAAAAGTACCTTCTGCAAATAATCTTCTAAAAGTGTTTGGTATTCTAAATGCTACAAAAAATGCATCAGCAATAGGTCCTGAACCAAGATAAATAGCTATAAAAAAATCTCTAATATATCCTAAAATTCTGCTTAGTATAACAAACAGACTAAATGTGCCTGTTGACTTAATTAAATTCATAAATCATATTAGTAACTTAATCCTTTTTTATATCTAACAAATAATGAAAAAAAACAAAATTGAACATTATTCTGATAAAGAAGCTTTGGATTTTCATACTAATGATAAATCTGGCAAAATAGAGATCGTTTCATCTAAGCCTGTTACTACAAAAAGAGACTTGGCCCTAGCTTACTCTCCAGGTGTTGCTGCTCCTGTTAAAGCGATAGCAGACAATCCTGAGCTAGCATATGAATATACTACAAAAGGAAATCTAGTTGCAGTAATAAGTAATGGATCAGCAATATTAGGGCTAGGAAATTTAGGTGCGATAGCATCAAAACCAGTAATGGAAGGAAAAGCTGTTCTATTTAAAAGATTTGCAGATATTGACTCTATAGATTTAGAAATAGACACAGAAGATACAAAAGAAATAATTAATTCTATAAAGCATATAGCAAAAAGTTTTGGTGGAATAAATCTTGAAGACATTGCAGCACCAAACTGTTTTATAATTGAAGAAGAATTAAAAAAAATTCTAGATATTCCTGTCTTTCATGACGATCAACATGGAACGGCAATCATAACAACAGCTGCATTAATTAACGCAGTTGATATTGCAAAAAAAAACTTAAAAAAAATTAAAATAGTAATTAATGGTGCGGGTGCTGCAGCTATGGCATGTGCAAAATTATTTAGAAGCACAGGTATTCCCAAAAATAATATTAAAATGTTGGATACAAAAGGAGTAATAAATAAAAATAGAAAAGATATTAATTCTTGGAAAAAAGAATTTGCAGTACAGACTAAGGATGAAAATTTAGATGATGCAATGAAAAATGCAGATGTATTTTTAGGCTTATCCGCTGCAGGTGTTGTAAAAAAGAGTATGGTTAAAAAAATGGCTAAAAATCCAATTATATTTGCGTGTGCAAATCCAGATCCTGAGATTAAACCTGAAGATATAGAAGAAGTTAGAAATGATGCAATTATAGCAACTGGTAGATCCGATTATCCAAACCAAGTAAATAATTTAATTGGGTTTCCTTACATATTTAGAGGAGCATTAGATGTTAGAGCAAAAACTATTAATGAAGAAATGAAAGTCGCAGCAGCTAATGCTATTGCTTCACTTGCAAGAGAATTTGTGCCTGACGAAGTGGCGGCTGCAATGGGTGGCGAAAGACCTAATTATGGAAAAGAATATATTATTCCATCTACTTTTGACCCTCGGTTAATAAGTGTAATACCAGTAGCTGTCGCAAAAGCTGCCATAAAATCTGGTGTTGCTAGAAAAAAAATAGAAAATTTTGATCAATATTCTGAACAGCTAAAACAAAGACTTGATCCATCTGTGACTATTATGCAGGGAATAAACAACCAAATAAAAAAAACAAACAAAAAAGTCGTATTTGCTGATGGTGAAGATGAAAATACTTTGAAGGCTGCAATAGCATTTAAAAATAGTGGATTAGGTACGCCTATTTTAGTTGCTAAAGAAAAAGTGGTTAAAGAAAAACTTAGAGAGATTGGTTACGGAGAAAACTTTGATATTAAGATTGTGAACTCTACTTTGAGTGACGAACGAAAAAAATATGTGAGTTACCTATTTAAAAAACTTCAAAGAACAGAAGGATTACTTGAAAGAGATTGTGATAAAATGGTTAGAAATGACAGAGTTATATGGGGATCTTGCATGGTTGCATGTGGTGATGCAGATGCAATGGTTACAGGAAATTCTAGAAGATACGGACAATCTCTTGATAAAGTAAAAAAGGTCATAGATGCAAGACCAGGAGAAATTATGTTTGGATTAAACATGATTGTAAATAAAGGAAAAACGGTCTTTATTGCGGATACAAGTGTTCACGAATATCCAACATCTGAACAACTTTCTGAAATAGCTATTTCTGCATCTAGAGTTGCAAAATTATTTGGATTTGAACCAAAAGTTGCTTTTCTTTCACACTCAACTTTTGGCCAACCAATTACTGCTAGAACTAAACATATTAGAGACGCAGTAGAAATTTTAAAAAATAAAAAGGTTAACTTTAAGTTTGATGGAGATATGCAACCTGATGTGGCCTTAAGCGATGAATATAAAGATCTTTATCCATTCTCTGAGATTGTTGGTAATGCAAATATATTGATTATGCCTGGACAGCATAGTGCTGCTATAACTTATAAAATAATGAAAACCTTAGGTGGTGCAAAAGTTATAGGACCACTATTAATCGGTTTAGGTCAAGCAATTGAAATTGCTCCATTAAGATCATCGACTTCTGACATATTAAATTTAGCATCTGTGGCAGCTTATTCTGCAGGAGTGATTAATTACAAAAAACCAAATTAATTTTTTAATACTCTCAAGTCCTCAACTAAAAAAATGCTTGTTATAACATCCTTTACATCAAGAATTTGCTTTGCTTCATTTATTACTTCTGATCTTTCTTCTTTATCTTTTGAGATACCATAAATATAAATTGTTTTTTTGTGGGTATCTATATTGTAGTTTGAAGATTTAATTTTCTTATTTGATAACATGGCTGTACGAAGCTGAGAAGTTATAAGTAAGTCTTTAGCAGCTTGTTTTAAGTCAAACTTTTCTTTTATCTTTAAATCATTTTTAACTGATCTTGTACCTTTTATCTCCCATGCTAATTTGGTAATTTTAAGTTTATCGTCAACAGTGTCAACTTTACCGGTGATAAAGACTCTGCCATCCAAAACTTTTGATTTTACAGATAAAATATAATTTGTATTTAAAGAGATAATTTTAGCACTTATATTTTTTTGCATAATCGAGTCATCTATTTGTGTTCCGATTGTTCTAGGATCAGTAGCAATCGATACACCTGTGCCAAGTACACCAGTTGAAGAATATCCTACACATCCTGTTAAGATAATTAAAATTATAAAAAAAAATATATTTTTAACTTTCATCTTTTATTTGTAAGCAATAATTATAAATTAATTTTTTTGAAACCTTTTTTTCTTGATAATATGTTTTTGTAACATCTTTAACACTCATGGTATTTAACATTAATTTAATATTTTTTTTATCAGATTCGGTTAATTCTTTTAAGTAACTATTTTCAATTTTTGGTTCAGATATCACAACTGTTGACTCACCTTTTTCTGGAAATCTAGTATTTGAAAGATTTTTTATATTTGTTCTTATAAATTGCTCATGAATCTTAGAAATCTCTCTGCAAATCAAAATATCTCTTTCCACAAAAAGGTCTTCCAAAATAGGAGTAATTTTTTTTATTTTTTTGGGTGAAATAAAGAAGATTAACGAAAATTCCAAATGTACAATATTTTTAAATAATTTTTTAATTTCACCAATTTTGTCTGGCAAAAAGCCTAAAAAAATAAATTTATCTGAAAAACTACTTATTGATAAAGTTGAAGTTACTGCAGAGGGGCCTGGGATCGGATATACATTAATTTTATTTTTAATACACTCTTTAATAAGTATTCCACCAGGGTCAGATATACAAGGAGTACCAGCATCTGATATTATTGAAATAATTTTTTGATTATTTAATTGATCTATTAATTCAGGTAATTTTTTTTTCTCATTAAATTTATGATACGAAATTAGTTTTTTTTTTATATTATATTTAGTTAATAATTTTTTTGAAACTCTTGTATCCTCACAAAGAATAAAATGTGAATTTCTTAAAGTTTCTTGACCTCTAATTGAAAAGTCATCCATATTTCCTATTGGAGTTGAAACACAATATAGCCCAGGTTTTAATTTATTCATTGTTTATAAAGATAGTATACTTAAGTAAATATATTATTAGATTATAAATGAAAACTTTTATTAATATTATTTTAGTTATTTGTATAAATATTTTTTTTTTCTGCAAAACAACTTTTTCAGAGGAAAATATAAAGATAGGTTTGATTGTTCCTTTATCTGGTGAATATTCATATATAGGAGAATCGATAATTAATTCTGTGAGGATGGCAATAAATAAAATTGGAGATGAAAGAATTGTTATTTTTCCAAAAGATACAAAATCAAACCCTATAGATAGTTTAAGAGTTGCAAAAGAGCTAAGTGATGATGGAATTCAAATAATTATTGGTCCTGTTTTTAACGAAAGTACGAAATATTTAGATGAACTTGAAAATGTTTTTTTTATTTCTTTAACAAATAAAATTAAAAATAAGCCCTCTAATATAATTAGCGCTGGAGTAAATGCTATTTCACAAATAAATACCATAAAAAAGTTTATCGCTTATGAAAAATTAGAAAGACCAATTTTTCTTATTCCAGAGACACACTTTAAAAGTGAGATAGAATTTGCAATCAAAAAAACAAAGATTAAGGTAAAAGAAAAATTTATTTATGATCAAGAACCTACTTTAATAACAAAGCAGATAAGTAGATTAACAAGATATGAACAAAGAAAGCAAAATCTAGAAAATGAAATAAAAAAATTAGAAAATTCAAACCTATTGGATAAAGAAAAAAAAATATCTAAATTAAAAAAAAAGGATACTTTGGGTTTTATTAATTTTGACTCTGTAATTATTGCTGATTTCGATGAAACATTAAAGAGCGTAACAACTTCCCTGCTTTACACAGATGTATCTTCAAAAAGAATTACTTATATAACTTTTAATCAATGGTTTGATAAATCTTTGTTAAACGATAAATCATTGCAACCAATATATTTTCCATCAGTTAATAAGGATAATTATGATTTGTTTTTCAAAAATTATGTAAATAAATTTAATTCAAATCCTAACCAATTATCATTTTTAAGCTATGATATTTTTGGGTTAGTATATTATTTACTTTATAAAAATAATTTTAAATTAGACAAAAAAATGTTTTATAAAGAAAATAAATTTAAAGGTTTGATTGGAATATTTGAAATTGATAAAAATGTGATTACACACCAATTAAATTTATATGGTGCAATTGATGGAAAATTTAAAAAAATTTTTTGATTTTTTTAAATGCTTTAGATCTATGATCATTTCTAAATTTTAATTTTGGTGAAATTTGACCAAAAGTTAATCTCCTATTTTCAGGTATAAAAATTGGGTCATATCCAAAACCATTTTTTCCTAATTTTTTTTTTGAGATTTTGCCGTCAATTATACCTATTGATTGAATTGGATTTTTTTTTAAACCGTAAACTGTCAAAGCACAAATAAATCTTGCTTTAATTTTTTTTAATTTCCAATTTTTATCATATGCAGACAATTTTTTATAAATTTTAGAAATTGCTAAATCAAAATTGCTTTTTTTACCTGCCCATCTTGCTGAATAAATACCTGGCTGATTATTTAATAATTTAACTTCTAATCCAGAGTCATCCGCTATACATATTTTTCCTGTTTTTTTTGAAAAATACTTTGCTTTTATTAAAGAATTCTTTAAAAATGTTTTACCGTTTTCCCTAGGACTTTTAAGTCCGTAGTCTTTCGGCGAAGTAATTATGTAATATTTAGGCAATAAATCTTTAATTTCTTTTATTTTTCCCTCATTATTTGAACCAATAACAATTTCTTTTATTTTTTTTTTAAACATCTGGAATTTTTAGAATTTCTTACCATATAGAAGGTTATGGAAAAAGAAGAAATACATAATAAAGAAGACCAAAATTTAAAAGATGAAAATTTAGAGCTAAGCAAAGATAAAGAGGCTGCAGAAGAAACTAAAAAAGAAGAAAAGGAAAAACAAATTTCACCTGAGGATGAAATTGCAAATCTCAAAGATAAACTTGCTAGAACATTTGCTGAAATGGAAAATCAGAGGAGAAGATTTGAAAAAGAGAAGGATGAAGCTTTTGAATACGGTGGATTTTCATTTGCAAGAGAAACTCTAAATCTTCTAGATAATTTAGAAAGATCGAAACAGACGCTCGAAAGTGATGAAACTATAAAAGACAAAGACACACTAAAAAAATTGATAGATCATATTGATATTATTAATAAAGATATGATTTCAATTTTTAAAAAAAATAATATTGAACCAATTAAAGCAATTAATGAAAAACTAGATCCAAATTTACATCAAGCTATGATGGAAGTTGAAGATGATACTAAAGATCAAGGGACAATAGTTCAAGAAATTCAAAAAGGTTTTATGATGAAGGATAGGTTACTAAGACCTTCGTTAGTAGCCGTATCTAAAAAAAAAGCTGATGATAAACATGAAGAAAAACAGAATGACCAAAAAAACCAGGAAAATGTTGAAAATGAGCCTAAAAAATAATCATTTAATACGGTTGTAGTTGTAAAATTAACACTTATATGAGCATCAAACAGGAAAATATATGAGCAAAGTTATAGGAATAGATTTAGGAACAACAAACTCTTGTGTTGCAGTTATGGAGGGAACACAGGCAAAAGTTTTGGAAAATGCTGAAGGAGCAAGAACAACACCTTCGGTTGTAGCGTTTGCGGATGAAGGTGAAAAATTAATAGGTCAGCCCGCAAAAAGACAAGCTGTCACAAATCCTGAAAATACAATATTCGCAGTTAAAAGGTTAATTGGAAGAAATTTTGATGATCCAACAGTAAAAAAAGATGTAGAGACTGCTCCTTTTAAAATAGTTAATTCTGATAAAGGTGATGCATGGATTGAAGCAAAAGGTCAAAAATACTCACCATCACAAATTTCAGCTTTCACACTTCAAAAAATGAAAGAGACAGCAGAAAAATATTTAGGTTCTGAAGTGAAACAAGCTGTTATTACTGTTCCAGCATACTTTAACGATGCTCAGAGACAAGCAACCAAAGATGCAGGTAAAATTGCTGGCCTTGAAGTTTTAAGAATTATAAATGAGCCAACCGCTGCATCTCTAGCCTATGGTTTAGATAAAAAAGCAAATAAGAAAATAGCAGTCTATGACTTAGGCGGAGGAACATTTGATGTTTCAATTCTTGAATTAGGCGACGGTGTATTTGAAGTTAAGTCAACCAATGGTGACACATTTTTAGGTGGAGAAGATTTTGATAATGCAATAGTCGATTACTTACTTTCAGAATTCAAAAAAGAAAACGGTATTGATTTAAAATCGGATAAATTAGCTTTACAAAGATTAAAAGAAGCTGCAGAAAAAGCAAAAATAGAACTTTCATCAGCTACACAAACAGAAATAAATTTACCCTTTATTACAGCTGACAAAACTGGACCAAAACATATTAACTTGAAAATGACTAGAGCTAAATTAGAGGCATTAGTTGAAGATTTGATTTCAAGAACATTACCGCCATGTAAAACAGCGTTAAAAGATGCTGGATTATCAGCAAGTGAAGTAGATGAAATTGTACTAGTAGGTGGTATGACTAGAATGCCAAAAGTTATAGAAGAAGTTAAGAATTTCTTTGGTAAAGATCCTAACAAATCAGTAAACCCTGATGAAGTTGTTGCTATGGGTGCAGCGATACAAGCAGGAGTTCTACAAGGTGATGTAAAAGATGTATTGCTCTTAGATGTAACTCCTTTATCTTTAGGAATTGAGACATTAGGTGGGGTATCTACGAAATTAATAGATAAGAATACAACAATACCTACCAAAAAAAGCCAAGTATTTTCTACTGCAGAAGATAACCAACCAGCAGTATCAATTAGAGTTCTTCAGGGTGAAAGGGAAATGGCTTCAGATAATAAAGTATTAGGAAACTTTGAATTAGTTGGAATAGCTCCTGCTCCAAGAGGAGTCCCACAAATTGAAGTGACATTTGATATAGATGCGAATGGAATTGTAAACGTCTCAGCTAAAGACAAAGGAACTGGTAAAGAGCAAAAAATTCAAATTCAAGCATCTGGAGGATTAAGCGATGAAGAAATTAATCAAATGGTTAAAGATGCGGAGTCAAATAAAGAAGAAGATAAAAAGAAAAGAGAAGCTGTTGATGTAAGAAATCAGGCGGATACATTAATTCACTCAACTGAAAAAAATTTAAAAGAACATGGAGGCAAAGTTTCTGATGCAGATAAAAAATCAATTGAGGATGCATCGGCAAACCTGAGAAATGCTCTTAAAGGAACTGATGTTGATGAAATAAAGAAGAAAACACAAGATTTAGTTCAGGCGTCTATGAAATTAGGTGAAGCGATTTATAAATCACAACAAAGCGCAAAACCTGAAGAAGCTCCAAAAGACGCAAAGAAAGAAGATACAAAAGACGATAATGTTGTTGATGCAGATTTTGAAGAAGTAAAAGACGAGAATAAAGAAAAAAGCGCCTAATAAAAACAACTGTTTGTCTATAACATGTTATGGCAAAAAGAGATTACTACGAAGTTTTAGGTGTAAATAAAAGCGCTTCGGCAGACCAAATAAAATCAGCTTATAGAAAACTTGCGGTAAAATATCATCCAGACAAAAATAAGGATGATAAAGGTGCTGAAGAAAAATTTAAAGAAGCATCTGAAGCTTACCATGTACTTTCAAATTCTGAGAGAAAACAAAATTATGATAATTTTGGTCATGCAGCTTTTGAAAATGGTGGTGGAGGAAGAGGTGGATTTGGTAATTTCGATTTTTCAAATCATTTTTCTGATATTTTTGAGGATTTTTTTGGAGAAGGTTTTGGTGGAGGTCGTAGATCAAGAAGGTCAAATAACAGAGGTTCAGACCTAAGATATGACTTGTCAATCTCTTTAGAAGAGGCTTTCTCTGGTAAAAAGCAAGATATAAAATTCTCTACATCTGAAAAATGTGAGACTTGCGATGGATCAGGATCAAAACCTGGGCACCAAGCTGGCGCTTGTTCTATGTGTGGTGGACATGGACAAGTAAGATCTAGCCAAGGGTTTTTTACAGTCCAACAAACCTGCCCTCAATGCGCTGGCGCAGGAGAAGAAATTACTCATCCATGTGTTAATTGTAATGGACAAGGTAAAAAACAGGCTTCAAAAAGATTATCGGTTACTATTCCAAAAGGTGTAGATGATGGAACTAGAATAAGGCTATCTGGCAAAGGAGAAGCCGGCTCAAGAGGTGGGAATAATGGTGATTTATATTTATTTATTAATGTTAATTCTCATGATTTATTTAAAAGATCAGACGAAAACTTGTTTTTTGAATGTCCAGTTTCTATCGCAGATGCTGCTCTAGGGTCTTCAATTGAAATTCCAACAATTGATGGTGGCAAGGCCAAAATTAAAATACCTGCTGGAACACAAAGTGGTAAACAATTTAGACTAAAGGGTAAAGGAATGCCTTTTATGAGAGGTAATAATTTTGGGGATTTGTATGTTCAAGTAAACACAGAAGTTCCAATATCCTTAAATAAAGAGCAAAAAGAATTACTTGAAAAATTTAGAGAAATTGAAAACGAGAAATCTAATCCAAGCATAAAAAAGTTCTTTCAAAAAGCTAAAAGTTTCTGGAAAAACTAATCAATAGTGCTAATCTAGACCATTATAATGGGCAAAATAAATCTAGCCATAACAGGATGTATGGGAAGAATGGGTCAACAGCTCATTAAATCTGCTATTAAAGATAAGTCTACTAAGCTGGTTTCTCTTACAGAAAACAGGTCAATTAATAAGAAAATTAGTGGAATTAAACCTGAGTTAAATACTGAAAGAGCCTTTAGCAAAGCGAATGTGATAATAGATTTCACAATTCCGAAATGTACATTTGATGTTTTAAAGATAGCCTCTAAGTTAAAAAAAAAAGTAGTTATTGGGACAACAGGTTTTACAAAAAAAGAGGAAGATTTAATTAAGAAGTTTTCAAAAAAAATTCCAATTTTAAAAGCGGGTAACATGAGCCTTGGTATTAATTTACTTATGTACTTAACTGAGATCACATCAGCATCTCTTGGCAATAATTACCTAAGTAAAATTCTTGAGGTGCATCACAAACACAAGAAAGATCATCCATCTGGTACAGCTTTAATGCTAGGAAAAGGAATTGCTGTAGGAAGAAATAAAAACTTTTACAGAATTGTGGGAAAAAAATATTTAAACAAAAGTAAATTCCCTTATGGAAAAAAAATTAACTTTAATTCAATAAGAAAAGGTGAGATTATAGGTGAACATGAAGTTACTTTTTCAAGTGGAAAAGAAATTATAAAACTGAACCACGAAGCTTTTGATAGGGCTCTCTATTCAGAAGGTGCAATAAGTGCTGCCAAATGGTTAATTAATAAGAAACCAGGTCTCTATTCAATGAGAAATCTTCTGCATTTTAAATAATGAATGAAGTTCAGAGAGCCAAAATAGTTTTAAAAATACTTAATAAAATTTACCCAACAACACCTGTACCATTAAAGCATAGAAATGTATTTACGCTTCTAATATCTGTTCTACTTTCGGCTCAGTGCACAGACGTAAACGTTAATAATGTTACAAAAAATATTTATCCAAAATATTATAAACCTGAGCATTTTGTGAAGCTTGGAAGAAAAAGAATAGAAAAATTAATAAAAAGTATAGGAATTTTTAGAATTAAAGCAAAAAGTGTTTATAATTTATCAAAGACATTAATTAAAAAATATAATGGTAAAGTTCCAAAAACTTTTCAGGAGTTAGAAGAGTTGCCTGGAGTTGGACATAAAACAGCTAGCGTTGTGATGTCTCAAGGTTTTGGTTTCCCAGCATTTCCAATTGATACACATATACATAGGCTTGCACAAAGATGGGGTTTAACTAATGGAAAAAATGTTATCCAAACTGAAATAGATCTGAAGCGATTATTTCCAAAAAAAAATTGGAATAAACTACATTTACAAATAATTTATTATGGAAGAGAGTATTGCAAAGCTAGAGAGTGTTACGGAATTTCTTGTAAAATTTGTACTTCTTGTTATCCTAAAAGAAAAAAGCCAATAAAAACAAAAAAAGCATAAATGAAAATTTTAGGAATTGGTAACGCAATAGTAGATGTGATTTGCAAAGTTGACGAAAACTTTATTAGTCAAAATAAATTAACAAAAGGTACTATGAAGCTTATTTTTGATGATAAAGAGTTTCAATCAATGCTGTCAAACCTTAAAATTGAAAAAACTATTTCTGGCGGATCAGTAGCAAATTCAATTGTTGGTTTATCTCAGTTAGGAAACAAAGTTGGTTTTATTGGTAAAGTAAGCGATGATGAGTTAGGCAGCAAATACGAAGATGGATTAAAATCAGAAAAAGTTGAATATTTTTATACAAAAAAAAAAGAAGCATTGCCAACTGGATCGTGTTTAATTTTGGTTACTCCAGATTCTGAAAGGACAATGTGTACATTTCTTGGTACTGCTGGGAAAATAAATGAAAATGACGTAGATACTGTTATTATTGAAAAAGCTGATATGATTTTTCTGGAAGGTTATTTGTGGGATGAAGGTGAACCAAAAAAAGCCTTCGAAAAAGCTATCAATAGCGCAAAAAAAGTTGCCATGTCACTTTCAGATCAGTTCTGCGTGGATAGACATAAACCACATTTTTTAGATTTAGTAAGAAATAAATTAGATATTACTTTCGCAAACGAGCAAGAGATGATGTCATTGCTAGAGGTAAATAATTTTGAAGAAGTTATAGAATTTGGCAAAAGTTTAAAAAAATTGATTGTTATAACGCGGGGAGAAAAAGGTGCTATATCAATAAATGGTAACGAAGTAACAGAAAATGGAGTTGAAAAAGATTTAATAATAAAAGATCTTACTGGAGCAGGCGATTTATTTGCTGCAGGATTTCTTCATGGATATTTAAATAATAATAGCCCGGTAGAATGTTTAGACAAAGGAAGAGAAATGTCTTCTAAAATTATACAGCAAATAGGTGCAAGACTATAAATTTAATGGAAGACAAAAATATATATAAACTTTTTCCTCAACCTGTTTTTAAATATAGATTAAACAACTATGAAGAACACAATAAAGCTTTACTTAATTATATTTACGAACTTTACAACAAAGACAAAGTTGGAGTTCAAAGATCAAATGTAGATGGCTGGCATTCGAAAAGTTTCATAATGACCAAAAAAGATACTCCACCTTTTAAATTTTTCCAAGAAACTAAAAGATATGTTTTGGATGTTTTTAAAAATTATGGATGGAAATACGATCCTAATAATGTGAGATTAACGGAAATGTGGGCAATTATAAATAAGAAAAATAATTTAAATACGGCACACACCCATCCAAATAATTACTTGAGTGCTGCATATTATGTAAAAGTTTCTAAAGGCTGTGGTACAATTAAATTTTTAAATCCTAATTCGATCTCTAGAGAAAGACACCCATTAATTGAAGAGGATACAGAATTAAATAGAAATAATATTGAAATTATACCAAAAGAGGGAGATTTATTAATATTTCCTGCCTATTTAACTCATTCTGTAAATAGAAATATGTCTGATGAAGATCGCGTTGTTATAAGCTTTAACATAGATATATTAAGATCATAGATTTTTAAATTTGCTTTTTCTTTTATAACTGCCTTTTCCTTTCTTGGATTTAACAATTTTTTGCTTAAATTTTGGCGTAAACAACTCTTTGGCAACTTTATTTTTTTTTTTTCTCAATTGATTAAATAACCCTCTTTCCTTCTTAATAAAAATTTTTTATCACCAAACTTTTCTTTTATTTTTTTCTTTAGTCTATGAATGTGAGTTTCAACAGTATGAGTCTCAAGATCTTCTTTATATCCCCATACATTTTTCTGTAATTCTTTTATCGATGAATTTTTTTTTTCTTTTAAAAAAAGAAGAATATTTATCTCTTTTTCAGTCAACTTAATTTTTTGATTTTTTAGTAGCAAGTTTCTAGAATTAATATCCAATAAATATTTTCCGATCTGTGAGCTTGAATTTTTTTTAAATTTATTTTTTAAAAGTGATAGATTTATTTGTTCAAGAATTTTAGTAATTGTTATTGGTTTTTTATCTAAAATAATATGATTTTTGTACTTAAGCTTTTTTGAGGATATTATTAAAGTTTCCTTGGACAAAATATAATTATATTTTGATAATTCATTTAAACTAACATTAAAAAATTTATAATCTAAGTCATCGGATAATTCATTAAAAATATTATAGAGAACTGGAAGATTATAAATTAATATATTTGGAAAAGTCATTTTATAAATGTTAATTAAGTTAATAAATAAAAACAAGTTAATTGTAGATGAATTTATTTTCCAATGCTGTATTGGGAAAAATGGAATAACAAACAACAAAATAGAGGGAGATTTTAAAACACCAAAAGGCAAATTTAATTTAGGTGATTTATTCTATAAATACAAAAAAGATGTAAAAGAAAGTAATTTAAATAAAAAAAAAATTAAAAAGAATATGGGATGGTGCAATAATATTAACAGTAAAAATTATAATAAATTGATTAAAATTTCAAAAAATGAGAAATATGAAAAGATATTTAGAAAAGATTATAAATATGACCTGATGATTCCAATAGAATATAATTTTAAAAAAGTTATTCCAAATAAAGGTAGTGCAATTTTTTTGCACATTACAAAAAATTATAAAGGTACAGCAGGATGTATCGCCTTAAGTAAGAAAGATTTTTTAATCATGATAAAAATCTTGGATAAAAAAAATCAAATACTTATAAGCTAACCTCTCTCTCCAAATATTTTAGAGCCAATTCTTAAATAAGTGGCTCCATAATTTAATGCGTCTAAATAATCACCAGACATACCCATACTTATATTCTTAAGATTAAGTTTTAGACTTATCTCCGACATTTTTGAAAAGTAAGGTGATGAGCTTTTGCCAAAAGGAGGTATACACATAATGCCAACAACATTTAAATTAATATCTTTACAAAAATTATAAAAGTTTTTAACATTATTCTCACTTATCCCAGATTTTTGTTCTTCATTGCCAATATTTATTTGAATAAAAATTTTAGTATTTTTATTTTGATCTTTTGTCTCTTTTGCAATTTTTAGAGCCAATTTCTCACTATCGACTGAATGAATGAAATCAAATATACTAACAGCTAACTTAACTTTATTGGTTTGCAACTTCCCAATCATATGCAATTTAATTTTATCATTGCTTTTTTTTAATTCATTCCATTTTTCAAAAGCTTCTTGAACTTTATTTTCACCAAAATTTTCATGACCATGACTTATAATGTGAGAAATATGAGCAAGATCAAATGTTTTAGAGACAGCTATTATATTTGGGTTATAATCCTTAATATTTAATTCAGACATTTTTTTTTTTATTTTTTCATTAATTTCTATTAAATTCTTTACTGTTGAATGCATAATTTTTTAAAAAAATATTATTTTATAAATAAGTTTAATCCTACTGAACTTGATTTATTAAATAAAGA
>CACKOU010000002.1 GCA_902601895.1 uncultured Pelagibacteraceae bacterium | reverse complement strand
ATTTGAGTATTTATTTAGAATTTTTAAAGTTAAGTTTACTTTTGCAAATGATTTTATTTTATGAAACTTCATTTAAGAATTATTGTTTAAGCCATTATATAATTTTTCCTTAACTTTAATTTTTAATTCTTCATCTGCTTCGTCGCTATTTAAAGCACTTTTCCAAAAATAATTAGCTTGGATTTTTCTATTTAATTGCCAAAGAACATCTCCATAATGATCACTTGCAACAGGATCGCTTGGTAACAATTCAACAGCTTTTCTTAAATATTTTTCTGCTTCAATATAATTTCCTGTCAAATAGTAGCCCCAACCAACTGAGTCTGTTATATAAGGGTCTTCTTCTTTCCCTTTGTAAGCTTGATTTAACATTTCTATTGCTTCTTCAATTTTATATCCTCTTTCTAACCAACTATAAGCTAGATAGTTAAGTGTATACGGTTCGTCAGGTCTAATTTTAATTGAATTTAGCAAATCCTTATCCGCCAAATCATAATTTTTTAATCTTTCATACGCTCCTCCTCTGCGATAAAGAACATCTGCATAAGCCATAGAATTTTTATCCAAATTTTTTAAGGCCAAAGTATAATAATTTATAGCCTCATCATATTTTTTAAAGTTTTTGTAAATATTTGCTAAATCATAAATCATCTTTGTCGATTTATTATTAAATTTTTCAAGATTTTTTAATATATAGTTCAAACTTGCATCATAATTTTCTTCCTCTGCTATAATTCTGGCAATCTTCTTTGTTTTGTACCAAAAAAATATTTCATCCTTATCATCAAATTTTTCGAAAGTTTTTTTTGCTAGATCATAATTATTATTAGACTGATAGTTTTCAGCTATTAATGATAAATTAAAATAAAATTTTGGATTTAAATAATTTGAAATATTTAAATATATGTTTGAGTATTCAAATTTACTTTGAGATGAATAAAAATTAGATATAAGGAAAAAGAATTCTGCCAAAATATCATTCTCACTTTGACATGAAAAATGCTGTGTTAATTTTGTATATTTTTTTTCATCTATCCATTTTTTTACTTGAGAAATAAGCAAACTACTTCTTAAAAGATCTATTGTATCAGCAAAATTATCAACTGTTGCAAAGTCATTATTAGACACTTTGTTGCTTAAATAAAAAAAAGTATATCTAGAGTAATCATTTTGAGGATCATTAATTAAATTTAAAAAATAAGGCTCAGTTTTTTTAGAATTCAAATAACAATTTTGAAAAGCCATGTTTATCAAATCTAATTTTCCAAATTGCTCAACAATGTCAGACTTTTTATATATAAAAAGGTCAATGTAACTTTTTAAGCTAGAATAAATTATAAATTTGTATGAGTCGTCCTCTTTGAACTTTTCCAATTTTTTTAACTTCAAAGCTGCTTGTTTAAACTTTTTCTTATTAATGTTATCTAAAATTAATAATAAATTTCCTTCAAAAAAATCTCCTCCTATTGAGGTATTAGAATATTTTACTTGTTTAATTGCTTTATTAACCTGTCCATCCAAAAGTAAAGAAAATACATATTCTTGCAAAAAACTATCATGCGATTGAATTAATATTTTTGAATTTTCAAAAAACTTAAGAGCATCGTTATTTTTCTGGTTATCAAATGATAATAATGCTGAAAGATAATTTGATAGATACTTCTGGTTGAATTCTTTTTCATTCGCTGCTTTTGAATAGAGATTTGTTTGGTATAGAATTAATATTATAAAACAAAAAATTTTTAAAAACATTTTTTACTTTATGACTTTAAATGAAAAAAATCAAAATGAGTTGGTTTTTCTAAATTTTCGCTAGATTTAGAATCCTCTAATAATTTAAACAGCATGTTACAAAATCCACTTACTGCTCCTACTGGCAAACCATCACTTTTTCTTGTTAATGGAGGCAATGCATAATAGGCTCTAAATATGTATCCGGACCCATCAATAAGATAGAAATGATCTGTTTTTTTAATTTTTCCCATAATTTAATTTATAATAAATTGACGTATTATAGTAAGAATAAAACATCCTGTTAATAAATATTAGTGGATTAAACTTTATTAAGATAGTAATTTAAAGCTAATGGAATTAGTAAATTCAATTTCTAATAATAAAATAATTAAAATCGTAATATTTGCATTAATAGGTTCTATTTTATTGACAATATCTGCAAAAATTAAAATACCTTTTTATCCAGTTCCTATGACTATGCAAACATTTATAGTTTTGTTTTTAGGAATTTCCTTTGGATATAAAGTCGGGGTACTTTCGGTAGTTTTTTATTTAATAGAAGGAATTATGGGATTACCGGTATTTTCTAACTCACCAGAGAAAGGAATAGGATTAGCTTATTTTGTTGGTCCCACAATGGGATATTTAATAGGTTTTATATTTGCATGTCTGATAGCAGGCATATTTACATACGATAAAAACCATATATTAAATTTTTTAAAAATTATAATTGCAACATCAGTAATATATATTTTGGGTATTTTGTGGCTTGGAAATTTAATCGGTTGGGATAAACCAATATTAGAATTTGGTGTTTATCCATTCCTTTACGCAGAAATATTTAAGATGTTATTGTTAACAGCTTTAGTTAATAAAATTATTAAATTTAGAAAATATATTTAGAATTATCTTGGAGATCTTTTTGATAGAATTCTTTGAAGAGTTCTTCGATGCATTTTAAGTCTTCTTGCAGTCTCAGACACATTTCTATTACATAATTCAAAAACTCTGTGAATATGTTCCCATTTAACCCTATCAGCAGACATTGGGTTTTCTGGTGGGGCTGCTTTTTTATTTGGATCAGCTAAAAGTGCTTTTTCCACATCATCTGCGTCCGCTGGTTTAGCTAAATAATCTATTGCGCCCTCTTTGATGGCTGCTACTGCAGTTGGTATATTTCCATAACCTGTGAGCATTACGATTCGGCTATCTGAATTTTTTTTTTGTATTTCTTTAACTACTTCAAGCCCATTACCATCATTTAATCTAAGATCTACAACAGCAAATGATGGTTTAATTGTCTTTAGTGTCTCAATTCCGATTTTTACACCTTCTGCTTGTGAAACAGAAAAGCCCTTTTTCTCCATCGCTCGAGCTAGTCTTTCTCTAAAAGGGTTATCATCATCTACAATAAGTAGAGATTTATCCTCAAATTCCGTTATTTTTTTTAATACTTCTGCTTCTGGCATGGTCCTTATATGGAAACATTCTAAATTATTTCAAGGGTACATTTTTACTTTACATTGGCTCATTTTCTGCATAAATGCTCGTCTTATATAAACTCGCATAGCAGTTATGCCGGTTTTTTTTGTTAAATTTTTTTTGGAGCTTTAAATGCAAAAATTTAAATCAGTTGATAAATTAGTAAACCAACTGAAACCAACAGAACCTGTTTATTGTATTAGAAGGGATTCTATAAATCTAGCTTCTAAATTTTTTCAAAATAAATTTCCTGGTAAAATCCTATATGCAGTTAAAACTAACCCGCATCCATTAGTATTAAAAACTATCGTGGAAAGCGGAATTAATGATTTTGATATCGCTTCAATTAAAGAAGTTGAGGCAATTAGAAGTGTTAGCCCAGATGCAAAATGCTCCTACATGCATACTGTAAAAAGCAAGGAAAGTATAAACGAAGCATATTTCAAATATAATATTAAGACTTTTTCAATAGATACAAAAGATGAATTAATAAAAATTCTTAATAGTACTAATCAAGCTAAGGATTTAGAGTTATTTGTAAGGGTTGCAGTTTCTAATGAACACGCAGAAATAGATTTGTCTAAAAAATTTGGTGCACAAACTTCTGAAGCAATAGGGCTTTACAGATTAACCAAACAATATGCAAAAAAAATAGGATTAAGTTTTCATGTGGGTTCACAATGTATGCATCCAATATCCTATTCGAAAGGGATTAGCGAAATTAAATATATAATAAAAAAAACAAAAATAGTTCCAGATGTTATAAATATAGGTGGAGGATTTCCAACAATCTATCCTGACTTAGTTCCTCAATCATTAGACTCTTATTTTGAGGAAATAAAAAATTCATTAGATAATTTAAAATTAGAAAAGCTGCCAGAAATTATATGTGAGCCAGGTCGAGCAATCGTAGCAGAAAGTGGTTCAACAATTGTTAGAGTAAACTTAAGAAAAAAACAAAAGCTATATATCAATGATGGAACATACGGAACTTTATTTGATGCAGGAGTGCCTAATATAGTTTATCCATCAAGGATAATTACGAGTGGAAGAATTATATCAAAAAAATTGACTTCATTTGATTTTTATGGACCAACATGTGATAGCATGGATTATATGAAGGGACCTTTCATTCTACCTAATAATATTAAAGATGGTGATTACATTGAACTAGGTCAATTGGGAGCATACGGTTTGACATTTAGAACTCAATTTAATGGATATTATTCTGACAGTATTTACGAAGTTTGTGATGATCCAATTATGACGATGTATGACAAAGAAACAAATAAAGAGTTTCTTGTTGCGTAATGTCAGATACAAAAAATCTTAATCATAACAGAAAAAAAGACTTTTTAAGTAAAGAGGTTGAGCATATTGATATTACATCATTTGACTCTAGAAAAATTATATCTTCTATGGAAAAAATGTCTTTTGTTTCAAGAGAAACTGCTAATGCATCTAAGATATATAATGAAATGCTTAAAGATAAAGATTGTACAATATTCTTAACGCTTGCAGGGTCTACTTCTGCCGCTGGATGTATGCATATTTATAGAGATATGGTTAAATACAACATGGTAGATGCAATTGTAGCAACTGGAGCATCTATAATAGATATGGATTTTTTTGAAGCGCTTGGATTTAAACATTACCAAGGATCACAATATCAAAATGATAATGAACTTAGAGACAATTATATAGATAGGATTTATGATACTTACATCGATGAAGAGGAGCTCCAGGTTTGTGATAAAACAATAGGAGAAATAGCAGACAAACTTGAGCAAAAGTCTTATACATCGAGAGAATTTATTAAAGAGATTGGCAAATATCTAAAAACTAATTCTAAAAAGAAAGGTTCTTTAATTGAAACAGCTTTTGATAACGATGTACCTATATTCTGTCCTGCATTTACAGACTCAAGTGCAGGTTTTGGATTAGTCATGCATCAAGAGAGAAATCCAAAAAATCATATTACAATAGACTCAATTAGAGAATTTAGAGAATTAACAGAGATTAAAATAAAATCTAAAGGGTCGGGATTATTTATGATTGGTGGTGGAGTTCCTAAAAACTTTATACAAGACACGGTAATTTGTGCTGAACTTTTGGGAAAAAAAGTAGATATGCACAAATATGCAATACAAATTACTGTTGCTGACTCAAGAGATGGAGCTTGCAGTAGTTCAACACTAAAAGAAGCAAGTTCATGGGGTAAGGTTGATACTACCAAAGAACAAATGGTATTTGCTGAAGCTACCAGTGTTTTACCATTAATAGCAAGTGACGCCTATCATACTGGAGAATGGAAAAATAGAGACAGAAAAAACTTTTCCAAAATATTTTGATTGATGATCAAAAAAGTAAAAATTGGAATTATTCAAAGTAAAATTTCAGATAATATTCAAAAAAATATAAATTCAGCTATTAAAAATATAAAAAAAGCAGCATCAAAAAAAGCTAAAATAATTTGTGTACCAGAACTATTTTTATCAAATTATTTTTGTCAAACAGAAAGTCATTCCAACTTTAAACTAGCGGAAAAAATACCTGGCAGAACTACAAAAATATTTTGTGAATTAGCCAAAGATTTACAAATAGTAGTAATGATTTCATTATTTGAAAAAAAAACACATGGCTTCTATCATAATACTAGTATCGTTATTAGCGAGAAAGGTAAAATTTTATCGAAATATAGAAAAATGCATATACCAGATGATCCTGGTTATTATGAAAAATTTTATTTTACTCCTGGAGATTTAGGTTTTAAATCTGTTAAAACAAAATTTGGTAAAATTGGACCTTTAATTTGTTGGGATCAATGGTTCCCAGAAGCTGCAAGATTGACTGCACTTAAAGGTGCACAAATAATTTTTTACCCTACTGCTATTGGATGGCATCCTAAAGAGAAAAAAAAATTTGGAAAATCTCAACTAGACTCTTGGATAACAATGCAAAAATCTCACGCAATCGCAAATGGTACTTATGTGGTTGCTATAAATAGAGTTGGAACAGAAAAAAAAGGTAAGAAGAAAATAGAATTCTGGGGAAACTCAATGATCATAGATCCTAGTGGGCAAATAATTGGAAAACTTGGGAATAAAAAAGAAGAAATTTTAATTCGTGAAATAAACTATAAAAAAATTGATTCAGCCAGAGAGCATTGGCCTTTTTTACGAGATAGAAGAATCGATTTTTATAAAGGCATACTAAAAAATCCTGCAGATGAATGAAAACTTTAATGGATTTAGAATGCCGGCTGAATGGGAGCTTCAAAATTCAGTTTGGATTGCTTGGCCTTATAATAAAAATGATTGGCCTGGATTATATCAATTTATTCCTGAAGTAATTTTAAAGATTATAAAAAAAATTTCAAAAAATCAAAAAATTAACTTAATCGTTAGCAAAAATATAAGAAATATAAAAAAATTAATAAAACTTAATAAAATTAAAAATATCAACTTCCACTATATTAAAACTGATAGAATATGGTTAAGAGATTCCGGACCCATATTTATAACAAATAAAGTTGAAAAGAAAAAAGTGATACTAAATTTTGGTTTTAACGGATGGTCAAAGTATAAAAATTATGAAAATGACAATAAAATCAATAATAGTATTAGTAAAATTACTAATTTTAAAAAGATTGATCCAATAATCAAAAAAAAAGGTAGAATTAGAAAAATAATCATGGAAGGAGGAGCATTTGATGTAAATGGCTCAGGTACAATTCTATTAACTGAAGAATGTTTGTTAAGCAAAATTCAAGAAAGAAATAAAAATTTTAAAAAAAAAGACTACGAAAAAATGTTTAATAAATACTTAAATATAAAAAACTTTATATGGCTAAAAAAAGGAATTACAGGCGATGATACACATGGACATGTAGATGACATATCAAGATTTGTTTCAAGAAATACGATTATGACTGCGGTTGAAAATAATAAAAAAGATATAAATTACAAAAACTTAAATAAGAATTTAAATATATTGAAAGAAAGTAAATGTGAGAAAGGAAAGAAATTCAAAATTATAAAAGTTCCAATGCCTTCACCAATTTATATTGAGAATACAAGAGTTCCTGCAAGTTATATGAATTTTTATATTTGTAATAAAAAAATAATTCTTCCAATATTCAGAGTAAAAGAAGACAATATTGCAATTAAAATTTTCAAAAATTACTTTAGAAATAGAAAAATTGAAACAATTGACTGTAGCAAATTGATATGGGGATTTGGTGCAATACATTGCATGACCCAACAAGAACCTAAAATTTAGTTATGCTGCTTTTAGTGTACTGAGTAATAATCTAAAAGGTATCAACATTACAAGGGCAACAAATATTTTTACCGCAAGATCTCCTAACGATAAAGTTACCCAAGGAATTCCCGTTCCATAAAAGGATATTGAGAAAAATAAAAAAGTATCAACTGTTGAACCTATCAAAGAAGATGTTAAAGGTGCTATAAACCATTTCTTTTGTCTTAATTGATCAAATATCTGAACATCTAAAAGTTGAGCAATTATAAAAGCTGTTCCTGAACCAATTGCTATTCTTATAGAAATAAGATCAGTAAAATTAGTTGAAAATATTAAAGTAAACAAAATTCCAATTGTGAAGCCTACATAGACAATTTTTCTTGCTACTAATTTCCCAAAGGATCTGTTGGCTAAATCTGTAAATAAAAATGCAATTGGATAACTAAAAGCACCGTAGGTTAAAATTTCCTCTAAACCGTAATATTTTATAGGAAATTGAACTAAATAATTAGATGCAAGCACAACCAATCCCATTAAAAATGAGAGAGTGAGGAAAACTTTATTCATTATGCTGTTTTTGCAATTATTGATTTTTTAAGCTTTTTTAATCTTAACGATAAATCTCTTGATTTTGCAGATTTTAAGAAATTATCAAAGCTACCTTTTTTATCTACAGATCTAACACCTGCATTTGAAACTGTTAATCTTAGAGATTTTTTTAAAAGTTCACTTTTAAATTTTACTTTCTTTAAATTTGGAAGAAATCTTCTCTTAGTTTTATTGTTAGCATGACTAACATTATGGCCTTTTAGAGGGATTTTACCAGTAAGTTCGCATTTTTTAGACATAAATTTTCAAGATGTATATGGTCTTAAAGAATACCAGTCAAGATTAATTTTTTGTTCCAATAGCTTCAAAAATATTTTTAAAACCTTCTCTTTTTACAATTTCGTCAAGATCTTTATTAATCTTTGAAGCAATAGTTGGTCCTTTATAAACCATACCTGTATACAATTGTACAAGAGTTGCACCGCTTACAATTTTATTAAAAACGCCATCAGCAGAGTCAACGCCTCCAACTCCAATTATTAAGATTTTTTTTCCAACTAATTTAAAAAATTTATTAATTAATTCATTAGAGATATTTTCAAGTGGTTTTCCAGACAAACCACCTTTCTCTAATTTATTTATATTAGATATATTTTCTCTATTTCTATCTGTCGTATTTGAAACTATAACTATTCGAACATTATATTTTAAAAAAAGTTCTGAGATTTCATCAATACTTTTTTCATCAATATCAGGAGATACTTTGACTGCTATTGGCATATTTGAATTTAAATTTTTCTTTTCTTCATTTATGCATTTTAAAAGATTATCTAACTCTTCATTTTTGTGAAAGTTTCTTAAATTTTCTGTGTTAGGAGAAGAGATATTAATTGTAATATAGTCTGCTAAATTATGAAATTTTCTAAAACAAATTAAATAATCTTCAACTCTGTTTTCAGTATCTTTATTAGGTCCTATATTAATACCAAGTAATCCATTAGGTGAATTATTTTCAATATTTTTTTTACTTTCTTCTGATCCAATATTGTTAAATCCAAGTCTATTAATTAAAGCTTCATCTTCTTCCAATCTGAACACTCTTGGCTTTGGATTTCCTATTTGTGGTTTAGGAGTAATTGTACCCACCTCAACAAAACCAAATCCTAATTTGTATAAAGCATTATAAACTTCTGCATTTTTATCAAATCCAGCAGCTACACCTAGAGGAGAATTTAAGGTTTTGTTTAAAAATTTAGTTTGGATAGTAACTCTGGTTGTTTTATCTATAGCTGGTATCTGATTTAATTTTAAAGCCTTTATTGCAAGTGAATGTGCAACTTCAGGGCTAAATTTAAATATAAAAGGTCTTATAAGATTAAACATTTTCAACCTTTTTTCTTATCAATTCTTTGGTTTCATTAACTCCAAAAAAACTAATGAAGAAGCCCATTCTGGGTCCATTTTCGTCACCAAATACAACCTCATAGATAAGCTTAAACCATTCTCTTAAATTTTCTTTATAACCATTTTCTTTTCCTACGGTAAAAATATTTGTCTGAATATCTTCAGGAGCCATTTTATCATTACAATTATTTAAAGACTCAATTAATGCTTTCAGTGCAACTTTCTCTTTTTCATTTGGAGTTTTGTAAATTTTTTTTTTTTTTATAACATCATTGAAATATTTTATTGCATATTCAATTAAATTATCAAAAATTGGATGATCATTTTCATTAATTTCTGACTTGTATTTTTTCACAAATTTCCAAAGTAATTGTTTGCTGTCCGCATTACTTGTTTCAACTAAATTTAAAAGCATTGAAAAAGTCATAATTGTATTTTCCTCTGGCATTGATCCATTATGTACATGCCAAACTGGATTCATTAACTTCTGTAAATCATTTTGATTTTTTCCTTTTTCTATAAAATCTAGATATTCATCAACAGCTTTTGGAACAACTTCTCTATACAATTTTTTTGCTCTTTTTGGATTTTGATACATGTAAAGAGATAGACTTTGAGGAGATGCATAATTCAGCCATTCATCTATAGTTACTCCATTACCTTTTGATTTAGATATTTTTTCACCTTTTTCGTCCAAAAAAAGTTCATAAGCAAAACCAGATGGGTTAGATTTACCTAATGTTCTAATAATCTTAGTTGAAAGAATTGCACTCTCAATTAAATCCTTTCCATACATTTCAAAATCAACATCTAAAGCGTACCATCTCATTGCCCAATCAACTTTCCATTGCAATTTGCAGTTCCCGTCTAAAATACTTTTTTCCAATTTTGATCCGTTATTGTCAAATATGATTTTAGAAGATTTAGAATCAATTTCTAAAACAGGTATTTCAAGAACTTTTCCAGTTTCTGGGCATATTGGTAAAAAGGGGGAATAGGTTTTCTGTCTTTCTTTGCCTAAAGTTGGAAGAATTATTTCCATAATTTTTTCATAATTTTCTAGAACTAATTTTAGGGTTTCATTAAAATAACCAGACTTGTAAAGTTTTGTAGAACTTTTAAATGAATATTTAAATTTAAAATTATCAAGAAATTGTTTCAACATATTATTATTATGTTCTCCAAAACTACTAAACTTTTCAAATGGATCAGGGACATCCGTTAAAGGTTTGTGAAGATTATTTTTGAGCTTTTCTTGATTTGGAACATTTTCAGGTACTTTTCTAAGACCATCCATATCATCAGAAAATGTAATAATTTCCTTTGGAATATCTGTTAAATGATCAAGAGCGTTGACAATCATTGTCGTCCTTGCAACTTCTCCAAATGTACCTATATGTGGTAGACCACTAGGACCATAACCAGTTTGTAAAACTATTTTATTTTTTTTTTCTATGTTCGATTTTCTCTCTCTTAATAGCTTTTTAGCCTCGACAAATGGCCAGGCGTTTGTTTTGTCAAAATTTGTTTTGTCTATCACAACTACTTAAATATCCTTAATATAAGCCTTTTTAATAATTCATATAGAGTTGAAATTTATTTACCATAAAATAATGTCCATTCAAAATGTCCAATTATAAAACTGTCTTTTTTACATTAGGGGTTTTGCAAATTATTTTAGGTCTTTCAATGATTGTACCTATTTTGGTTCAATTAATATTTGATCAAATTGATGCAGGATTTATCGGATCAATGATTGTTACTATTGTTTTTGGATTTTTATTTTTCATTTCTAATTATGATCACGATAAAAAGATAAGTTTACCTCAAGCTTTTTTGCTCACAGCACTTTCGTGGTTAAGTATTGCTATATTCGGTTCTTTACCTTTAATTTTTTCTAGTACGGATTTGAGTTTTACAGATGCGTTTTTTGAGAGCATGTCTGGTATTACAACAACAGGATCTACAATTATCACGAATCTAAATGAAACATCTAAAGCGATATTACTTTGGAGAGGAATGTTGCAGTGGTTTGGTGGTATTGGAATTATCGTAATGGCAATCACTTTAATGCCTTTAATGAATATAGGGGGTATGCAACTTTTCAATATTTCGTCTAATGATACTTCTGAAAAAATTTTTCCTAAAACTAAAGAAGTTTCTATGAGATTATTGTCTATATATTCCTTATTAACTTTAACTTGTGCATTTTTTTATTTTATATTTGGGATGAGTTTTTTTGACAGCATCGTGCATGCTATGACAACAATAGCGACTGGAGGTTTTGCAAATTATAATGAATCTATAGGTTATTTTAACAGCTCATTAATAGAAATTAATGCAATAATATTTATTATTCTTGGAAGCATACCTTTTATTAGTTACATAAAATACTTAGCTGGAGATAAGAAAATATTTTTAAAAGACACACAAATAAAAACTTTTATAATTTTGGTTATTATTTCAATTCTTTTAATGTTTTTTTATTTATCTGTTATAAATAAAAGCTTAACTGAGATAAGTTTTTTATCTGTTAGCTTTAATATAATTTCTATTTTAACTGGAACAGGATATGCTACAGAAAATTTTAGTAATTGGGGTCAATTTCCATTAGTATATTTCATAATTTTAATGTTCATTGGGGGGTGTGCGGGCTCTACAACTTGTGGAATAAAGATTTTTAGAGTTCAAATTTTGTATCAATTTATATCGAACCAGCTGAAAAAAATAATTTATCCTCGAGGAATTTTCAAAATTAAATATCAAAATAATAATGTGGATGAAAAATTTATGGACTCAATTATCTCTTTTATATTCCTTTACATATTAATATTTTTTGTAGTGACTGCGCTTTTATCGCTTGATGGATTAAATTTTATTACAGCAATTTCAGCAGCTGCCACGTCAATTTCAAATGTTGGTCCAGGTTTAGGTGATATTATTGGTCCAAACGGAAGTTTTTCAAGACTGTCTGATTTTTCTAAATGGGTTCTCAGTGCTGCAATGATACTTGGAAGGTTGGAATTATTTGCAATTCTAGTATTATTTATTCCATCTTTTTGGAGAAAATATTAATGTTTGAAAAAAAACAAACCTGGTCGGAATCTATTTTAGTTTACAAGGATATTCGAATGCTAAGAATATTACTTCTTGGTGCAATTAGTGGATTTCCTTGGGTTTTAATTGCCAGCAGTTTAAGCCTTTGGCTAAAAGAAGAGGGTTTAAGTAGATCGACTATTGGATGGGCAGGTTTAATATTTGGAGTGTACGCCTTTAATTATTTGTGGGCACCAATAATTGATAGAATACAAATTCCTTTTTTAACAAAAAGATTAGGGCATCGACGAGGCTGGATTGTCCTTATGCAAATTATAATTTTATTTAGTTTAATTGTTTGGAGTTTTATTAATCCTACAGAAAATTTGGCGTTACTAATTGGTGTTGGATTAGTTATAGCAATTGCTTCGGCTACACAAGATATTACAGTTGATGCGTTGAGAATCGAACAAATTAATGCTGATGAAGGAAAATCTATGGCAGCAGGTGCTGCTATGGCTGTAGTTGGATGGTGGACCGGATATAAGTTAGGTGGTGTTATAGCATTGTTTACTGCCGAATTTTTTCAAAACATTGGAATTGAAGATTACTGGCAAACTACTTTTTTAGTTCTTGGAGTTGTAGTAATCCTGATGAATATAGGTTTAATGTTTATTCACGAGCCTATAACAACAGATAGGCAAAACAAACAAAAAGCAACAGACGAAATAATACAATCAAAACTTGGATCAAATAATGTAATAACAAAAGTTGTTGCTTATACTACTGGTACAATAGGAGGTCCAATAATTAGTTTCTTCAAAAAAAATGGTTTCTCAATTGCAGTTGGAATCCTTGGCTTTGTCTTTCTTTTTAAAATTGGAGAGGCCTTTCTTGGAAGAATGTCCATAGTTTTTTATAAAGAGGTTGGATTTTCAAAAGGTGAAATAGCGATATACTCTAAAACTCTAGGCTGGATAACGACAGTTGTATTTACATTATTAGGTGGAATATTTGCTATGAGAGCTGGCACAATAAAAACAATGTTTGTTGCCGGTGGATTTATGGCAGCAACAAATTTATTATTTGCTGCTCTCGCGTGGTCAGGAAAATCTGAATGGTTGTTTGCTTTAGCGGTTATCGCTGATGATATATCTGCAGCATTTGCAACTGTTGCTTTCGTAGCTTTTATCTCTCTTTTAGTGGATAGGACTTATACCGCTACACAGTATGCACTTCTAGCTTCAATTGGAACTGCAGGAAGAACGACACTTGCTTCTTCATCGGGTGCTTTAGTTGATTGGCTAAACGGAGACTGGGGAACCTTTTTTATAATTACCACTTTAATGGTTATCCCATCTTTAATTTGTTTATGGTTTATAAGGAGTAAAATTAAAATTGGTGCAAAATAGTTTTTTTTTAAAAGAGCCAATTATCAATATATTAGAGGAACCAAGGAAGAACTCTAATATTAGCTCTCAACTTATCTACGGTGAGAGTTTTAAAATAATTAGTAAAAAGAATAATTATTTTAAAATAAAGACTTCATATGACAAATATTCAGGCTTTATAAAAAAAATTGATAGCTACAAAAAATTCAATCCAACTCACAAAGTTGGAATTTTAAAAGCTAGAATTTATTTTGGTAATAAAAAAGAGAAATCAAAAAAGTTTTTACCATTTACGAGCAAGATTCAAATTTTAAAAAGGGATAAAAATTTTATTATGTATAAAAAAGATAAATGGCTAAGATCAAAAGACATATTTCCAATCCAAAAAAAAAATTCTGATTTTGTAAAGATATTTAAAAGTTTTCTAAATTGTAAATATAAATGGGGTGGAAAAACATTCAAAGGAATTGATTGTTCTGCTCTATTACAAATATTTTATAAATTTAATAATAATTTTTTTCCAAGAGATACGATTGATCAAGTTAAATTAAAAAAAGGTGTGAGATACAAAAAAAAATTTAAAAAAGGTGATATTATTTTTTGGAAAGGACATGTTGCAATATGCATCAATACAAATGATCTTATCCACGCTTATGGTCCAAAAAAAAGAGTAATCATAATGCCAATTAAAAAAACGATAAAACTAATTAAAGAAACCGCGAAATTAGATGTAAAGAAAGTAACAAGGATCTGAATTATTCTCGACCAAAATCAGGTTTGGAAATATCTTGTTTTTGAGAAATTATTTGTTTTCTTACTACTTTCGAATTGATTAATTTTTTTATTATCTTTGAATTTTCTTTCTTGCTTATATTCTTCTTAAAATCTTTTAAATTTTTCATAAAAAGATTTATTGCTTCAATCATATTAGTTTTATTCTCGAAAAATATATCTCTCCACATTATTTCGTTGGATGCAGCAATTCTTGAAAAATCTCTTAATCCGCCTGCACTAAATTTAATCAAATTTTTATTCTTTTTTTTCTGAAAATCCTGAGCAGTTTTTATTAAATTATAAGCAATCAAGTGAGGTAGATGGCTAGTGACTGAAAAAATTTTATCATGATCATCAGGGTTCATAATAATTATTTTAGATCCTAAAGATTTCCAAAATCTCTCTACTTTTTTTTGTTTTAGAACATTTTTATCTTTTATTATTATGCACCACTTGTTTTTGAACAAATTAGCATTACCATATTTGGGCCCACTAACTTCGGATCCTGAGATAGGATGACTCATCACCCAATCAAGATTTTTTGATAATTTTTTTTTTTTTAAAGAAATTAGATTTTTTTTTGTTGAACCAACATCAGTTATAATTGAATTATGATTGAGATTTTTATTTAATGACGAAAAAAATTTAGGATATTCACTCATAGGAGTGCTTAAAATCACAAGATCAATTTTATTTAAATTTTTATCTAACCTTGTTAAAAATTTAATTTTTTTGTTAAATTTTTTAATAATAGATACATATTTTTTAGATTTTTCAAATATGAAAAAATTTTTAGAAATTTTTTTTTGTATTGATGCCTTTAATATTGATGAGCCTATCAATCCACAACCAATAATAAGAATATTATTAAACATTTTTAAAAATAAGATTCATTCTTTTAAGGAATATTTGGTTTTCTTTTGTGTTGCCAATTGTAAGTCTTAAACAATTTTTTATGCCATATGAATTCATTTCTCTTAGTATAATTCCATATTTCTGTAATTTTTTTAAAGTTGTATCTGCGGTAAATTTTGCTTTTTTGAAATCTAATAAAAAGAAATTTCCAGATATTTTGTTTGTACCAATATTATATTTTAACATCTCGTTTTTTATTTTTTTGCACCATTTAAGATTATGTATTACTGACTTTTTAACAAATTTATTGTCTTTAAGTGATTCAACAGCACAAATTTGGGCAAATTTATTTACGTTAAAAGGTGGTTTAATTTTATATAATTCTTTAATTATAGATTTATCACCGTATCCCCAGCCTATCCTTAATGAAGCTAGACCATAAATTTTTGAAAATGTTCTTAAAATAAATACATTTTTAGAGTTTTTAAATAACTCAATTCCAGATTTGTAATCCTTATTCTTCATATATTCAAAATATGCATCATCAACAACCAATAAAATATTTTTATTTAATCTTCTCCTTAAGTCTAATAGCTCGTTTTTTGTTAAATAAGTGCCTGTTGGATTATTTGGATTTGCAATAAAAACAATTTTTGTTTTTTTTGATGTCTTTTTAAGAATTTCTTTAACTGAAACTTTAAAATTAATTTCTTTAGCTAATTTTACATTTGCTCCAACAATTTTGGAGTAGATCCTATACATGAGGAAACTGTACTGAGGAACAACAACTTCATCATTTTCTCTAAGGAATAATTGACAAAGCATCTGAATTACTTCATCAGAACCAGAGCCACAAATTATCTTGGATTTGTCACAACTATACTTCTTTGATATTTTTTGTGTTAACTCCAAAAATTTACTATCTGGATATTTTGATATATCAAATTTAGACTTAACAATTTTTTCGACATTTTTACTGACTCCCAAGGCAGACTCATTTGCGGATAACTTAATAATTTTTTTATTACCAGCCAATAGGGATTTCCCTGGTTTGTAACTCTGTAATTTTATGTTTTTAAATCTTAACGCTGTCATAGTAAATATTTCATTATAAATAGTCTTTTAACTAGATAAAACAATAATTAATTGAGCAATATTTGACATATAAATTCCTTTGAAGTAAAAGCTGCTTGCGCTGATTTATACTGAATTGCGAGCGCTATAAAAAAACCGCTAAAATGTTTTTTTTCTCACAATTCAATCAGTACAATTATTATGAATAAGAATATTGATACAAAAAAAATAATTATATCAAATCCCCTTAAATTGGATTGTGGTAAGGAAATTAATAACTTTCCAATAGCATATGAGACATATGGGGAATTAAACAGTGAAAAAAGTAATGCAATATTAGTTTTCCATGCTTTGACTGGAGATCAATATGTTTCTGGAAAAAACCCAATAACTAATAAAGATGGTTGGTGGAGTTATGTTGTTGGAGAAAATAAGCCAATTGATACAAATAAATTTTTTGTGATTTGTGCAAACGTTATGGGAGGCTGCATGGGATCTTACGGACCTAGCACAATAAATGAGTCCACTGGTAAACAAATAGGAACTGATTTTCCAATTATAACTATTAACGACATGGTTAACGCTCAATATGAGCTAATTAAATATTTAGAAATTGAAAAACTTTTTGCTGTAGTAGGTGGTTCAATGGGTGGAATGCAAGTGCTACAATTTGTTGCCAATTTTCCAGATAAAGCAAAACTCGCAATACCGATTGCTTGCACATCTAGTCACTCGGCACAAAACATAGCGTTTAATGAATTAGGAAGACAAGCAATTATGGCTGACAGTAAGTGGGAAAATGGATTTTATAGTAATTACAAATTAAATCCTGACAAAGGTTTAGCAGTAGCAAGAATGGCAGCACATATTACTTATCTTTCTGAAAAAGGATTGCAGGAAAAATTTGGAAGAAAATTGCAAGATAGGGATAGCCTAAGATATGGATTTGAGGCAGATTTTCAAATTGAGAGTTATCTTAGATACCAAGGTTCTGTGTTTGTTGATAGATTTGATGCTAATAGTTATCTATATATAACTCGTGCAATGGATTATTTTGACTTATCCAAACAGTACAAAGGAAATTTATCTGATGCATTCAAAAAAACTAAAACAAAATTTTTTGTAATATCATTTACATCAGATTGGTTGTATCCAACATCTGAGAATAGAGAAATAGTTATAGCATTAAATTCTATTGGTGCAGATGTCGGATTTATTGAAATAGAATCTGATAAAGGACATGACTCATTTTTGCTTGATGTTCCAAGTTTCCTAAAGACACTTGGAGATTATATTAATTCAACCTACAAAATTATAAATGAAAGAAGAATTTAATATTATATCTAATTTGATAGAGGAAAATACTAGAGTTCTCGATGTTGGTTGTGGCAATGGAGACTTAATGAAATTTTTACAAGAAAACAAAACTAAAGATATTCGTGGATTAGAAATTTCTAAAGAAAAAGTTCAAAATTGTTTATCAAAAGGATTAACTGTTATAGAAGGAAATGCTGAAAGCGATTTAAAACAATTTCCTAAATCGTCTTTTGATTACGTTATTTTAAGCCAAACATTACAAGCATTTCTGAATCCTGAATTAGTAATTAATGAATTACTTAAAGTAGGAAAAAAGGTAATTGTTACCATACCTAATTTTGGTTACTGGAGAGTTAGACTACAATTATTGTTCAAAGGCACAATGCCTGTAACGGAAAATTTACCTCATGAGTGGTACAACACACCAAATTTACATATGTGCACAATTAAAGATTTTTATAATTTTTGCAGTACTAAGAATATTAAAATATATAAGTCTATTGCTTTAAAAAAAAGTCGAATTTCAGAAATAAATAAATCAAATTTAAATTATAAAAATCTTGACTCTCACTTAGGTATATTTTTAATAGAAAGTTAAATGAAAGTAGAAATTATTAAGTGTCTGGAAGATAATTTTTCTTACATTTTAATTAATGAAGCTAATAGAAATTGTTGTGTTATTGATCCTGGTGAAGCAGATCCAATTATAAATTATTTAGAGAAAAATAAATTAAATTTAAAATATATATTAAATACACATCATCATAATGACCATGTGGGTGGGAATGAGGAATTAAAAAAAAAATTTAATGCAGAAGTAGTAGGTTATATTGGAGATAAAAGTAGAATACCTCAAATTGATATTTGCTTAAATGATGGTGAAATTTGGAAAGAAGATATTTTTGAAGCAAAAATATATCATGTCCCAGGTCATACAATAGGTCACATTTGTTTTCATTTTTTTAAAAATAAATTAATTTTTACAGGAGATACTTTATTTTCCTTGGGATGTGGAAGAATTTTTGAAGGAAGTTATGAGCAAATGTATAACTCATTACAAGTTTTAAAAAATTTAGATAAAGATACAAAAATTTATTGTGGACATGAGTATACTCTAAAGAATTCTGAATTTTGTTTAGCACAAGATTCCAATAACAAAGAATTACTAAACAAAATTAAAGAAATTAAAGAAAAAATTAAACAAGGTAAAACTAGTATGCCATCGACGATTAGTGAGGAACTTAATTGTAACATTTTTCTTAAGTCAAACGATCTAGAAAATTTCAAAAAATTGCGGGATTTAAAGGATAATTTTTAAGTTATTAAACTTGACTATAATACAACCCGGACTATATTGCTCTCTATAAAAATTAGGGTTAACTATGTCATTCGCAGTAATTCAAACAGGTGGTAAACAATATAAAGTTAAAGCTGGAGAGATTCTTAAAGTTGAAAAACTCGAAGATTCAAAAGAAAATTCAAAAATAGAGTTTAATGAAATATTAGCTTACGGAGATGATAAAAATTTAGAATTAGGGGAGCCAACTATTAGTGGAGCTAAAGTTGAAGCTGAATTAATAAAAAATGGAAAAAATAGAACAGTTCTTATTTTTAAAAAAAGAAGAAGACAAAATTCGCGAAGAAAAAATGGTCATAGACAAAAATTCACAATGGTAAGAATAAGTAAGATCTATTCAAAAGATGGTAAAGTTATTTCTGAAGCAGAAAAAAGAAAAGAAATACCATCAAAAAAAACGGTTGAAACTAAGGAAGCAGCTAAATAAAAAGTAATTTATGGCAACGAAAAAAGCAGGTGGATCGTCAAGAAACGGAAGAGACAGTGCAGGTCGAAGACTGGGCGTGAAAAAATATGGTGGTGAGATAGTTATGCCTGGCAACATAATTGTAAGACAAAGGGGAACGAAAATATTTCCCGGAGAAAATGTTGGCATGGGTAAAGACCATTCGATTTTTTCAGTTGTTAAAGGTAAAGTAGAGTTTAAAAAATCAAAATCTGATAGAACTTACGTTTCTGTAAAGCCCAATTAATAGATACAACACTCACATAGTTGTTATATGAAATTTCTAGATCAAGTTAAGATATTTGTAAAAGCTGGCAACGGAGGATCAGGATCTCCAAGTTTTCGTAGGGAAAAATTTGTAGAATTTGGTGGCCCTGATGGCGGCGATGGAGGGAAAGGAGGATCTGTAATTCTTATAAGTGAAAGAAATCTTAATACTTTGATTGATTACAGGTACCAACAACACTTCAAAGCTGAAAGAGGAAAGGATGGCAGTGGAAAAAACAAAACTGGGAAAGGTGGTGAAGATTTATACTTAAAAGTACCTTTAGGAACACAAGTATTTGAGGAAGATAATAAAACACTTATTTATGATTTTAAAAGTCAGAAAGAGGAGTTTTTAGTAGCAAGCGGAGGTAAAGGTGGATTTGGAAATACAAGGTTTAAGTCCTCAACCAATAGAGCCCCAAAGAAATTTACAAAAGGGGGTCAAGGAGAGGAATTTTGGATTTGGCTTCAACTAAAAACAATTGCCGATATCGGTATCATAGGATTACCCAATGCTGGGAAATCCAGTTTGCTTGCATCAATGACGAGTGCAAATCCAAAAATAGCAAACTATAAATTTACTACAATTAATCCAAATCTTGGGGTTGCTAGTTATGATGACAAAGAAGTTACTTTAGCAGATATACCAGGCTTAATTGAGGGCGCTCATACCGGAACTGGTCTTGGGATAAAATTTTTAAAACATATAGAAAGGTGCAAAACTTTGCTGCATTTAATAGATATAACTGAAGATGATTTATTTATTTCTTACAATCAAGTCAGAAAAGAATTATCAAAATACAGTAAAGATTTAGTTAAAAAAAAAGAAATTGTAGTTTTAAATAAAACTGACCTAATAGATGAAGAGGAAAAAAAAGAGAAGATAAAAAAACTCAAGAATAAATTAAAAAAAAATATCTTTTTAATGTCAACAATGGATAAAAAATCAGTATCAGATATAAAGTCAAAGTTGGTAAACTATGTATCTTAAGGACTCCAAAACTGTAGTAATAAAAATAGGTTCATCTTTATTAATAAATGACAATAAAATTATTAGAGAAAAATGGCTTTTAGAATTTGCTAAAGATATTAAAGAGTTACAAAAACTTAAAAAGAACGTTGTTATAGTAAGTTCAGGAGCAATTGCTTTAGGGTGTAAAAAATTACAATTAAATAAAAAAACTTTAAAGCTTGATAAAAGCCAAGCTGTTGCATCAATTGGACAAATAGAATTAATGAATCTTTTTAAAAAGACATTTAGCTCAAATAAAATAAATATTTCTCAAATTCTAATTACTTTAGAAGATACTGAACAAAGAAGAAGAGCTATAAATGCTAAAAGAACTTTCGAAAACTTATTTGAGCTTAATTTTGTACCTGTTGTTAATGAAAATGATAGTATTGCAACTTCTGAAATTAAATATGGAGATAATGACAGATTAGCATCAAGAGTTGCTCAAATATCAGGTGCAGATTGCTTAATATTATTGTCTGATGTTGATGGATTGTATTCTAAAAACCCAAAAATCCATAAAAATGCTAAATTGATTAAAGAAATAAAAAATATTGATTCTAAAATTGAAAATTTTTCAAGTAAAAGCACAAGTGAGTACGGTACTGGTGGAATGAAAACGAAAATTGATGCTGCAAAAGTATGTCAAGTCTCAGGTTGCTATATGGCTATTGCAAATGGTTTAATTAAAAGACCAATTAAAAATATTCTGGAACATAATTCTGGGACATGGTTTTTGCCAAAAGTATCTAAATTAGATGCAAGAAAAAAATGGATAATTAGCTCTATATCTCCAAAAGGAGAAATTATTATAGATGATGGTGCTTTAAATGCTTTAAAAAATGGAAAAAGTTTATTAGCTGCAGGTATTAGAAAAGTTTCAGGAAAATTTGTTAAAGGTGATCATGTTAGAATTTTAGATAAAAATAACAAAGAATTTGCTAGAGGGTTGAGCAGTTTTACATCTGATGAGATATCCAAAATAAAAGGAGAGCATTCTAACAAAATTAGTAATCTTTTAGGCTATGTTACAAAGTCTGAAGTTATACATAAAGATGATATGGTTAAAATTTAATGAGTAAACTACTTAAAAAAATTGGATTGAATTCTAGAAAAGCTTTGAATTCAAGTATTAGTTCAAAAAAAAAGAATAAAGTTTTAAAAGATTTTGTAAAATTAATTGAGATTAATAAGAATAAAATTATTAGTGAAAATAAGAAAGATATTTTTTATGCAAGAGGAAAAAAATTAAAAGAAAACTTAATTCAAAGACTCACTCTCAATAATAATAAATTAAAAAGTATAATTGACTCTATTAAAATTATTACTTCTTTTAAAGATCCAGTTAATCAAGTAACTTCCAAATGGAAAAGACCAAATGGACTTGAAATTAGAAGAGTTACAATACCAATAGGAGTTATAGGTGTAATATTTGAGAGTAGACCCAATGTTACTTCGGATGTATCAGCACTTTGTTTTAAATCTGGAAATGCTGTTATATTAAGAGGTGGTTCCGAAGCCTACAATAGTAATAAAATTTTAGTAAATTTATTTAGGAAAGCTCTAAAAAAAAATAAAGTAAACGAAAATTACGTCCAGTTTATAAACAATAAAAGCAGAAAACTCGTAGATTATTTATTATCAAAAATGGAAAGCTCCATTGATGTTGTAATACCACGAGGTGGAAAAAATTTAGTAAAAAAAGTTAAACAACTTTCAAAGGTGCCAGTTATTGGTCATTTGGAAGGAATTTGTCATACATATATTGATAAAGAGGCAGAAGATAATATGGCAAACAAAATAGTATTAAATGCTAAGTTGAGAAATACTAGTATATGTGGTGCAACTGAAACTCTCTTAATACATAAAAGTAAATCAAAGTCAGTAAATTTAATTTTAAATTCACTAGCTAAAAGTGGTTGTAAAATTTTAGCTGATAGAAAAATAAGTAAATTATTTAAAGGCAAAACATATCCTGCAAATAATAATACTTGGTCAAAAGAACATCTTTCACCGATTATTTCGGTTAAATTAGTGCATGATGTCAAAGAAGCAGTTGCCCATATCAACAAATATGGAACTATGCATACAGATGCAATAGTAACCAAAAACAAAAATACAGCAAAATTCTTTATTAAGAATGTAAAAAGCTCTATTGCTATTCAAAATTCATCAACACAATTTGCGGACGGAGGAGAATTTGGTTTTGGTGGAGAGGTTGGAATTTCAACAAACACCTTACCACCAAGAGGTCCTGTCGGTCTAAATCAGTTAGTAAGTTATAAATATGAAGTTTATGGTTCGGGGCAAATTAGAAAATAAAAAGATTGGTATACTTGGTGGATCGTTTGATCCAGCACATGTTGGTCATGTAAGAATTTCTAAATTAGCAAAAAAAAATTATAATTTAAGCCAAGTTATATGGGCTATAACAAAACAAAATCCATTTAAAAAAAATAGTCCAAATGATCTATTTAAAAGAACAGCTTATGCAAAAAAAATTAATAAAAATAATAAATTTATAAAAGTTAAATGTTTTGAAGAAATAATAAAATCTAATCGTACAGTAGATTTAATTAAATATTTAAAAAAAAAGTTTAAACATTCAGAAATATTTTTTTTAATGGGGGCAGATAACCTAATAAATTTTCATAAATGGAAAGGGTACAATTCAATAACTAAAATGTGCAAAATATTGGTATTTGATAGAAATGGATACAAATCAAAGGCTTTTAAATCTAAATCATTTAAGAAATATAATAAAAAAGCAGTTGAATTTATAAAGTTTAATAAAGTCAATATTTCATCTTCTCAATTAAGAAAAATTTGATACTCTTAATTTAATTAATGGAAAAAATATCAGCCCTTAAAGATGAAATAATCAAAACGCTTGATATTAATAAAGCCTTAGACATAGTTTCAATAGATCTCGAAGGAAAATCATCAGTTGCAGACTTCATGATTATAGCTAGTGGTACATCATCAAGACATATTCAGGCTTTATCTGAACAAGTTTTTGAAAAATTAAAAATTAATGGTGTGAATAATTGTAAAATTGAAGGAAAAGATAGCAATGATTGGAAGCTTGTAGATGGAATAGACTTAATAGTTCATATTTTTAATCCTGAAAAAAGAAAATTTTACGAATTAGAAAAAATGTGGTCAGAATTAATTCCTAAAGAAAAACTGATCATATGAAAAAAGTATACTTAATAGCTTCATTATTTTTTTTCATGTTTACAAATACAATTTTGAGTAATGAAAACGATATTTACAAAAAAATTGATTTATTCAGCGAAGTCTTAGATAAAATTAATAAAGAATATGTTGATGAAGTAAATCAGAGTGAAGCAATGGATGCTGCTATAAACGGAGTTTTACAATCTTTGGATCCCTATTCAGCATATATGTCTCCAGTCTCGTTTAAAAATATGCAAACTGAGACTAGCGGAGAATTTGGAGGATTGGGGATTGAAGTCAGTATGGAGGCTGGTGTCGTAAAAGTAATTTCTCCAATTGATAACTCACCAGCTGAGGAGGTTGGTGTCAAAGCCGGAGATTACATTGTTAAAATTGATGATGTTCAAGTTCAAGGAAAAACTCTTTCTGAAGCTGTAGAATTAATGAGAGGCCCAGTTGGATCTGATATCGAAATTACTGTTAGAAGAAGGGGAGAAAGAAAAGCACTTATATTTACAATTACAAGAGAAATTATACAAGTTGCATCTGTAAAGTCAGAAATTAAAGATGATCAAACAGCTTATATAAGATTAACATCATTCAATGAAAATAGTAGTAAACAAATAAAAAATAAAATCAAAGAATTTAAGAAAAATAATAAAATTAAAAATTACATATTAGATTTAAGAAATAATCCTGGTGGGTTGTTATCTCAAGCAATAAAAATTTCAGATTATTTTTTAGAAAATGGAGAAATAGTTTCAACAAAAAGTAAAAGAAAGTATGAAAATAGAAAATGGTTTGCTAAAAAAGGAGATATTATTGATGGAGAAACAATGGTTATTTTGATTAATTATGGGTCTGCATCAGCATCTGAAATTGTTGCAGGAGCACTACAAGATCACAAAAGAGCAATTTTAGTAGGAGAGAGTACATATGGAAAAGGGTCAGTCCAATCAATTATTCCTTTAGAAAATGAAGGTGCCATAAGACTTACTGTTTCTAAATACTATCTCCCATCAGGTAAATCAATTTCAAGAGTAGGTGTAAATCCTGATATAGTTATTGCTGAAGGTTCAGATGAATTTAGAATAAATACAGATACCGATAACCAGTTAGAATTTGCTCTTAAATTATTAAATGGTTAAGAATGAAAGAAAAATTTCAAAACCTCCCATTAAGAAATGGTGTTGGAATCGCAGTCTTAAATAAAGAAAATAAGATATTTGTAGCAAGAAGAATTGATAATCCTGCTGATTTTTGGCAGATGCCTCAGGGCGGTATTGATGAAGGTGAAAATTATTTTGATGCAGCGTTGAGGGAACTTAAAGAAGAAACAAGCATAAAGTCAGTAGAACTAGTTAAAGAAATAAGCAAATACACAACTTATGATCTTCCTGATCGCCTCTTGGGAATTATTTGGAAAGGAAAATATAAAGGCCAAAAGCAAAAGTGGTTTATTGTAAAGTTTAATGGAGAGGAAAATGAAATAAACATTAAAACCAAACATCCTGAATTTTTAGATTGGAAATGGATAGATATTAAAGATTTAACAAGTAAAGTTGTAGATTTTAAACTTCATGTTTACCAAGAAATTCAAAAAGAACTAGAAAAAGTAGTTAATTAATACTTATAGATTTTAGAACTTCGACTTTGTGGTTTAAAAGAAATCTTTTTTGATCATCGATATTATCTTTTGATAATTCTGCTTCAGCACTGCTTATCGACTCAGATACAAAATTTTTATCAGCATTTTTTAAATCAAAAATTGAACTAGTTAATACAGACAATGTATTATCTTTAAATTCGACAATACCATCTTCAACATAAAAGTTTTGTTCCTCAGACTCAGAGAATACTCTAATTATACCTGGTTTTAAAAAAGATATAATTGGAATATGGTCTTTAAGAATACCAATCTCTCCTTCTACAGCAGGAATTACAACTTCAAATACATTGTCTTTAGAAAGAAAAGATTGTTCTGGATTTACAATATCTATATTAAAAAGATTACTCATTAAGCAGCTGCATCTTTTGCCATTTTTTCAGCTTTTTCTATTGCTTCTTCTATTGTACCAACCATATAAAAAGCAGCTTCAGGCAGATGATCATATTCACCTTTGCATATTGCGTCAAACCCTTTAATTGTTGACTCTAAATCGACTAGTTTACCTGGAGATCCTGTAAATACTTCAGCCACAAAGAAAGGTTGTGATAAAAATCTTTGGATTTTTCTAGCTCTAGCAACGGTAAGTTTATCATCCTCTGATAGCTCATCCATTCCTAGAATTGCAATAATATCTTGTAAAGATTTGTATGTTTGTAAAATTTTCTGAACAGATCTTGCTACTCGATAGTGTTCATCACCAACAACTCTTGGATATAAAATTCTAGAAGTAGAATCTAAAGGGTCAACAGCTGGGTAAATACCTAATTCAGCAATTTGTCTCGAAAGAACAGTCGTTGCATCTAAGTGAGAAAAAGATGTTGCTGGAGCTGGATCCGTTAAATCATCTGCAGGTACATAAATTGCCTGAACTGATGTAATTGATCCTTTATTTGTAGTTGTAATTCTTTCTTGCAGGTTTCCCATATCTGTTGCAAGAGTAGGCTGATAACCAACCGCAGAAGGGATTCTTCCCAGAAGAGCTGATACTTCTGAACCTGCCTGAGTAAATCTAAAAATGTTATCAACAAAGAACAAAACATCTTGTCCCTCTTGATCCCTGAAATACTCTGCCACAGTAAGACCAGTTAAAGCTACTCTGGCTCTAGCTCCTGGAGGCTCATTCATTTGTCCATAAACTAATGCTGCTTTAGATCCAGTTCCCTCTGGCTTGATCACTCCTGACTCGATCATTTCGTGATATAAATCGTTCCCTTCTCTAGTTCTCTCTCCCACTCCAGCGAATACTGAAAATCCACCATGGGCCTTAGCTATATTATTTATAAGTTCCATTATAATTACAGTTTTTCCAACTCCTGCTCCACCAAACAATCCGATCTTTCCACCTTTGGCATAAGGTGCTAATAAGTCGATTACCTTTATTCCAGTTACTAGAATTTCTGTTTCTGTAGACTGATCATTAAAAGACGGAGCTTGTCGGTGTATAGGCCAATTTTCTTTAGTAGAAATTTTTCCTTTCTCATCGATTGGTTCACCTATTACGTTTACAATGCGTCCTAAAGTTTCTGGACCTACTGGAACTTGAATTGGAGCACCTGTATCTTTTACTTCATCACCCCTTTTGAGTCCCTCTGTACTATCCATAGCAATGGTTCTAACACTTGACTCTCCAAGGTGCTGTGCAACTTCTAAAACTAATCTATTACCTCCATTATCACACTCTAAGGCTGTTAATATTTCTGGCAGTTCTCCATCAAATTTTACATCTACGACTGCACCAATTACTTGTGTTATATTTCCTTTTTTGCTCATAATTATAAACTTTCTGCTCCTGATATAATTTCAATTAACTCTTTTGTTATTGCTGCTTGACGGCTTCTATTATACTCAATTGTAAGCCTATCAACCAATTCGCCTGCGTTTCTGGTTGCATTATCCATTGCTGTCATCCTCGAACCTTGTTCGCTGGCAGAATTCTCTAACATTGCTTTAAATATTTGCGTTGAAATATTTTTCGGCAATAAATTACTTAAAATCTCATCTTCATCTGGTTCAAACTCATAGTCATTATCATTACCCGTGTTATCTTTATCATCTTTATCTTCATTAAGTGGAACTATTTGTTGTTCTTGTGGAATTTGTGTAATTACATTTTTAAATTTATTGTAAAATATTGCGCAAACATCAAATTCATTTTTTTCAAATTTTTCAATTATAATTTTTCCTACTTTATCAGCATCGAAGTAATTTATGTTTTTTGACTCTTTGAAAGAAATATTTTCCACAATATAATTTTTATACTGTCTTTTAAGTTGATCATATCCTTTAGATCCAACAGTAATAATCTTTAAAGTTTTGTTTTCAGATATTATTTTTTCGAAATAACTTTTTGCTTTTTTAGTAATGTTAGTATTAAAACCTCCACACAAACCTCTATCAGCAGTGAGGACAATGCATAAATGAACTTTCTCTTCACCTGTTCCAACCAATAACTTTGGAGCATTTTCTTTATCTGTTATGCTTTTTGAAAGATTTAAAATTACATTATTCATTTTTTCAGAATAAGGTCTGCCTTTTTCAGCATTCTCTTGAGCTTTTCTCAACTTAGCTGCAGCTACCATTTTCATAGCTTTAGTTATTTTCTGAGTTGATTTAACACTCGTAATTCTTTTTCTGAGATCGTCTAAACTTGGCATTTATAATTATTTAATTCCTTTAATTAATTCTACTAATTGTTTTTCGATGTCTTCCTCAATCTTTCCAGTTTTGGCTATAGACTCCATAATCTCAGGCTTATCAGATTTACACTTTTGTAGAACTTTATTTTCAAAGTCGGCTACATCTTTAAGTTCAATATTATCCAGATAACCTTTTACACCACAGAAAATTGATATAACTTGTTCTGCAACTGTCATGGGAGAATACTGTCCTTGTTTTAAAAGTTCAGTTAACTTGGAGCCTCTATTTAAAAGTTTCTGTGTAGATGCATCTAAATCAGATCCAAATTGAGCAAAAGCTGCCATTTCTCTGTATTGAGCTAACTCTAATTTAATTGATCCAGCCACAGATTTCATAGCTTTAGTTTGTGCAGCTGATCCAACTCTAGATACGGATAATCCAACGTTTACTGCTGGTCTAATTCCTTGATTGAATAGTTCAGTTTCTAAAAATATTTGCCCATCTGTAATAGATATTACATTTGTTGGAATATATGCAGAAACATCACCTGCTTGTGTTTCAATAATTGGTAGCGCAGTTAAAGAACCTCCACCGTTTTCATCACTTAACTTAGCAGCCCTTTCTAATAATCTACTATGTAAATAAAACACATCTCCTGGGTATGCTTCACGTCCCGGTGGTCTTCTTAATAATAATGACATTTGTCTATATGCAACTGCTTGCTTGGATAAATCATCGTAAATAATTAAAGCATGCATTCCATTATCTCTAAAATATTCTCCCATAGTGCATCCTGTATAAGGAGCTAAAAACTGAAGAGGTGCAGAGTCTGAGGCTGTTGCGGAAACTATAGTCGTATATTCCATTGCACCAGCATCTTCTAAAGTTTTTACAATCTGAGCAACCGTTGATCTTTTTTGTCCAATTGCAACATATATACAATAAAGTTTTTTACTTTCATCGTCTGACTCATTAATTTTCTTTTGATTTATAATTGTATCGATAGCTACTGCAGTTTTACCTGTTTGACGATCTCCAATTATAAGTTCTCTTTGCCCTCTTCCAACGGGAATTAAGCTATCAATTGCTTTTAAACCTGTTTGCATTGGTTCACCAACAGATTGTCGTGGAATAATTCCTGGCGCTTTAACTTCAACTCTTTTTCTCTCTAAACTTTTATCTAAAGCTCCTTTTCCATCAATTGGATTTCCTAATCCATCAACAACTCTTCCTAAAAGTTGTTTTCCAACTGGTACATCAACAATCGCACCAGTTCTTTTTACAGTATCTCCCTCTTTAATTTCTCTATCATCACCGAATATAACAACACCAACGTTGTCACTCTCTAAGTTTAATGCCATTCCCTTAGAGCCATCGGAAAACTCAACCATTTCTCCTGCTTGAACATTATCCAAGCCGTAAATTCTTGCAATTCCATCTCCAACAGACAATACTTGTCCGACCTCTGAAACTTCAGCTCTATCGCCAAGCTTTTTTATCTGTTCTTTTAGTATTTTTGTTACTTCTGAAGGATTTATTTCCATTTATGCCTCTATCATTTGTTTTTGAATTTGTTGCAGTTTATTTTTAATAGAATTATCTACCATTGTGCTTCCCACTTTTAATACCAAACCACCAATTAAACTTGGGTCAAATTTATAATCTAATTGTATCTTTGCTCCAAAGTTTTGAGATAATTCTTCTTTAATTTTAGAAATATCTGTTTCGTTAAGTACTTTAGCTGAAAAAAGCTCTGCTTTTATCTCGCCTCTAGCTTTCGAACATACTTCTATAAAATCACTTAAAATTTTTTCTAAATAAAAAAATCTTCTTTTTTGTATTAAAAAAACCAGAAATTTTTTTAAAAGATTATCAAAATTGTTTTTTTCAGAAATTGTTTCTATAACTCTAGTTAAATCCTCAATGCTTGTCGTAGGGTTTTTAATTAAATATCTAAATTCTTCACTTTCATTAATGAGCCTACTTATTGCAACGACTTGTTCCTCTACTTTTGTTAGAGATTTATCTTCGTTAGCTAGCTCAAATAATGCTTGTGCATAACTATTATTAGAAGTTATTGATATTTTGTTCTCGCTCAATTTATACTCTCAATTATGAAGATGTTTAAAATTTCGCTTAGATAACATACGAATTATCAGTCTTCAAGGCTCAGATTCTTAAAAATGATAAGAATTAATGGGCTAATTGAAGCTGATAGGGTCAACATCAACTGATAGTTTCATTCCTTTGGAGAGTTTAAAATCTTTCAATATATCCTTCAATTTTTTCTGAACGCTAGATGTTTTTTTTGCCCTTATTAATAGTCTATTTCTGAATTTTTGATTAATTCTATATATTGGAGCGTTTACGGGTCCTAAAATTTTTGCATCTATAGACTTTGATAAAATATTTTTAAGTTTTACGGCATCTATATCTAATTTTTTTTCATTTGATGAAGATAAAATTAAAGCAATAAATCTTTCGTAAGGTGGTAAATTATTTTTTTTTCTTAAATTTAATTCATTTTCTAAAAATTTGAAGGGATCTTCGTTTGTAATTTGATATATAACTTCTGGTTTTAAATTATATGTTTGGAAATAAATATTAGCTGGCTTACCTGTTCTACCCGCTCTTCCCGATAGCTGATGATAAAGTTGTAAATTTTTCTCAGTACTCCTAAGATCGTGTCCTTGAGAAGTCAAATCAATATCTAATACAACAATACAATTCAATTTTGGAAAGTGAAATCCTTTTGATATTAATTGAGTGCCTACAAGAATGTCTATTTCACCAGATATAATTTTATCCAATTTATCTTTACCAGATGCTTTATTCATTGTGTCGCTGGAAAAAATTATTGTTTTTTTATTAGGGAATAAGTTTTTAACTTCTTCCGCAATTTTTTCTACTCCAGGTCCACTAAATACAAACTCACAAACATCTCCTTTTTTGCATTCTCTATTTAATTTTGAGTTATATCCACAATAATGACACAAAAGAATTTTTTTATTTTTATGAAATACTAAATTTATAGAACATCTTGGGCATGTAAAAACATTTAAACATTTTTTACATAAAACATAGGGGGCAAAACCTCTTCTATTTATGAAAAAGAGAACTTGATCTTTTTTATTTAAATGTTCTTTTACTTTTTCAAGTGTTTTGAGAGATATAGAACTTTTGGTAGCTAATTGATTTTGATAAAGATCAATAACATGGTGTTTAGGTAAATTGGCACCTTTGTATCGATTAAATAATCTTGAGTAACTATATTTTTTATTTTTAATATTTTCATATGTTTCGATTGATGGAACTGCAGTTACTAAATTTATTGGAATATTTTCGTGTTTAGCTCTTGATATTGCCATATCTCTAGCATTATAGATAATTCCTTCATCTTGTTTGTAAGATTGATCGTGTTCTTCATCTACGGTAATCAAACCCAATTTTTTGAATGGCAGAAATAAAGATGATCTTGCTCCAATTGCTACTTTTATTTTGCCTGCTGATAATCCATTCCATATAATTTTTCTTTTTTTTGGACTTACTTTTGAATGCCAAACTGCAGCTTCGAATCCAAAATAAGATTTAAATTTTTTTTCAAATTCATTTGTTAGTCCTATTTCGGGCAATAAAATTAGTGCTTGTAATCCTATATTTAGAATTTTTTCAATAGCTTTAAAATAAACTATTGTTTTACCTGAGCCTGTTGTTCCTTGAAGTAAATGGACTCTAAAACTGCTATCATATTTTGATAATTCTTTATAAGCGTTATTTTGTTCTTCAGAAAGTTGATAAAATTTTTTTACATTTGATGCATCATATTTTAATAAATCTTTGTCATTTATTATTTTTAAATTTTCGTCATTAATCAAATGTAGTTTTAAACACATTCCTAGGGGTACAAGATTATAATTGGAAAACCACTTTAGAAAATTGATTGTATTTTTACTTAGAGGTTCAATTTCAATTTTTTCAGTTATAGATTTTAATTTAAATTCTTTATTATTCTTTTCTTCAAAAATATCCCAAATTACGCCAATAATATTTTTCTTACCAAAAGGTACTTTTACATAATCTCCTGGTTTTAATTTAATATTACTTAGATATGTAAATGGATGATCAAATATATTAGGCAATAGAACAGGATATTTCATAAATTAATTATGATATATATTATGAATGTATCTGTCTTTTATCTACTGATAATGCCGCTTCTTTTATAGCTTCTGAAAATGTTGGGTGTGCGTGGCATGTTCTTGCAATATCTTCTGAACTGGCCCCAAACTCCATTGCAATGGACATTTCTGCTATCATTTCTCCTGCATGTGGACCAATTATATGTACACCAAGTACTTTATCAGTTGATTGATCTGCCAAAATTTTTACAAAACCCTCTGGTTCATCAATTGCTTTGGCTCTCGAATTTGCCATAAAAGGGAATTTACCAATTTTATAACCAATGTTTTCTTTTTTTAATTGCTCCTCAGTTTTACCAACATAAGCTACCTCTGGGGATGTATAAACAACTCCAGGAATAATATCATAATTCACATGACCTGATTGGCCTGCTATAAGTTCTGCAACGGCAATCCCCTCTTCTTCAGCTTTATGGGCTAACATTGGACCATCAATAACATCTCCTATTGCGTATATATTTTTAATATTTGTCTCAAAATTTTTATTTACTTTAACTCTTCCTTTTTCATCTAAAGCTACACCAACTTTATCTAAATTTAAGTTTTTAGTATAAGGTCTTCGTCCAACAGAAATTAAAACAACATCAACATCATGTTTAACTTTTTGGCCATCATTTTGTGAGGTCTCAACCGTTACACCATTAGAGTTTTTAGTTATTTTATCAACTTTAGTATTAAGGTTGAATTTTATACCTTGCTTCTTTAATATTTTCATAAATTCATTTGAAATATCTCGATCCATTCCAGGAGTGATGTGGTCTAAAAATTCTACAACTGTAACTTCAGTGCCAAGTCTTGACCAAACTGATCCCATTTCTAATCCTATATATCCTCCCCCGACAACAATCATTTTATTAGGAAGCTTGGGAATTGATAGGGCTCCAGTTGAGGAAAGAATTCTTTCTTCATCGAAATCTACTCCAGGCAATGAAACTGGCTCTGATCCTGTACTGATTATTGTTTTATCAGTTTGAATTATCTTAGTGCCTTCAGAGCCTTCGATTTTTATTGAATTTTCGTTCTCAAATGAACCTTTGCCTTTAAAATATGTGACTTTGTTTTTTTTGAATAAAAATTCCACCCCTTTAGTCAAAACTGTTACAGCTTTGTCTTTATTTTTCATCATTTTATCTAAATTAAGTTTTATTTCTCCAGTCTCGATTCCAATTTTTTCAAAATTTTTAGCACTGTGAAATTTTTCAGATAAATTAAGTAAACTTTTTGATGGGATACATCCAATATTTAAACATGTCCCCCCTAGAGATCCTCTAGACTCTATGCATGCTGTTTTAAGTCCAAGTTGAGACAATCTAATTGCACAAACATATCCACCAGGTCCACCACCAATTACTGTAACATCAAATTTTTCTGACATATTATAAATTTAAAAATAACCTTCTTGGATCTTCTAAGTTTTCTTTAACAGTTTTTAAAAAACTTACAGACTCTTTTCCATCAATTATTCTATGATCATAAGACAATGCTAAAAACATTACAGGTCTAACCTTTATCTCACCATCAACAACAACAGGTCTTTCAACAATATTATGCATTCCAAGAACTGCTGACTGTGGAGGGTTTAAAATAGGAGTAGATAACATTGATCCATAAACACCTCCGTTGCTAATTGTAAATGTCCCCCCTTGAAGATCCTCTATAGTAAGACTACCATTTTTTGCTTTGTCTGACAGATCTTTTATGTTTTTTTCAATGTCCGCAAAAGACATTTCATCAGCATTTTTTAATACCGGAACTACTAATCCTTTTTCAGTTCCGACTGCGAAACTCACATTATAATAGTTTTTATAAACCATTTCGTCATTTTCAACTTCAGCATTTATTGCAGGAAATAATTTCAATCCAACTATACAAGCTTTCACAAAAAAGGACATGAAGCCAAGTTTAATTTCATAACTATTTTGGAAATCTTCCTGGTTATCTTTTCTCATTGAGATTATATTTGACATATCAACCTCATTAAACGTTGTGAGCATAGCAGCATTATTTTGAGCCTCTTTTAAACGTTTAGCAATCGTTTGTCTTAGTCTTGACATTTTAATTCGTTCTTCTTCACCGTATTGAATTTTTCTTTCGTTGGGTTGAGGCTTAGCTCCCATTAAACTTATTAAATCACCTTTTAAAATTCTTCCGTCTTTACCTGTCCCTTTTACTTCATCTAAATTAATTTCATTTTCAACAACCATTTTTCTTACAGCAGGAGAAAGTGTTTTATTTTGTTTAATAGGCTTGGTTTCTTCAACTTCATCCGTTAATACCAATGGTTCTTCATCAAGCAATAAAGGTTCTTGAGTTTTTTTTGTATCTTGTTTCTTTTCGATTTCTAAATTTATTACATTATTTTTTTCAACGTTTCCTTTAACCGGCTCAGCTTCCTTTTCTTCTTTAAGAGTACCACCTTCTGAAATCATTCCTAATACAGTTCCAACTTCAACTGTATCACCATCTTTTGAGTTGATCTCTGATATAACACCACTTGCAGGTGCAGGAACTTCTAAGTTTACTTTGTCAGTTTCTAATTCTACTACAGCTTCATCAGCAACTACGTTATCACCCTTTTTCTTTAACCATTTCGTGACCGTAGCCTCTGTAATACTTTCTCCCAAAACTGGAACTAATATTTTTTCACTCATTTATTCAAATACTTTATTTATAATTTCTTGTTGTTCAGAATTATGTCTTCTTGCATAACCTGTAGCAGGTGTAGCATCTGGACTTCTTCCAATGTAAGAAATTGTATTGTTTTTAGCCTTAATAGTCTCTAATGTCCATTGTATATAATCTCTAACAGCAAACCAAGCTCCCATATTTTTAGGCTCCTCTTGGCACCAATAAAATTTTGCATTTTTTGCAAATGGTTTTAGTTCTTTAACCAAACTTTTTGCAGGGAAGGGATATAGTTGTTCAATTCTATACAAAATCACATCATTGATTTTTATTTTCTCTCTTGCCGCAAGAAGATCGAAGTAAATTTTTCCTGAGCATAATATCACTTTTCTAATTTTTTTGTTTTCTTTTAACTTAATAAACCCTTTTTGCTTAGTATCTCTAGCATGATCCCATAGCACTCTATGGAAAGAATTTTGTTTACTAAAATCTTCCAAATTTGATACACAATATTTATTTCTTAAAAGTGACTTTGGTGTCATTATAATTAAAGGTTTTCTAAAATCACGGTGCATCTGTCTTCTTAAAGCATGAAAATAATTTGCAGGTGTTGTGCAATTCATAACTTGTAAATTATCATTTGCACATAATTGTAAAAATCTCTCTAATCTCGCAGAGGAGTGCTCTGGACCTTGTCCTTCATAACCATGGGGTAATAACATAACCAGTCCCGATGCTCGTTTCCACTTTCTTTCACCAGATGATATAAATTGATCAATAATTACTTGAGCACCATTTGCAAAATCACCAAATTGAGCTTCCCAAATTGTCAATGTATTCGGTTCTACTAAACTGTATCCATATTCAAATCCTAAAACTGCAAGTTCAGATAAAAAACTATCTACAATTTCAAAATTTTTTTGGCTAGTAGATATATTGTTTAAAGGTATATATCTAGAATTATCAATTTGATTTCTTAAAACTGAGTGTCTTTGACTAAAGGTACCTCTACCAGAATCCTGACCTACTAACCTTACTGGATAACCTTCAACTAATAATGAACCAAATGCCAAAGACTCAGCTGTTGCCCAATCAATACCTGAGCCTTCATCAATAGTTTTTTTTCTATTTTCCATAATTTTTGTTATGGTTTTGTGAATATTTTTATCAGTTGGAAAAACGTGTATTCTATCAGAAATATTATTTAAAATTTTCAAATCTGATCCAGTTACACCTCTTTTATCTTTACCTCTTTCGGGTTTATATCTCGACCAAGTTCCCTCAAACCATCTAATTTTAGGTTTATAATCTTTTGCATTCTTAAATTGATCATCTAATAAATTTTTAAAATCAATAATTTGTTGATCTAAATCTTGTTTCGAAAAAAGTCCTTCATTTACAAGCTTTTCACCATAGATTTTAATCGTAGACGGATGAGATCTAATTTTTTTGTACATAAGTGGTTGGGTGAAAGACGGCTCATCTCCCTCATTATGTCCAAATCTTCTATAACATATTAAATCAATTACAACATCGCGATTAAATTTTAATCTAAATTCAGTCGCTATTCTTGTCGCGTAAACTACTGCTTCAGGATCATCTCCGTTAACATGGATGATTGGTGCATCGACCATTTTACCTACGTCAGAAGGATAAGGGGAAGATCGTGCAAATCTAGGACTTGTTGTAAATCCAATTTGGTTGTTAACAATAATATGGATTGTTCCTCCCGTATTATGACCAGGAAGTCCAGACATTGCAAAGCACTCTGCTACTATTCCTTGTCCTGCAAATGCTGCATCACCGTGAATTAATATTGGTATAACTTTATTTCTTTCTTTGTCTTTGTGAAAGAATTGTTTAGCTCTAGTTTGGCCAAGAACAACAGGATTAACTGCCTCTAGGTGTGAAGGATTATCTGTTAAACTTACATGTACAGGATTTCCATCAAATTCTCTATCAGATGAGGCTCCTAAGTGATATTTTACATCTCCAGCACCATCTTCTGATCCATCCATTTCACCAGCAAATTCATTAAAAATTCTTTTATAAGATTTTTGTAAAACGTTTGCTAAAACATTTAGTCTTCCTCTATGTGACATTCCTATTTTAACTTCTTTTATCTTAGATTGTCCTCCAATTTTTATAATTTGCTCAAGAGCAGGTATTAGACTTTCTCCACCATCTAAACCAAATCTTTTAGTACCAACATATTTTGTATTTAAAAATTTTTCGAAGCCCTCGGCTTGTATTAATTTATTTAAAATTGCTTGCTTTCCATTTTTTGTAAACTTTAGTGCATTTTCATCTTTTTCAACCCTATCTCTAAACCACTTTCTCTCAGTCGGATTTGAGATATGCATATATTCATAACCTATAGGACCACAATAAGTTTTTTTTAAAAACTTAAGTATTTCTTTAATATTTGCATTTTTTTTATTTATAATTCCGTTAAGAAAAATTTCTTTGTCATAATCCTCTTTCTTAAAACCGTAATACTCAGGATGTAATTCATCTAAATATTCGGACTTCATTAATTCTAAAGGATCTAGTTTTGATAATAGATGCCCTCTTAAGCGATAAGCTCTTATCAAGGCTACAGCACTTATTGAATTTTTGTTTGAATTTGCAATTACTTGGAAATTAAACTTGCTAGAGTTATCTTTGATCTTTTCGTTTTCTTTGGCGGTTTTCTCGACATCCACAATATTAATTTTTTTTGAAAAAGGTTTCCACGACGGTCCATTTATCTCGTCGACTAATATCTTCATATCCTCATCCACACTTGAGAAATATTCGATCCAACTATCAGAGAGAGATGGATCTTTATTTATAAATTTTACGTACATTTCCTCAATAAATGCACTATTGGCCTTATTTAGAAATGATGTTTTTTTATATTCCAGATTTTTAGGAGAGCTCATTTTATTTTATTATAATACTAAATTTTGTTTTCAATTGGACAATTTATTTAACAATGTTTTTCCAATTTCTGAAGGTGATGTGGCTACTTCTATGCCACAATCTTCCATTTTTTTGATCTTATCTTTAGCCCCGCCTTTGCCACCTGATATTATGGCCCCTGCATGTCCCATTCTTCTACCCGGTGGTGCTGTAACTCCTGCAATAAAACCAACCATGGGTTTTTTTATGTCATGATTTTTTACAAATTCAGCTGCTTCTTCTTCAGCTGATCCACCTATTTCACCAATCATCAAAATTGATTTAGTTTCCTCATCTTTTAAAAATAAATCTAAGCAATCAATAAAATTTGTGCCATTTATTGGATCACCACCTATTCCTATACATGTTGATTGGCCCAAATCATTCTCTGTAGTTTGTGCGACAGCCTCGTAAGTCAAAGTTCCAGATCTTGATACAATACCTACAGAACCTTTTTTATGGATATTGCCTGGCATTATTCCGATCTTACATTCATCGGGGGTGATTATCCCAGGACAATTAGGACCGATTAATCTTGATTTTGAATTAAGTAACTTTTTTTTGACCTTAATCATATCAAGAACTGGTATACCCTCAGTGATACAAACGATTAATTCTAAGTTAGCTTCAATGGCCTCTATGATTGCTGCGGATGCAAACTTAGCAGGAACATAAATCATGGTTGCGTTGGCACCAGTTTTATCGACTGCTTCCTTTACTGTATTAAATACTGGTCTATCTAGATGAGTTTGACCACCTTTTTTTGGTGTAACTCCTCCGACTAAATTTGTTCCATACTTAATTGCTTGCTCTGAATGAAAAGTTCCGTGACTACCCGTAAAACCTTGGCAAATTAACTTTGTGTTTTTATTAACTAAAACTGACATTTATTTAATAGCCTCTACAATTTTTTTAGCAGCATCTGATAAATCAGAAGCAGAAATTAACTCGAGACCTGAATTATCAAGTATTTTTTTTCCCTCTTCAAAATTTGTTCCGGCCAATCTTACAACTAAAGGAACATTCATTTTTATTTCTTTTGCAGCATCCACAACACCTTGGGCAAGAACATCACATCTCATTATTCCACCAAAAATATTAATCAATATTCCTTTAACATTTTTATCTGATAAAATTATTTTAAAAGCAGCTGCCACTTTTTCTTTTGAAGCCCCACCACCAACATCTAAAAAATTTGCTGGTTCCTTTCCAAATAATTTTATTATGTCCATAGTTGCCATTGCAAGCCCAGCTCCATTAACCATACATCCAATCGTTCCATCAAGTTTAATATATGCTAAATCATGCTTGCTAGCTTCTATCTCTGTTTCTTCTTCTTCATTGAGGTCTCTCAACTCAATTAGCTCTGGATGTCTAAATAAAGCATTTCCATCAAAATTCATTTTTGCATCTAAACAAATCAACTCTTTTTCTTTTGTTAAAATTAAAGGATTAATTTCAATTAGATTAGCATCCGTTTCTATAAATAATTTGTATATGGACTTGATTAGACTAATTCCTTGTTCTTTTGTCTCTTCATCTAGATTAAAAATACTTATTATTTTATCACAATTTTCATCAGATATTTCGTTATCTAAATCTACTTTTGTTGTTAAAATTTTCTCAGGAGATTTGATTGCGACTTCCTCTATATCCATACCCCCTTGATCACTTGAGATAAAAGCTATCTTTGAGCTCGCACGATCTACAACGCAAGACAAATAAAATTCTTTATCAATGTTAGATGAAACTTCGACATATAATCTTTTAACAATTCTTCCACTAGGTCCTGTCTGATGAGTGATTAATTTTTTTCCAAGCAAGGATTTTGCTTCTGTTTCAAGACTTTTTAAATCATTTACTATTTTAACTCCGCCAGCTTTACCTCTGCCTCCAGCATGAATTTGTGCTTTCAACACATATTTATCAGTTTTAAGATTTTTGGCTTTTTCCAATAATTCATTTACCTCAAGAGCATAAACTCCATCCGGAACTTTAGCTCCATATTTTCTAAGTATGTTCTTTGCTTGGTGTTCGTGAATATTCATTAACTAGTTATTTAAACTAGGATCAATTTTGGATGCAGCTTCCCATAATTTTTTTACAGCATCTACTGAGTTATTAAACTCAGATTTTTCATTTTCATCTAGCTCAATTTCTTCGATTTTTTCTATACCGTTCTTTCCAACAATTACTGGTACTCCAGCGTAAATATTGCTTATTCCGTATTGTCCATTTAAATGAGCAGCACAAGGGAGCATTTTTTTGCTATCTTTTAAGTATGCTTCTGCCATTTCAACACCTGAAGCTGCTGGTGCATAAAATGCTGAACCTTTTTCTAAATATTTAACAATTTCAGCACCTCCATCTCTAGTTCTTTGATTTATACTTTCTAATTTATCTTTTGAAATTTTTCCTTCTTTAACTAAATCTAACAATGGTTTTCCTGAAACTTTTGTTAATCTTGGTAGAGGAACCATAGTATCTCCATGACCTCCCATTACCATTGCCTCAATTTCTCTAACAGGGACATTTAACTCTAAAGATAAAAATAGTTTAAATCTTGATGTGTCTAATATTCCGGCCATTCCAACAACTTTGTTAGGCGATAGTCCAGAAAATTTTTGAAAAGCCATAACCATTACATCTAATGGATTTGTAATACATATAACAAAGGCATTTGGTGAATGCTGCTTTATACCTTCAGCAACCTGTTTTATAATTTTTAAATTTATTCCTAATAAATCATCTCTACTCATTCCTGGTTTTCTTGGAACACCAGCTGTGATAATGATTACATCTGAATTTTTTATATCTTCGTAATTATCAGTACCTGAAAATTTTACATTAAATCCATCAACAGATGAAGACTGTGCAATATCTAATGCTTTACCTTTAGCAATTCCACTTGCTACATCAAATAATACTACTTCATCAACAAGCTCCTTTAATCCAATTAAATGTGCTAAAGTTCCACCTATTTGTCCAGCTCCTATTAATGATATTTTTGACATTTCACTATTTCATTGTTGGCATTATAAATTCAGGATCTGATCTAACACCTGAAGGCCATCTTGAAGTAATTGTTTTTAATTTAGTATAAAATCTAACTCCTTCTGGCCCATGCATATGTTGATCTCCAAATAATGATCTCTTCCATCCACCAAAACTATGAAAAGCAACAGGCACAGGGATAGGGATATTAATTCCAACCATTCCTACTTTAATTTGATTTGCAAATGTTCTTCCTGCATCTCCATCTCTTGTATAAATACTTGTTCCATTACCAAACTCATGGTCATTAATTAAATTTAATGCTTCGTTAAAATCTTTAGCTCTGACAACAGATAATACAGGTCCAAATATCTCCTCTTTATAAATTCTCATATCTTTTTTAACGTTATCGAATAAGCAACCACCAATATAATAACCGTCTTCATAGCCTTGAAGTTTGATATCTCTTCCATCAACAACAAGGTCTGCTCCTTCTTTAATACCTAAATCAACATAACCTCTTACTCTTTCAAGATGCTCTTTTGTTACTAAAGGACCCATTTCAGAATTCTTATCCGTGCCTGGTCCAATTTTTAAAGCTTCCACTTTTTTGGATAATTCATCAACTAGTTTGTCACCTACATTACCAACAGCAACAGCAACAGATTGAGCCATACATCTTTCTCCTGCAGACCCATATGCTGCGCCCATTAGACCGTTTACTGCTTGATCTAAATCACAATCTGGCATGACAACACAATGATTTTTAGCTCCGCCAAGAGCTTGAACACGTTTTTCATTTTTGGCTGCATTTTCATAAATGTATTTAGCAATAGGTGTTGATCCAACAAAACTTACTGCGGATATATCTTTATGTTCCAAAATTGCATCTACAACTTCTTTATCTCCATTAACAACATTCAAAACCCCATCTGGTAAACCGGCTTCACTAAATAGCTCTGCAAGTTTTAATGGACAAGATGGATCTTTTTCAGAAGGTTTTAATACAAATGTATTTCCGCAAGCTATTGCCATTGGAAACATCCACATTGGAACCATTGCAGGAAAATTAAATGGTGTAATACCTGCACATACACCTAATGGCTGTCTCACTGACCAGCTATCAATGTTTGTACCTACATTTTCTGTAAAGTCACCTTTTAGCATTTGTGGAATTCCACATGCAAATTCAACTACCTCTAAACCTCTTGTGAGAGAACCTTTGGCATCTTCATAAACTTTTCCATGCTCTGATACAATCATCTTAGCTAGCAAGTCAGAATTTTTTTCAATTATTTCTTTGTATTTAAATATTATTCTCGCTCTTTGTATTGGAGTTACATTTGACCATGTTTCAAATGCTTTTTTTGCTTTTTGTACTGCTAAATCAAGATCTTGTTTTGTACCAAGTCTAACCTCTGACTCTTGTTTGCCTATAGCAGGATTAAATACTTTTCCTTTTCTATCAGATGTACCTGAAACAATTTTACCATCGATAAAATGCTCAATTAAATTCATGAATGTATTTAAATAAGTAATTATGTGGTTGCAAGCATTTTCTTTATCTCAGCAATAGCTTTTGCTGGATTTAATCCTTTTGGACATGCGTTAGTACAGTTCAAAATCGTATGGCATCTATAAAGCTTAAGTTCATCTGCAACCTTTTGAAGTCTTTCCTTTCTATCTTCGTCTCTGCTGTCCATTATCCATCTATAAGCTTGTAATAAAACTGCAGGACCTAAATACTTATCGCCATTCCACCAATAACTAGGACATGAAGTAGAACAACAAGCACACATTATACATTCATAAGCTCCATCAAGTTTAGCTCTATCTTCTGGAGATTGATGAATTTCTGTTGTTTCACTTTTTGAATTATTTTTTAACCAAGGTTCAATGGATTGGTATTGTTTATATAATCCACTTAAGTCTCCTATTAGATCTTTTTTTACTTTTAAGTGAGGCAAAGGGTATATATCTATATCTCCCTTAATTTCTGCATGTGGCTTAGTACACGCAAGACCATTTTTTCCACCCATATTCATTGCACAAGAACCACAAACTCCATGCGCACAAGATCTTCTATATGCAAGTGTTGGATCAATTTCGTTTTTAATTTTATTTAGTATGTCTAAAACTTTAGATGGACAATTATCCATATCTACTTCATATGTGTCTATTCTTGGGTTCTCTCCAGTGGATGGATCCCATCTATAAACATTTACTTTTCTGATATTCTTTGAACCGGTTTTGTCTTTAAAATATTTACCTTTATTAACTTTTGAGTTTTGCGGTAAATTTAATTGAACCATTAATACACTCTTTCTTGTGGAGGAAAATATTGGACTTCATTTGTTAATGTTGAAGTATGTACATCTCTGTATTCAATTTTTGTATTTTTTCCATCACACCAAGATAATGTATGTTTCATAAATTTTTCATCATTTCTTTTCGGATAATCTTCACGAGCATGAGCTCCTCTGCTTTCTTTTCTGTGATATGCAGAATCTACAGTTGTTATCGCTTGTCTAATTAAATTATCAAATTCTAAAGTCTCAACTAAATCAGTATTGAATACCAACGATTTATCTTTAACAGAAATCGATTCCATGCCGTCATATGTTTTTCTGATCTCATCTACACCCTCTTTAAGATTCTTTTCAGTTCTAAATACAGCACATTTAGACTGCATTGTTTTTTGCATCGCCAGTCTAAGTTCAGCAGTTCCATTATCTCCCTCTGCATACCTTAGTTTATCAAATCTATTTAGACATTTTTCAGTTTCGCTTTCACTAACTTCTTCGTGAGGCGTTCCAGGTTTTACCAATTCCGCTGCTCTCTTTGCTGCTGCTCTTCCAAAAACAACCAAGTCAATAAGTGAATTTGAACCTAATCTATTTGCTCCATGCACAGATACGCACGCGGCCTCACCAATCGCCATCAAACCTGGGACTGTTTTTTGAGATCCGTTTACTGTTAAAACTTCAGCTTTATAATTTGTTGGTATACCACCCATATTATAATGAACTGTTGGAACAACTGGTATCGGTTCTTTGGTTACATCTACATTTGCAAATAATCTTGCTGCCTCAGTAATGCCTGGCAATCTATCTTCAATAACTTTTTTATCTAAATGACTTAAATATAAATGAACATGGTCTTGATCTTTACCAACACCTCTTCCCTCATTGATTTCAATAGACATTGACCTGCTAACTACATCTCTTGATGCAAGATCTTTAGCGTTGGGAGCATATCTCTCCATAAATCTTTCACCTTTAGAGTTTACCAAATATCCACCTTCACCTCTTACACCTTCAGAAATAAGTGTTCCGTGTCCATATATTCCTGTTGGGTGAAATTGTACAAACTCCATATCTTGAAGAGGTAATCCTGCTCTTAATACCATTGCATTACCATCACCAGTACAAGTATGTGCAGATGTTGCTGAGTAATACACCTTCCCATATCCCCCTGTGGCTATAATTGTTATGTGAGATCTAAAACGATGAATTGTTCCATCATTTAAATTCCAAGCAATTAAACCTTTGCATTGTCCATCTTTCATAATTAAGTCTAATGCAAAATATTCAATAAAAAATTCTGTATTATGTTTAAGTGCTTGACCATACAATGTATGGAGGATTGCATGACCAGTTCTGTCTGCTGCAGCACAAGTTCTTTGTACAATTCCATTTCCATAATTTTTTGTCATTCCTCCAAATGGTCTTTGATAAATTTTTCCATCTTCTGTTCTACTAAAAGGAACACCATACTTTTCTAATTCTAGTACTGCTTTTGGAGCTTCCTTACACAAATATTCAATACTATCTTGATCGCCTAACCAATCTGCTCCTTTTACAGTATCGTACATATGCCAACGCCAATCGTCTTCTCCCATGTTTCCAAGGGCTGCTGAAATTCCACCTTGGGCAGCTGATGTATGACTTCTGGTTGGAAAGACTTTAGAAATACATGCAGTTTTTAGTCCAGCTTCACTTAAGCCAACCGCAGCTCTTAGGCCAGAACCTCCAGCACCAAGGACAACGACATCGTATTCATGATCTATAATATTATAAGATTTCATATAGTTAGTTTAAATACCGCAAATATTGTAATTAAAGGAATTGTTATAGCAAAAAAATTTAAAGCTTTGTTTGCGGCATTTTTGATTTTTTCGTCTTTAATATAGTCTTCAAAAACCTCACTTATGCTTAATGCTGAGAAAAAGTAAGCAAAAATAAGAAATAGACTAAATATAAACTTTGAAGGTTGAGAAGTTAGAAAAGTTAATATCTCTAAGTAACTTTTATCATAAATACTAACCAAATTTAAAGCAAACCATAACATCAAAGGTACTAATATGAGAGAACTCACCTTTAAAAATACCCATTTTTTTGTTACTGCTCTCATTACAATAAATTTCGTCCAATTAAATAAATTGAAACGGTTAATATAAAAGATCCAAATATTACAATTAACCCTGTAATTTTCGTAGTTTTTAATTCAAATCCATAACCAAAATCCATGATTAAATGTCTTATCTCACTCAAGATTTGGAAACTAAAAGACCATGTAATACCCAATATAAAAAATTTTCCAATAATAGATTGGAGGAATAACTTTATAAATTCATAACTTTCTTCACTAAATGAAAAAAATATAAAAAAAATACAAATTAAAGTTATTGCTAATATATTTATTATTCCAGTAATTCTATGAGATATTGAAACTAAAGATGAAATATGCCATCTATAAATTTGAATGTGAGGAGATAAAGGATTATTTTCCATTTTGATTTGCTTTCATTATTGTTTCTGCAATTTCAACAGAATTCAATGCGGCTCCTCTTAATAGGTTATCTGAAACTATCCACAAATTAATTGAGTTCTCTTTTGTCTTATCATCTCTAATTCTGGAGATAAATGTTTCATCACTACCAGTTGCTTCTATTGGTGTGCTATATCCTCCATTTTCTCTTTTATCTATAACTCTACAACCATCAGCGTTATTTAATGCTTCTCTGATTTGATCAAGAGAGTAAGGATTTTCGAACTCTATATTTACTGACTCTGAATGTGATACAAGAACAGGAATTCTAACGCACGTAGCTGTTAACTCTATATTATTATCAAGTATTTTTTTTGTTTCATTAGTCATTTTCAATTCTTCTTTTGTGTATCCATCATCCGAAAAAACATCAATGTGAGGAATTATATTGAATGCTATTTGTTTAGTAAAATTTTTAGATTGAACAGGATTTCCATCAAGATAAGATTTAGTTTGTTCAATCAATTCATCCATAGGTGCTTTTCCGCCTCCAGAAACAGATTGATAGGTAGAAACTATTACCCTTTTTATTTTATATAAATCATGTAATGGTTTAAGAGCTAATACTAACTGAGCTGTTGAGCAGTTAGGATTTGCCACAATATTTTTTTTCATTTCATTAATTTTTTCTGCATTCACTTGAGGCACAATAAGTGGAACATCGGGGTCCATTCTAAAAAAACTGGAATTATCAATTACAGTTGTAAATTTTGCTGCACTTTCTGCATATTGTTCTGCAATTTTACCACCTGCTGCAAAAAAAGTTATATTCGCATTTGAAAAATCATATTTTTCAAGATCATGGACTTCGTAATCTTTGCCTTTAAAACTTATTTTTTTTCCAGCACTATTAGAAGAGGCAACTAAAAAAAGGTTATCAAATTTAATATCTTTTTTTTCTATAACTTCTAGAGTCTTTCTTCCAACATTACCGGTTGCACCGATGATAGCTATATTAGTCATTTTAAAGATTTATACTAAATGAAAGGTAAATCGCAAACTGTTCCGTTAAAACTATTACCATTTATATCAATTTTGAATGTTTGCTTTGCTTCAAAATATGGTTTTTTTATCATAGCTATACCAATTACCTGTTTAAAAGTTGGATTGTAACAACCTGATCTTAGTTCTCCGATTATATTATTTTTTTCATCTGTTAAATTCATTGAACCAGTTACGCTTATTTTATCGGTATCAATTTTAACACCCATTAGTTTTCTTTTAATTCCTTCAGACTTTATTTTTTTTAATTTCTCTTTTCCTAAAAATTCAACATCACTATCAATATTAATATATTTATCAAAGCCACATTCGTATGGGTTGTCTCCATTGTCCATATCGTTTCCTTGAGAAAGTAATCCACTTTCGATACGTTCAATTAAATTAGGACATCCTGCTCTAATATTAAACTCATCTCCGATTTCAAATAAATGATCGTATAGTTTTAAACCCACCTCATTATTCTCTACATAAATTTCATATCCACCTTGTTTAGACCATCCTGATTGAGCAATTAAATGTTTGGCTCCAGCAAAATCAAAATAATCAAAACCAAAAAATTTTAAATTTATTATTTTTTCACCAAAAACTTTTTCCATTAATTTAAATGATTTAGGCCCTTGCACAGCCATAATATCAACTTCGGGTTCGATAATATTTACATCAAATTTATTTCCAATTGCCAATCCTTTAGCAAATAAGATTACATCTGTATCTGCAATTGAAACCCACCATTTATTCTCATTAAATCTTAGAACAACTGGATCATTAATTAATCCAGCATTATCATCTATTATTGGACAATAATAACATCTTCCATCTTTTGAATTCGAAAGATCTCTACAAGTCATAAGTTGAACCAATTTTGCAGCATCTTTTCCAGTAATCTCTACTTGTCTTTCAGCAGCCACATCCCAAACTTGAACATGCTCTTTTAAATGATGATATGAGTCTTCTAAAGAACCAAATGCAGCAGGAAGCAACATATGATTGTATATTGTGTAAGCTGTAACACCTTGTTTTTCAATTCTTGATGTATAAGGCGTACCTCTAAGTCTTCTTGATTTTGCAATAGAAAAGTTTTTCATTTTTTAGCTTAGTGTCATCTTTTTATCTATTTGTAAAGAAAGTAAGTTGTTTATTTGAAAGAAATCTAAGTAAGTTCCTTAGCTCTTTTTCTTAATTCAAATTTTTGGATTTTACCTGTTGATGTTTTTGGAAGTTCACAGAAGTCTATTTTTTTCGGAATTTTGAACCCTGCTAGAGTTTCTCTACAAAAATCGATTAATTCTTTTTCATTTGTCTCTTTATCTGCCACTTTCTCTATAAATGCGCATGGAACTTCTCCCCATTTCTCATCTGGTTTTGCTACTACAGCAACAATTGAAACAGCTGGGTGCTTAGAAAGTGTGTTTTCGATTTCGATAGAAGAAATATTCTCTCCACCTGAAATAATAATATCTTTAGACCTATCTTTAACCTTGATGTATCCATCTGGATAAATAACTGCCAAATCACCAGAGTGAAACCATCCATCTTTCATAGCCTTTTCAGTGGCCTCTTTGTCTTTAAAATACCCTTTCATAACAACATTACCTTTGATCATTATCTCGCCAATGGTTTCTCCATCCTTAGGTACAGGTTTCATAGTTTCTGGATCTAAAACAACCACTCCTTCTGTGTTTGGAAACCTCACACCTTGCCTTGCTTTAATTTCATTAATTTTATCTTCTTCAAAACCATTCCATTCATCATTCCAAGCACATTGTAAAACATGTCCATATGTTTCTGTTAAACCATAGACATGCATTACCTCAAATCCTAATGCTTTCATTTTTTTGAAAATAATACTTGGAGGTGGTGCTCCAGCTGTTAAAACATAAACTTTATTTTTTAATTCTTTGATATCATTTTGTGATGCACCTGTTATCATATTAAGTACAATAGGTGCACCTCCAAAATGGGTAATATCGTGCTTTTCAATTAATTCAAATATTTTTTTTACATCAATAGCTCTTAAACAAACTGTCTTTCCATTTAACATTGGTATTGTCCACGGGTACCCCCATCCATTACAGTGGAACATTGGTACAACTGTTAAAAAATTTAATCTATTTGGCATATTCCAAGCAACAGCACTACCTGTTGACATTAAATAAGAGCCTCTATGATGATAAACAACACCTTTTGGATTTCCGGTTGTTCCAGACGTATAACTTAAAGAAATTGCTTGCCATTCATCCTTTGGTTTTTTCCAAATATAATTTTCATCACCGGTGCTTAAAAATTCCTCATATTCTCTATCTCCAATTTTTTTTAACAAGGATTGGTCAGCAAAATCATCTTGAACATCAATTATGATTGGTTTTTCTTTTAAAGTTGATAAAGCCTTTTCTGCAACTGCATGCAATTGTCTATCTATTATTAATACTTTTGCTTCACTGTGTTCTAAAATATAAGCAACAGTTTTTGCATCAAGTCTTGAATTAATTGTATTTAAAACGGCTCCTGTCATAGGAACAGAATAATGTGCTTCAAAAATCTCTGGAGTATTAAAGGTCATAACTGAGACTGTGTCTCCTTCAACAATACCAATTTTCTCTAGTGCACTTGCAAATTTGATGCACCTGTTAAATACTTCAGTCCATGTGAAAGATTTTGTTTCATATACTAAAGCCTCATAATTTGGATAAATATCTTTTGCTCTTTCTAGAAAGCTAAGCGGTGTTAACGGGACATAATTTGAAGGATTTTTATCTAAGTTCTGATTATATTTATTCATCAGTTAAATTTTGCGCTCATAGTATATTTACTACCAGAAATAGCAGATTTATAATGGCTCTCAGCTCTAGGCAAAATTTTGTCAAAATAATAATTTCCTGTATTTAATTTATCTTCATAAAACTCTTTATTGTTTTCCAAATTTTCATAGCTTTTTCTCATTGTTTTTAGCCATATAAATGAAAGACAAAAATAACCAAAAAATCTTAAATAATCGTTACATGATGCGCTTATATCGTCTTTTGGCGTATTGCCATTAGGAGATATCCAGTCCGTGAAATCTGACAATATATTTTTTAATTCATATATTTTTTTTACATGTTCATTTAAATTGTCTACTTTTGAACAATTTTGAATTTCTGTATCTACATATTTCATAAAATTTTCAAAAACTTTTTTCTGACTAATTTTTCTAAATACAAAATCAATTGCCTGCACAGAATTAGTTCCTTCGTAAATAGGTGTAATTCTATTATCTCTAAATAATTGTTCTATCCCTTGGTCTTTTGTATAACCATAGCCACCAAAAACCTGAATTGCTTCATTGGTTATTTCCATACCCATATCTGTAAAAAATGACTTAATTACTGGGGTCATAAGACCTACAATATCCGATGCATCTTTTTTTACTTCCTCTGAACTATGACTTAAGCTTACATCTACCTGCTGAGCCATCCAAAAAGATAAGGATCTTTCTCCCTCAATTATAGACTTCATATTTAATAAACTTCTTCGAATATCTGCGTGCTTAATAATTAAATCTGTTTCTCCATTAGAATTATTATTTGATTTACCTTGTTTTCTCTCTTTAGAATAACTTAAAGCAGTTTGATAAGCTGTTTCAGATAGACCTAATCCTTGTATACCGACAACGATTCTTTCTAAGTTCATCATTGTAAACATAGAATTTAAGCCTTTGTTCTCTGGTCCGATCATATACCCTTTGGCATCATCAAAACTTAATACACATGCGGGTGAACCTTTAATACCCATTTTTGATTCAATTGAAACAGTATTGACGCCGTTTCTTGGACCAATTGATCCATCATCATTAATTTCATATTTTGGTACTAAAAATAAACTTATCCCCTTCGTTCCTTTTGGTGCGTCCTGCGTTCTTGCTAAAACAAGGTGTATAATATTTTCAGTTAAATCGTGGTCACCAGAAGTAATAAATATTTTTTGTCCACTTATATTATAAGTACCATTTTCATTTTTAATTGCCTTTGTTTTTATTAATCCTAAATCTGTTCCACATTGAGGCTCTGTTAAACACATTGTCCCACTCCATTTACCCTCAACAATTTTAGGAAGATATGTGTTTTTGATTTCTTCAGTTGCATGACTCAAAATACAATTGTATGCACCTATACTTAATTCACTATATAATTTAAAAGATAAACTTGATGATGAAAGCATTTCATCAAAAAAAGCACTTACAGTTTTTGGCATTCCTTGACCACCATATTTTGGATCACAAGTTAAAGATACCCATCCATCTTCTATAAATTTTGAATATGCCTCTTTATAACCTGGAGGGGTTCTAACTACTCCATTTTCATAGACACAAGGATTTTCGTCTCCAGCTTTTGCTAAAGGAAGAAGCATTTCTTCATTAATTTTTGCAGCTTCCTCTAAGATATCTTTTACGAGATCAGAAGTGACTTCTTTATATTTTTCAATTTCGTTATAATTTTTATTATCTTTTAGATGTTCAAATAAGAACATCATATCTTTCACAGGTGCAGAATAAACAGTCATAAATTTAATAGTATTAAATTAAGTTAATTTTTTTATTTTTGCAAATATGCAATAATCGCATCTCCCATACCAGAAGTTGAAATTTCTTTTGTTCCTTTTGACATAATATCTTTAGTTCTTAACCCATCATCTAGTACATTTTGCACTGCTTTTTCTAAGTCGTCAGCCTCTTTATCCAAGTCAAGAGAGTACCTCAGGGCCATTGCAAAACTCAAGATGGTTGCAATTGGATTTGCAATTCCTTTTCCAGCAATATCTGGAGCAGATCCATGAACAGGCTCATACATTGCTCTCATTTCACCATCTTTATTTTTTGCACCCAAAGAAGCTGAAGGTAATAAACCTAAAGATCCCGTCAGCATAGATGCTTCATCTGATAACATATCACCAAACAAATTATCTGTCACAATTACATCAAATTGCTTTGGATTTCTCAAAAGTTGCATTGCACAATTATCTGCAAGCATATGATTTAACTCAATATCTTTAAATTCTTTATCGTGAAGATTTTGAACTTCCTCTTTCCATAATTGACCTGCTTCCATAACATTCGATTTTTCACAGGAAGTAACTTTATTGTTTCTCTTCTTTGCTAGATCAAATGCAACTCTAGCAACTCTTTTAATTTCTGATGAAGTATAAGTATGAGTGTTTATTCCTTTACGTTCACCATTATCAATTGGCTTGATACCTCTCGGCTCACCAAAATAAATACCACCTGTCAATTCTCTAACAATCATGATGTCTAGACCTGATACGATTTCAGGTTTTAGAGTAGATGCTTCAACTAATTGTTTAAAACAAATTGCAGGCCTCAAATTTGCAAATAATTTTAATTCTTTTCTTAGCTTAAGAAGAGCTCTCTCAGGTCTTTTGGAAAAATCTAAATTATCATATTTTGGTCCACCCACAGCTCCTAAAATGACTGCTTCACATTCTAATGATTTATAAAATACTTCATCTGTAATCGGTGTTCCGTGCTTGTCGTAAGATGCTCCTCCAACTAAGGCCTCTTCCATATCAAAATCAAGAGATTTATTTACATTAAACCAAGTTATAATTTTTTTAACTTCTCCAATAACTTCGGGACCAATACCATCACCTGGTAATAATAAGAATTTTCTTTTTTTGACTTTAATCATTAAATATCCAAGGCTTTGTGGATTTTAATTTTTCTTCAAATGAAATTATTTTATTAGACTTTTCCAAAGACAGTGCAATATCATCTAGTCCCTCAATTAAACATTTTTTTTTAAATTCATCTAATTCAAATTTGATTTCTTTATTCCCAAAAATTATTTTTTGATCTGGTAAATTTATTGCAATTTCTTCTTGTCTCTTAGAATATTCAGAAAGTTCTTTTATCTGTTCATCATTAACTTTAATAGGCAATATTCCATTTTTAAAACAATTATTATAAAATATATCTGCGTAACTAGTACTTATAACGCAAGTGATACCAAAGTCTAAAAGTGCCCATGGCGCATGTTCTCTAGATGATCCACATCCAAAATTATTCCCTGCAATTAAAATCTTAGAATTATCATAAGGAGATTTATTTAAGATAAAGTCATCTATTACTTTACCTTCTTCGTCATATCTCATTTCATAAAATAAATTTTTTCCAAGTCCTGTTCTTTTTATTGTTTTTAAAAATTGCTTTGGAATAATCATATCTGTATCGATATTTACAATTGGTAAATATGCAGGAATACTTTTTAATGTTGAGAATTTGTTCATTTAACTATTGTATTTTCTAACATCATCTAAATTTCCAGATATAGCAGCTGCAGCAGCCATAGCTGGACTAACTAAATGAGTTCTTCCACCTCGTCCTTGTCTTCCTTCGAAATTTCTATTTGATGTTGAAGCACATCTTTCTTCTGGCTTCAACTTATCTGCATTCATAGCTAAACACATTGAGCAACCTGGCTCACGCCATTCAAATCCAGAATTTTTAAATATTACATCTAAACCTTCTTGCTCTGCTTGTTGTTTTACTAATCCTGAACCAGGAACTATCATTGCATTTACATGAGAAGCAATTTTTTTATCTTTTAAGATTTTTGCAGCTTCTCTTAAATCTTCAATTCTTCCATTTGTGCAACTTCCAATAAAAACTTTATCAATTCTAATATCTTTTATTTTAGTTTTCGGCTTTAAACCCATATATTTTAATGACCTATTAATAGAATTTTTTCTGTCTTCGTTTTGCTCATTTTCAGGATCGGGAACAATTCCATCAATATCTACTACATCCTGAGGCGAAGTTCCCCAAGTTACCATTGGTTTAATATCTTTGCCCTCAAGACTGATTTCTTTGTCAAATACTGCATCACCATCAGACTTTAATTTACTCCAATATTCTAATGCTTTGTCCCAATTTGAATTCTTTGGAGACATTGGTTTACCTTTTAAATAATTAAAAACTTTTTCATCTGGTTCTATAAGTCCAGCCCTTGCTCCACCTTCAATTGTCATATTGCAAATCGTCATTCTTTGTTCGACACTTAAATTCGAAATTAAGTTTCCGGCATATTCAATTACATAACCAGTTCCACCAGCTGTACCAATTTTTCCGATTATTTGTAATATTACATCCTTAGATGTTACTCCAACAGGAAGAGATCCATTAACGTTTATTCTAAAATTTTTTGATTTTTTTTGAACTAAAGTCTGTGTTGCCAAGACATGTTCCACTTCCGAAGTTCCAATTCCAAATGCTAATGCACCAAATGCTCCGTGAGTAGCTGTGTGGCTATCACCACAAACGATAATAGTTCCTGGTTGTGTAAATCCCTGTTCTGGACCAATAATATGAACTATTCCTTGTCTTTTATCGTTCATTCCAAAAAGATTTATTCCAAATTCTGCACAGTTTTTTTCTAGTGTCTCAATTTGTATTTTTGAATCTTTGTCAGTAATAGGCACTGATCTATCCGTTGTTGGAACATTGTGATCTGCTACTGCTAAAGTTAAAGAAGGTTGTCTAACTTTTCTATTAGAATTTCTTAAACCTTCAAATGCTTGTGGACTAGTAACTTCATGAATTAAATGTCTATCAACAAATAAAAGTGAAGTCCCATCTTCTTGTTGATGAACAAGGTGATCATTCCATATTTTATCGTATATAGTTTTAGGCATTGTAAAAAATTATTTTTTTACTTCAGGATTTTCTTTTTTTTCATCAGTTTTTTTTTCTACTGATGGGGTTTCTTCTTTAGTTTCTTTTTTTTCTTCTGGTTTTTTTGCTTCTACTTTTGGAGCATCTTTATTGGTATCTTGTGGGCTGTCTGCTGTTTTTTGCTCTGTATTAGGCATAACATTTTCTTCTGTTACTTCGTGAATCTTAGTTTCGACATCTATACCTATTTTCTTTTTAATTTTTTCTGCAATTCTTGCAGATTTACCTGTTCTATCTCTCAAATAATATAACTTGGCTCTTCTAACTTTTCCTGACCTTACAACTTTAATTGTATCTACAATCGGACTATATAAAGCAAATGTTCTTTCCACACCCTCACCAAAAGAAATTTTTCTTACAGTAAAAGAAGAATTGATATCTCTATTTTTTTTCGCAATACACACACCCTCAAAATATTGAATACGATCTCTTTTTCCTTCAGTTATTCTAACTCCTACTTTAACAATATCACCTGGGAAAAATTCTGGATGCTTTCTTTCAGAAATAATTTTTTTTACTTTAGATTGATTAATTTCTTCAATTGTCTTCATTTTAATTCTCTTTAGTCTTTTTATATAATTGCCACAAATCCGGTCTTCGGTCGCGTGTTATAGCCTCAGATTGAGATAAACGCCAGTCTTTAATTTTGGCGTGATCGCCTGATAATAGCACATCTGGAACACTTTTTTCTTCCCATATTTGAGGTTTTGTAAATTGAGGATACTCTAAAAGTCCGTTTTCAAAACTTTCTTCTTTAGCTGAATTTGTATTACCAAGAATACCAGGAATAAATCTTAAAATTGCATCAAGAATTACAAATGAAGCTCCTTCACCTCCAGATAAAACAAAGTCTCCTATACTTACTTCCTCAATATTTCTTGTTTTTAACAATCTTTCATCAACTCCTTCAAAGTGTCCACAAATTATATTTATTGTTTTTTCTTGAGATAGTTGTTTTGCTAATTGATGATTGAACAACTTACCCTTCGGACTTAGATAAATAATCTTTTCTCCATCTTTAACATTCTTATCTATGGATTTTGCTAATACATCTGCTTTCATTAACATACCTTCACCTCCTCCATAAGGAGTGTCATCAACAGTTTTATGCTTATCAAATGCATACTCTCTTATATCCACAGTATCTATTTTCCATTTATTCTCTGATAGTGCTTTACCAAAAATACCTTGGCCTAAATAACCTGGAAAAAAATCTGGATAGAGTGTGAATATACGAGCTTCTAACATTATTTTTTTTCTTCTTCCTTAGGTGCTTCTGCTGGTTTAGCTTCCTCCTTAGGTGCTTCTGCTGGTTTAGCTTCTTCCTTAGGTGCTTCTGCAGGTTTAGATGCATCTCCCTCTGGTTTTGCTTCTCCACCTTCGTCAGCTTTTTTTCTATCTTTTTTAGGGATTGCTTTTTGAGGATTGTTTCCTTTTTCAGGCATTGGCATTATATCGTTTTCTCCCAATAACCTTGCAACTCTTGTTGTTGGCTGAGCTCCTTGACCTAACCAATATTTAATTCGCTCAGAATCTAATCCAATTCTTTCCTTTTTATCCTTCGGTAATAACGGATTATAAAAACCTAATTTTTCTATAAACCTTCCGTCTCTTGGAAATCTACTATCAGCCACAACAATTTTATATACTGGCCTTTTTTTAGTACCTCCCATTGATAGTCTCATTTTTAACATTACTTATATCTCCTTTATTTTAATTGATTAAATAGTTCAGGCGGGATCCCTTTATCCGCCATTCCTTTCATGTTTCCTTTAGACATTTTTTTCATCATTTCTGACATCATCTTAAATTGTTTTAACAACTTATTGATAGTGGCAATGTCTGTACCTGAGCCATTAGCAATTCTTTTTTTTCTTGATCCATTTATAATTTTAGGATTTTCTCTTTCTTGCTTTGTCATTGATAAAATAACAGCTTCATTTTGAGTTATAATTTTTTCATCTATTCCTGATTGGTCCATTTGTGATTTAATTTTTGAAACTCCAGGGAGAAATGACATTATGCCTTCTATTCCGCCCATCTTTTTCATTTGACGTAATTGAGAAAGATAATCTTCCATCGAAAATTGACCTTTTTTAAGTTTCTCTTCTGTTTTCTTTAAATTTTCTTGATCTAAATCTTCTGAAGCTTTTTCAACTAAGGAAACGATATCCCCCATTCCCAAAATTCTATTTGCAATTCGATCAGGATGGAAAACTTCAAAATTCTCAATTTTTTCTCCAACACCAAGAAACTTTATGGGGACCTCAGCAACATATTTCATACTCAATGCAGCTCCACCTCTTCCATCTCCATCTGCTCTTGTAAGTATAATGCCGCTCAAATTTACTGTATTTTTAAATTCCTTGGCAACATTAGCAGCAACTTGACCTGTTAGAGAATCTGCTACTAGTATAGTTTCTGCAGGATTAATAATAGTTTCAATTTGTTTGATTTCATTCATCATTTGAAAATCTATTTGTGTTCTTCCAGCGGTATCAAATAAAACTACTTCACAACCATTTAAATTTGCAGCACTTAAAGCTCTTCTACAAATATCAGCAGGAAGCTGGCCTTCTATAATTGGCAAAGTTTCAATATTATTTTGTTCACCCAAAAGTCTCAATTGCTCTTGCGCGGCAGGTCTGTAAACGTCCAAACTAGCCATCATAACTTTTTTCTTATTATTTTTTTCTAAAAATTTCGCTAATTTTGAGGTTGTTGTAGTTTTTCCTGAACCTTGCAACCCAACTAACATGATTGGAACTGGAGGTACAGCATTAAGGGAGATTTCAGAATTCTTGTCACCTAAAAAAGATACTATTTCGTCATAAACGATTTTTACAACCATATCCCCGGGAGAAGTTGATCTTATAATTTCCTGGCCTAGCGCTTTGGGCTTAACTCTAGTAATAAACTCCTTAACTACGTCTAAAGAAACATCGGCTTCTAATAAAGCCAACCTAATTCCTTTTAAACCCTCGTCAACTTGCTTTTCATCAAGAGAGGGAGCTTTTTTTAATGAAGAAAAAATTTCTTCAAATTTATTAGTTAAATTTTCAAACATAATTTCGCACAGCAAGTATCGCACCAGTGGGCGAACCCTCGCTGACTGGTGTCGATCTCTTTGTTTCCAAAGACACCGCAAATTGCTGTATTTTGCGGAAGTGCGCGTAAATTATATTAGAGGTTCAAAAAGTCAATAAATAAGTTAAGTATTATTTATATGGAATTTGAAGCATTTAAAATGGATGGATTAGGTAACGACTTTGTTATTATTGATCAGAGAATAAATAGTTTAAACTTATCAAATGACCAAATCTTAAAAATTTGTGACAGAGATTTCATAGGGTGTGATCAGTTAATCTACATAAACAAAAGTCAAAAAGCTGATGCTGATGTTGCTTTTTTTAACTCGGATGGAAGCCGCTCAGATGCATGTGGAAATGGAACTAGATGTGTTGCTTATTTACTAAGTATTGAAAAAAATAAAAAAGAAATTGAAATTTCGGTATCCTCAAAAATATTAAAATCTAAAGTTCTTAATAATAAAGATGTCGAAACGATAATTGGAACTCCAAATTTAGAGTGGAACAAAATTCCTTTAAGTAAAAATATTGATACTAAAAATCTATCACTTGGTATGATTGATATTGACGGAAATAAAATGAATGGTGGTATTGCAGTGAATGTTGGTAACCCTCATGTCGTATATTTTTGCGAGGATATAGAAAAAATAAATTTAAAAAAATATGGACCATTAATAGAAAATCATGAAGTTTTCCCTGAGAAATGTAATGTCACGATAGCTCAGAAAATTAGTGATCAACATTACAAAATTAAAGTTTGGGAGAGGGGTGCAGGTTTAACAAAAGCTTGCGGGACTGCAGCATGTGCAACAGCAGTCGCAGCTAATTTAAATCAACTACAAAACAGTAATTCAAAAATAGAATTTTCAACAGGAATTTTAAATATTCAAATTGATAGTGAATTAAATATAAAAATGAGAGGTCCTGTATCTGAAATTGAAAAAATTAATATCAAAATATAATGGGTATTTTTGAAAAATTTAAAATCGGATTTAAAAGAAGTGCAAGCAATATAGCATCAGGCCTTAAAGAAATAATAGTTAAGAAAGAAATTGACGATGCAACTCTTGATAAAATAGAAGAATTCTTGATCGGCTCAGATGTGGGCATAGATGCAGCATCAGAGATAAAATCTATAATTGCTCAAAAAAAGATTGATCCTAAAAATGATCCAATAAAGGAAGTTTTCGAAATACTTAATAATTATATTTTAGAACTAATGACACCCCTAGAAAAGAAAGATTTTTTTTTAAAAAAAGAAAAGACAAATATAATATTAGTTTCAGGTGTTAATGGAGTTGGTAAGACAACTACTATTGGAAAATTAGGAAAAATATTTATACAAAATAATAATAAAGTTCTTTTTTCAGCATGCGATACATTTAGAGCAGCTGCTATTGATCAATTAGAAGAATGGGCTAACAGGGTTGATGCTAAAATTGTAAAATCAGATCCCGGTTCAGATCCAGCTTCAGTTGCTTTTAAAGCAATGGAAATAGCTCAAAGTCAAAACATAAATCAAGTAATAGTAGACACGGCAGGAAGATTACAAAATAAAAAAAATTTAATGGATGAATTAAAAAAAATAGGAAATGTAATTAAAAAAAGTGATGAAACAGCACCTCACGAGGTTATTTTAGTTTTAGATGCAACATCGGGACAAAATATAATTAATCAACTCGAAGAATTTAATAAATTACTTCCAATCACAGGCATCATAATGACAAAACTTGATGGAACCGCAAAAGGTGGAATATTGATTGCGATTTCAAAGAAATATAAAGTACCTATTGTTGGCCTCGGGCTTGGAGAAAAAGAGGATGACTTACAAATATTTGAAGCTGAGAAGTTTGCAAGTGCTTTTACCCAAGTTAATTAAGCAAATTTTTAGAAATTAAAGGTTTATAGATGTTGCACTCAAAATTATTTTTTAGAGATTTATAACCACAGTTTTCAGCATAAGAAGAGATTATAAAATTTAATTTGCCAGAGGTATTAGCAATTTCTAGCTTATTATTTTTTATGTCATATTTTAAATTTTCATAAAAATTTTTTTTTGCACTTATCAAAATTAAAGTATTGTTGTCATTTAATAAATAGTAAGCAAAATCCTCTGGGAAAAGTGGGTAATTATATTTTTTTGACATTTTTTTTACTTTTTTTGGAAACCAGTCATATGAAATCAAAGGGTAATCTTTATTTAAATTTTTATCATATAAGTATAAGTCCTGTGGAAAATCATTGATATAATTAGAAAATTCTCCCTTTGCTAATATAGCTTTCTTCCGTGTTTTAAAATATAGAGTGAACTCACTATTGTAAGAGTTCATTTTTCCAATATGAAAATAATTGTTATCATAGTACTCATTATTTATTTCTGAACTAAGTTTTGTCGGCAATATTAATAAAAAAAGTAATAAAAGGAATTTAAACATATCTAAAATTAGAATTTAAAAGTGATGTGGATTTGTTTAAATTATGTCTTAATTTAAACTTTTTATAAAATTGTCAATTGATTGAATTAAATTTTTATTAAATTCCATCATATGGTCGTCGTTGTCATTAAAATAATTTGACTTAACACCACCATATTTATTAAATATTTCTTCGCCCATATAAAATGGCACAATATTATCCTTTTTCCCGTGCATCACATGCATGGGAAACTTTATTTTGTTAATTTTTTCAATGGATTTGTATTTATCTTTTAAAATAATTTTTGCAGGAAGATATGGGTAATATTTTTGTGCCAAAATCTCCATGGATGTAAATGGGGACTCTAATATTATACCTGCAAATAAATTGTTACTTGCGGTCTCTATTGCTACTGCAGTGCCAAGAGACTCTCCATAGAGAACAATATCTTTATCGTCTATATTGTTTTGATTAAGCCATTCCTTGGCTTTAATTGCATCTTTATAAAGTCCAATTTCTGTTGGTTTGCCTTTGTTTCCACTAAAGCCTCTATATGCAAAAATTAAATAGTTTAAATCTAAATCTGCAAACTCATTTAGTTTATAAATTCTATTATCTAATTTTCCAGCATTTCCGTGAAAAAAAAGCAAAGTTTTAGAGTTATTATTTTTTTTGTAATACCATCCAACTAGATCATTATCAGATTGAATAGTTACTTTTTCGATTTTGTGAGATAGAGGTTCCTCATCTAAATAATTATTTTCTCCAGGATGGTATAATAATTTTCTTTGATAAAAATAAACTATCAGAGAAACTCCAAAGTAAATAATAAAAATATAAAACAGAATTTTTGCAAATAACATTTTAGGCTTTAATTTCATTTTTACTTTTTCTTCTTACCAAATAAATACCAAAAAACACAAATATGGTACCTATTAAATGATAATTTTCCAAAATCTCTGAAAAAAATATTATTCCATAAAAAGCTCCATAAATTGTATAGAGGTATAGCGTGAAACCAGTTGTTGATGGTCCTAAATATTTAATAGTTAATGTGTATAGTGAGAAAGCGATTATACCTGGAGAAATTGCTGCAAACAAAATCCAATAATAAAATTCTTCATTAAATAAAGTTTTTTCAAAGTAAAAATGCTCTATAAAATAAAAAGGCAAAATAGATAAAAAACCAAAGAAAGATATAATTGTTAGTCTTGGAAAAAATTTAAGTTCTGAATTCCATTGAAAAAGCATAACTGTATAAATTGCCCAGCCTAATGCTGCTCCTAACATCCAAAAATCTCCAGAAGCAAATTTTAATTCAAGAAGTAAATTGATATCGCCCTTTAAAATTACAGCAAACACTCCAACTAGACAAAAAAGTAAGCCAATAAATTGGAAAATATTTATCTTATCTTTAAAAAGAAAATATGAGATTAAAATTATAAATATTGGTGAAGAAGTATAAAGAATTCCCATATTAACAATGGTTGTAGATGAACCGGCCATATATGGAAATATTCCACAAACACCACATCCCATCAAACCTAGAAAAAAACTTCTTTTACTCTCTTTTTTAATAGTCTGAAAATTATCAACTAAATACTTATAATTTAGGACGAATAAAATAATGAAAAAAATAAACCATCTCCAAAAAGATAAAGCTATGGGAGGAACATCATCAACACCACCTCTTGCTACAATTAAATTACTAGCCATAAAAAGTGGCTGAAATAATAATAGAAAATATCCGATAAAATTTTTATTCATTTTTATTTAATATTAAAAAAAATAAGTAACTTAAAATGCATAAAAATAAAAAAATTGAAAAAGAAATTTGATAGCTCATTGTAATAGTAGCACCTAAATTTCTGGAAAAATCTATTATTAAACCAATTATCCATTGTACAAAAAAAGTACCAGAAAATAAAAATACATTGAATGAAGTTAAAGATTTTCCTGCTAGTTTAGTAGGAAAATTTAATGCTATTGCTGGTTGGGTTAAAGAAATTACTATTGATGATAAAATATAAAGAGTGAACATGGTTGCACCAGCTTTGTCTCCCATTATGACTATTAAAAATAAAATTATATAACTTACAGGAAGTGTAAATTTTACAATTCTCATACTGTCAATTCCCTTGGAAGATAGTTTTGGCAAAAAATATCCCCATATTAAAAAAGAAAAAAGCATAGTTACATTTATCCAAAATAAACCTGTCGCACTTTGTATTGCATCATAACCCGTTACATTTAGCATCCATGGGCCAGCCCACAATGTTTGTATTGCTTGAACGCCTCCATAATTAAAAAATGCAAGCGGTACTAAGCTAATAAAGAATTTATTTTTCCATATGTGGGAAAGATTTTGAAGATTATTATTTTGGTCTTCATCCCTCTTAGTTTCCCACGAAGGTATTAAAATTGATATTAATATTATGCTTATCAAAATTAAAGAGGCTATAATTAAAAAAATAGATCGCCAACCAATTATTGGTAATAAAATTTGAACTGGTAGAGTTGATGCAACAAATCCAAAATTTGCAACCATCAACATCCATGAATTTGCACGTTGTTGATATTTTTCTTCAAACCATACTCTATAACCAGTTAAAGGACCCATTAAACAAGCAGCAACACCTACACCAATGAAAATTCTAGAAATTAATAAACCTGCAAAACTTTTAGCAAAAGCAAATGAAATAGTTCCAATAAGAGCAATGATTAATAAATATCCGATAACTTTTTTTGGACCAAATCTATCTAATAACATACCAGTAGGAATTTGCATGAGCGAAAACCCTAGAAAATATCCTCCAGCTAAAAGTCCAAGATTTGCGGCACTTAAATTGAATTCAGTTGAAAGAGCAGGTGTTAATGTTGCGGTAATTGATCTCAGTAAATTTGATATAAAAAAGCCAAAGGCAAATACAGAAAAAATTAGAATACTTTTATTTATTTTATTGATCATTTATATTTTTTATGAAATTACAGTTCTATTATGAATAATCATTCAACAAAAGATAAAGATGCCATTTCTTCAAATGGTATGGCCGCAACATCACATCCAATAGCTACAGAAGAAGCTCTTAGAATATTACAAAAAGGTGGAAATGCAGTTGATGCAGCTATTGCAGCTTCTGTTGTTCTGTCTGTTGCAGAGCCTAATGCCACAAGTATAGGTGGAGATTGTTTTGCAATAATAAAAATGAATGGCAAAGACCCTGTTTCATATAATGGATCAGGTATTGCTCCAGCAAAAGCGAATTTTGATTATTTCAAGGAAAAGAATATAGATAAAATTGGATTAACAAGTCCTCACGCAGTAACTATTCCTGGTGCATTAGATGCTTGGAATTCAATTCATAATGATTTTGGAAAACTCGATTTTGAGGAGTTGTTTCACAAAGGTATAGATATTGCAAAGAATGGTTTTAAAGTGACTAAAGTTGTTGCTAACGCCTGGAGCAAAGTATTTAATAAATTAAACGATAACCCATATTCTAGAAAACATATGCTAAATAATGGTAAAAGTTATCAATTTAATGAGGTAAATAAAAATCCTGCACTTGGAGAGACTCTCGAAAAAATTTCAAAAAATGGAATTAAAGAATTTTATGAAGGATCAATTGCTGAAGATTTAGTTAAAACTTTAAAAGAGTTTGGGGGCTTACATACAATTGAAGATTTCCATAAGCAAAAAACTATTAAATCAGACACTTTATCAGATAGGTATAGAGATATTATCATACATCAATGTCCTCCGAGCGGACCTGGAATAACAGTTTTAGTAATGATGAAGTTATTAGAAAAGTTAGGTATTGAAAAATATGATGTGAATTCATTTGAAAGATTTCATCTTGAAGCAGAAGTTACAAAGCAGGCTTATAAACTTAAGGAAGAAAATATTGGTGATCCAGAATTTGTAGATTTAGATTTGAAAAAAATATTAAGTGAACAAAACATAGATAATATTTCAAAAAATATATCTATTAATGGCTGTGCAGATGTAGGAGATCTAAATATTCCAAACCATCCTGAAACAGTTTATTTAAGCGTGGTAGACAGAGATTTAAATGTAGTTTCAATAATAAATTCTGTTTGCTATGCTTTTGGATCTGGAATAACAGGTGACAAATCTGGAGTGGTTCTTCACAATAGAGGAACTAATTTTAGAGTTGAGGAAGGTCATCCTAATTGTATTCAAGGATTAAAAAGACCACTACATACCATAATTCCTGGAATAGTTATGAACAACAAAGGAGAATGTGAATTATCTTATGGAGTAATGGGAGGACAATATCAACCTGTTGGACAAGTTCATGTTTTAAATAGCATTATTGATTATAACTTAACTCCTCAACAAGCCATTTCATTTCCTAGAGCTTTCCATTTCAATAACATTTATAAATTAGAGAAAAGTATTGATGAAAAAATTTTTAATAATTTAAAAGAAGTCGGTCATAATGTTGAGTATATAGATGGTACTCATGGAGGTGGACAAGCAATTCAAATAGATAGAGAAAAAGGAAATTTAGTTGGCGGTTCAGATCCAAGAAAAGATGGATACGCAAAAGGTTATTAATTTAAATGAACTCTAGAATTGTTAGAAATATTATAGAAACACAAAATGATAATCTAATTGCAATAACATCTGAAAGTAGTTCTCCACTAAAATTTGTTGATTTAAAATCATTAATAGAAAGAATTTCAAAACAATTATCAGGTAATGGTATTAATAATAAAGATCGTGCAGCAATAGTTTTGCCAAACGGTCCTTACATGGCAACTAGTTTTTTGGCGATTTCAAGCTACATGTCTGCTGCACCTTTAAACCCTAACTATAAATCTGAAGAATTCGAATTTTACCTAGAGGATTTAAAACCAAAGATAGTGATTGTAGAGAAATATTCTAAAAATCCAGTAGTAGAAGTTGCAAATAAATTAAAAATTCCTGTTTGCGAAATAAAATCAGACGGAAATACTTTAAGCGGAGATTTCAATCTTTTTGAAAAAAGCAGTGATTATGTTTTGCCAGGCGAAGATCATGAAGCTCTTGTGCTGCATACTTCAGGCACTACATCAAGACCTAAGATTGTTCCATTAACAAATAAAAATATTTTTTCTTCGGCAGATAATATCTCCAAAAGCCTTAATTTAACTGATAAAGATCATTGTCTAAATATTATGCCATTATTTCATATACATGGCTTAATTGCAGTTCTTGCAGCCTCTATGAAGGTAGGGGCATCTGTATGTGCAAGTAGTGGATTTAATGCATTAAAATTTTTAGATAATGCAAAAAGAGAGAAAATAACTTGGTATTCTGGAGTACCAACAATGCATCAAGCAATATTGATGAGAGCAGATAAAAATCTAGAAACTGCTAAACAATTAAATCTTAGATTTTTAAGATCATCATCAGCATCCTTACCTCCAGCTGTATTTGAAAAACTAAATGAGGTATTTAATTGTCCAGTAATAGAAGCATATGGGATGACGGAAGCTACTCATCAAATGACCTCAAATCCTTTACCGCCAAAGTCCCAAAAACCTGGATTTGTAGGAATTCCTGCTGGGCCAGAAGTTTGTATTATGGATACTAATAACAAGATTTTAAATCAAGGAGAAGAGGGAGAAGTTTGCATTAGGGGTGAAAATGTTACTTCTGGATATGAAAATAATCCAGATGCAAATAAAAATAGCTTTTCAAATGGTTGGTTTAGAACAGGAGATCAGGGATATTTTGATAAAGATGGTTATCTAAAAATCTCAGGAAGATTAAAGGAAATAATTAATAAAGGTGGTGAAAAGATTTCACCTTTAGAAGTCGATAACATTCTTATGGATCATCCAAATATTGAGCAAGCCGTTTGCTTTGGATATGAAGATAAAATGCTTGGGGAAGATATAGCTACCGCAATAATCATAAAAGAGGGCATGAAGTGTACTGAAGATGATATAAAAAATTATGCAAATGAAAAACTTGCAAAATTTAAAATTCCAAAGAAAATATTTTTTGTAAATGAAATTCCTAAAGGTGCAACAGGTAAACTACAAAGAAATACTTTAGCTAAAAAGTTTGGATTAGTGAACTAATGACTAAAATTTGTATATTTGGAGCTGGGTCTATTGGTGGATTTATTGCTACAAGTTTAAAAAAAACAAACGCACAAGTCTCTTTAATTGCTAGAGGAGAACATAAAAAAGCAATAGAGCAAAATGGATTAACTTTTATAAGAGATGATAATAAAGTTAATTTTAAATTTGATGTAACAGACAATCCTAAAGATTTGGATGAACAAGATTTCATAATTATTTCTGTAAAAGCTAACGCTATTAGTAAAATTTCAGAAAGCTTAAAACCAATTATGGGTAAAAAAACTTCAATTATATGCGCCATTAATGGATTACCTTGGTGGTACTTTCATAAAGCTAATACGGGTACCAAATTAGACAATCAAATAGTTGAAAGTGTGGATCCAGGTGGAAAAATATGGCAAACTCTAGGACCTGAAAGAGCAATTGGTTGTGTAGTTTATCCAGCTTGTCAGATATTAGAGCCAGGTGTTATTAAACATAATGGTAATGGTGAACGATTTTCTTTAGGTGAACCAGATGGAACCAGATCAGAAAGACTAAAAATAATTTCAAGTTTATTCATAGAAGGCGGTTTAAAAGCTCCTCAGAAGAAAAATTTAAGAGACGAAATTTGGGTGAAACTATGGGGGAATTGTTCATTCAACCCAGTAAGTGCTCTAACAAATAAAACTATGGATGAAATGGGTAATGATCCTGAAACTTACAATTTAATAAAAGTTTTAATGCAGGAGTGCCAACAAGTTGGAGAAAAAATCGGAGTTAAATTCAATATATCAATTGAGGATCGAATTAAGGGTGGAGTCTCAATTATAGGACATAGACCTTCGACCGCTCAAGATTTAAATGCTGGCAAACCATTAGAAATAGATCCAATAATTGGTTCAATTATAGAAATTGCAAATAAGCTTGATTTAAATGTTCCAAAATTAAAAGAGATTAATGAAAAATTAAAGTCCAAGGCAGAAGACTTGGGTCTTTATACAAGATCAGAATTAATTGATAAATTAACAGTTTAAAAATTTAGTGAAATATCTCTATGTATTGAATTACATTTAGATACATAGATAGCTTGCTCTTTTGTTAGTTTAGACTGCAACCTTAGTCCAATTGTTTCTTTGATTGCATTATTATATTCCTCAAGTTTTGGCATTAAGTTTTCTTTAGCATTTGCTCTCCAGCTAACTTCTTTATTGAATAACTCAACAACTTCTTTTGATTTTGTTCTAATCGCCATTGGATCAAGTTCGTCTGAGTCTACCATTGATAATAAATCATCTACACTATTTAAAAATTCATCCATGCCAGAGATCTCACTCAACTTGTCAAACAATCCATCCATAATTGTAACTGATCTTTCATATACTTTTGTATTGCTTTCCATAGCTATAAAATAATCTAACTGTTTAATATCTTTTGATACTTCTTGAAGTTTTACTCCATCGTTTATGAACATTGCGAACTGATCAAGTAGATCGTAGGCTTCATCTACATTCTTTCTATATCTTTTTGTTGTTGTATTTTTAGCTTTATTTATTTTGTCGAATTCTGAATTCTTAGCTTGCCAAGTATCTGGAATTGAGTTTTGAATTTCCTCAATTTCAAGTTTTACATCCTCAATTCTTAATTCTATTTTGTTTTTCTCATCTAATTCGTCATCATCTAAATTTCTAATCTCTGCTTTATATTTTTCTATTTTTTTATTTAATTTAAGTATTTTCTTTTGCTTCTTTCTAACAGTGAAATGCAGATCCCTATAATCAACAGCATATGCATTGTATTCGACCTCAACTTTTTTTAATTTATCGACTAGAGCAAAAGTTCCTAGTGCACTATCAAAATGATCTTCTAAAATTTCCATTTTATCATCTGGCAGATTAGTTGGAGCCTCAGATTGGAATTTTAATATTGCATTTTTAATTGTCTCACCGTTTGAATCAAATCTTGCAAATTTGTACTCTTGCAAACAGAACTGTAATTTAGGATTCATTGGTGGAGGAGCAACATTCGAAGTTAAATATACTCTATTTGGTAGATAATTTACTAAGCTAGGGTATGCACCGACTATTCCCAATCCTATAAGCTGAAGAATTATAAAAGGCACAACACCTTTCCAAATATCAAGTGTTTTAACAATTTTAGGAGCTACACCTTTCAAATAAAAGAGTGCAAATCCAAATGGCGGCGTTAAGAAGGAAGTCTGCAAGTTAACACCAATCATAACTCCCAACCAAACGGCTGTGACGTTAGCCCCTGTTTCAGCTAATAATATTGGTGCAATTATTGGAACAACAACAACTGCAATTTCAATAAAGTCTAAGAAAAATCCTAGCAAGAAAATTACAATCATCACAACAACAAATTGTGTCCAAAAACCACCCGGTAAATCTTGTAAAAAGTCTCTTACTAATTCTTCTCCCCCAAAAGCTCTAAATCCTGAAGTAAGCATTGCTGCTCCTAAAAGGATAATAAATACCATTGAAGTAGTCACACAAGTTTCTGTTACAACTTCTTTTAAAACATTTTCTGTTTTAAAAGTTCTCCAAAAACTCCAACCTATTCCGTATACAAGTATGACCACAAAGAAAGCGGTTATAAAGATTGCACTTAAATCTCTTTCCTCCAAATTTTTTACATTTAATTCATAATTTGATGCAAAGAATGTAATTGGAATTAGAGATCCAATAATTAAAATTAAAGGATAGAAAGCACTTTTCTTTCCTTCATATAATCTATAACCAGCCATCAAAGTGGCACCAATTGCTCCAATTGAACCTGCTTGGTTTACAGTAGCAATACCCATTAAAATTGAACCTAATACAGCGAATATTAATGCAAGTGGTGGTATGATAATTACAACTACTCTTAACCAAAATTTTAAATCAAAATTTCCTTTAAATGGAACTGGTGGTGCAACACCTTTCTTTATTCTAGCAAAAATAAACACATAGATCATATAAAGAGCAACTAAGACAAGGCCTGGTAAAAGTGCTCCTAAGAACATATCACCTGCACTTGATGAACCTACTCTAAATTCACCTGGCATATTAAATTCACCAGTTAAGGCTTTATAATCATTTTGTCTTAAGTTGTTTGCAACATCAGATGCACTTGCCAACTGGTCAGCAATAATAATTAAAACAATTGATGGAGGAATAATTTGACCTAAAGTTCCTGATGAACAAACTATTCCACTAGCAAGTTGTCTGTCATACTTGTTATTTAACATCGTTGGTAACGAGATTAGTCCCATCGCAATTACAGTTGCCCCAACGATACCAGTCGTTGCTGCTAATAGAGCTCCAACAAATATAACAGAAATACCTAAACCACCAGGAATAGGTCCAAATAATTGGCCCATTGTTATTAATAAGTCTTCAGCAATTTTTGATTTTTGAAGCATAATTCCCATGAAAATAAATAAAGGAATTGCGATCAAAGTATCTGTCTCTACATCCCAGTAATTACTCCTAAAATTTGTAATACCAGCAACGAGCCATTCTATGGGTCCATCTACAGCAAAAAAGGCACTGGAGTCTCCCTCGAAGATGTAGCCAAAAAATGCAGCTAGACCTATTGCAATTATAGCTGAACCAGGAAGTGCAAAAGCAACCGGGTAACCCGATGCAAGAGCAACAATCATTATCACAACTAGAACAGCTAAAAAGAATGTTTCCATAATTTAATTTTTGACACCATTTAAAATTTTGTGACTACTTTCCATAAAATAACTAGTAAATTGAATTAACATCGTAACAGCAAAAACAGCTAGATAAACAGCCATCAAATATAAAAGATAAAGACCATTAGATCCTTGTTGCGTAACTTCAAAAGCTACAACAGGACCATTTATTATGCTGGCTTTTCCGTTTAGACCTAAAAATATAACTATTAATGTAAGTGGTACTCCAAGAACTGCCGATCCAACCATATTTGTCCATGCCTTCTTTTTTTCACTAAAAGAAGAATAGAGTACGTCAACTCTTACGTGCCCTTCATGAATTAAGGCGTATGCACTAGCAAATAAGTAAAGTGCAGCATACCAAAATCTAACTAGATCCCCTTGAAATGCTTGTTCGTATGAAAATATAAATCTTGATAATACGATTACGAATTCACTTACTACAACCAATACAGCTAGCCAAATAAAGCCAACTGATTTCGTAAAATATCCAATCACGAAAGAAATTAATATTATTGGAAAGTGAATATAAGTAATTCTGACAGGGGCTTTAACCATCAATGCTTTTACTTCAGGACTGAAGATTGCTTCCCATAATCTTTCAACGACCATAAAAGATATAACAAAGTCAGCTACGCCAACTAAAAATACTGCCCAAAACGATGATCTAACAAGATATGCTGAAAATCTTGATAAAATTTTTGAATCTTGCTCTAAAGTTTGGCTATATGTTTTAAAAACATAAAAAACGACTGCAGCTATACAAATCAAATACAATCCAATTTGCATATAACCATAATTTAAATCAGATCCCTCTAGAGCTTTTTTCTTATATCCAAACATCTCATGATGTGAGAAAATTTTTTTTATTCCTGGCCAATCACTCCAAACTGTTAAAACATTATTTATAAGAAATGCCAAAGTAAAAGCTAAAACTGAATAACTGATTATTCTAAGATATAGAGAAAGATTTGAATTTTTTGTCACCATAGTATTTTAAAATACCTAAGTAATACTCGATTTTGTTTAAAAAAAAAGGGCCCAATTAAGGGCCCTTTAATAACTAAATTTAGTTAGATTACATTCCTAATGCTCTGTTTCTTTGAGAAATGTAAGGTGAGTCAGACAAGTTGGTCCAAGAACCAATGTCTTTTCTAGCCTGTAAGAAACTAGAGTGGATTCTCTCAGCGAGACCACTGCTTGCTCTTGTTTCCTCAAATACTTCATTAGCAGCTTTAGCAAAACCATCATAAACTTTGTCGCTAAACTTCTCTAGTTTAACACCATGATCGTTTATTAATCTTGCAAGCGCAGCACCATTTTTAGCGTTGTACTCTGACATCATAACGTCATTTTCCATCGCAGCTGCAGCTTCAATTAATAGCTGATCTGATTTTGATAAGCTTGTAAACCAAGATTTGTTAGTACCACATGCTAGCATAGATCCAGGCTCGTGCATTCCAGGATAGTAGTAGTATTTAGCAGCTTCTTGGAATTTCATAGCTTCATCATTCCATGGACCTACCCACTCTGTTGCATCAATTGCACCAGAAACAAGGTTTTCGTAAATTTGTCCACCAGGAAGTGAAACTGGAGATCCTCCAAGTTTACCGATAACTTGTCCACCTAATCCAGGCATACGCATTTTAAGACCTTTGAAGTCATTAGGGCTTCTAATTTTCTTGTTAAACCATCCACCCATTTGAACTCCTGTGCTTCCACACATAAAGTTTTTTAGACCGAATTTGTCTGATAGTTCATCCCATAATTGTTGACCACCAGCAAATCTAATCCATGCGTTCATTTCAGTGTAAGTGAAACCGAAAGGTACAGCTGTAAAGTAACCCCAAGCTGGATCTTTTTTAACCCAGTAGTAGTCAGCAGCGTGATACATTTGCGAGTTACCTGAAGCAACTTCATCAAATGAGTCAAACGCTTTAACCCTCTCGTTTGCTGCATAGTAAGTGACTTGAATTCTTCCATCGCTCATGTCTGTAATTCTTTGAGCAAATCTTTGCGCACCAGTTCCTAAACCTGGGAAATCTCTTCCCCATGTAGCTACCATAGAAGCTTCAATTCTTTCTTTGGCAACGGCTGGAGCAGCTAAAGATGATGCAGCTACAGCAGCAACACCAGTCGCAGCAGCAGCCTTAAAGAATTTACGTCTTGAAGGAGTTTTACCCTTCAATAGTTTTTTTTCTTTAATCATTATTTCTCCTCTTTAAGTTAATTAACTGATGCATTTAAAGCATATATGTTTCTTAGAGTCATTTTAAAAAAGTGAGGATTTTTCACTTAATTACAATCTATGATTGTAAATGTTTATGAATTATCTTTAATTATTGAATATTTTGGCATGGTTTAACATGCTTAGATCTTCAAATTGTTTGCCTATAATTTGAACTCCTAAAGGCAAATTTTTTTCGCCTTTTAAAATTGGCAGTGAAATGCAAGGCACATGTGCAAGAGACCAAATCTTATTAAATTCTGGACTCCCAGTTGTCTTAAATCCTTTGTCAGCAATTCCACAACTACTTGGCGTTATAATTGCATCAAACCTTTCAAATATACTATCTAAGTTTTTTGAGTATGTTCTCATCGCATCTAAAGCTAAAGCATAATCTTTTGCCGAATGTTTTAGTCCGTTAATAATTGCTCTCTTAATTTCTATAGAAAGTTTTCCTTTTGAAGTTTTGTAATAATGATGGAAATTTTGAGCCATCTCTGTCTCATATATAATTGTATGACAATCAATCATATCTTCAAAATATTTAGGAGCAGTCTCAACCTTTACTATTTTTTTATTATTTAAAATAAATTTGTTAAATGATTTTTTTGAAATACTGTCAACATTTCTCCAGCGTTTGGTTTTATAAAAAACAAATTTTGATTTTTTTATTTTAATTTTTTTATTAAGAAAATTAATATTTGTTGTTGTTTCATCTGCATCATCTCTAGCAAACAAAACTTTCGATAATAGTGCTACATCACTAATTGTTTTTCCAAATACTCCGACTTGATCTAAATTATATGATGTTTGCAAAACACCATTTCTAGAAATTAATCCATAGGTAGGTTTATAACCAACAACTCCACAATAAGAGGCTGGCCTGATTACAGATCCACCCGTTTGAGTTCCAACTGATAATGGTGCCATATTAGATGCAATAACAGCTGCAGAGCCACTAGATGAACCTCCTGGTGTTCTTGAATAATCGTGTGGGTTTTTAGTTTTTGATGGCGATAAGAAAGCTAATTCACAAGTTACAGTTTTACCCATAATTATTGCTCCTGCCTTTTTTAAGAGCTCAACAATTTTAGCATCTAGGTTACTCTTTTTTTTTAATTTTATTCTTGCACCATATTTTGTTGGCATTTCAGATGTTGAGATAATATCTTTAAGTGCTACTGGTAGACCATGCAAAACCCCTAAAGATTTTAATTTTTTTCTCTGATTATCAGATTTTTTTGCATCACTTAGGAGTTTTTTTTCATTAAAATATTCCCAAGCTTGAATATTCTTATCATATTTTTTTTTTTGATTGATATATGCTTTACAAAGTTCAACGGAAGTTAATTGTTTATTTTTAATTTTTTTTAAAAGTTGTTGTGCTGATAAATTTAGGAGTTTCATTTATCCCTTAAACTAATTTTTCATCAGAATAAACGCAACATTTCTCTGGTGGAAAATATAAATTTAATTCTCCATCTGGAATGGGTTTTTCTCTTTCTACTTTTGACTTAATCACTAAATCGCCCATTTTTCCAGTAAGAAGCTTAAAATTACCAAAGTCCTCAACTCTTGTGAGTTTAATTTTAACTGTATTACTTTTTTCTTTTTCAACCAATTCTATGAACTCGGATCTAATTCCCAGTTTAACATTTTTATCTTTTAAATTTCCTAAATTTGAATTTGTCTTAATAGTGGTATCATTAATTTTTACTTCATGATCAGAAGAAACAGTTGAATGAAAAATATTCATCGCAGGAGAGCCAATAAAATAACCGACAAAAGTTGTTTTAGGTTTTTCAAATAAATCTTTTGGCAATCCAACTTGCACGATTTCACCTTGATCCATAACAATTATATTTTCGGCAAAAGTCATAGCTTCGTTTTGATCATGAGTTACATAAACCAATGTTGTTTTATATTGTTCATTGATTTCTTTTAAGTTTCTTCGAAGTCTAAATTTTAAATCTGGGTCTATAACTGTAAGAGGTTCATCCATTAAAACAGCAGCAACGTCTTCTCGAACTAAACCTCTGCCTAAAGAGATAAGTTGTTTTTGATCAGCCGTTAATTTTCTTGCTGGTGAGTTTAAAAATGAAGATAAATTTAAAGTATCTGAAACTGCTTTTACTCTTTCTTCAATTTTTTCTTTTGTAAATTCCCTACATCTTAGTGGGAACGCTAAATTATCATAAACTGTCATTGTATTGTAAATTACTGGGAATTGGAAAACCTGTGCAATATTTCTATCTTCTGTTTTTAAATCGGTTACAGGTGTTTCATCGAATAATATTTCGCCTTTTGATGGCCTCACTAGTCCAGAAACAATGTTTAACATTGTAGTTTTTCCACACCCAGAAGGTCCCAAAATTGCATACCGCTTGCCATTTTCCCAAGTCATTGAAAACGGATTAAGAGCATATGTTGGTTTTGGATCTAGGGGATTATAAGTATGAGAAATATTTGATAAATCAATTTTAGCCATTTGTTCCTCCATATGGCGATGAAACTAATTTTTCATCTTCTCCAAAAGCATAAAACTTATTTGCATTAAAATTTATTTTTACTTTCTCATGAATTTTAAAATTCATTACTTCCTCGATTAAAGCAATTATTTTTGAATTTCCTCTTTTTAAGTGAAGCAATGTTTCTGAACCACTAATCTCTGCTAATTCTATTTCGAATTCTTCACCATTTTCATCAAGTTTTATTTCTGAAGCCCTAATTCCAAAATTATAATCTTTATCTTGTAAATTCTTAAAATGTTTTGGAATTTCTAAAGAAATATTCTCAAAGTTCAGATTTTTTGAATTTTTAGAACCCTTCAAAACATTCATTGGTGGATCATTTGATATTTCTGCAACTTTTAAATTAGATGGATTTTCAAAAATCTCTTTGGCAGGCCCTTTTTGTAAAACCTTCCCTTCATCTAAAACAATTACTTCTCCGTTTAGTTCCATTACTTCTTGAGGATCTGTTGTTGAATAAATTAAAATTGTATCTTGGGATAGTCCTTCTGAGAAAATTCTTTTAAATTCTTCTCTTAACTGCTCTCTAAGTTTATAATCTAAATTAACTAACGGTTCGTCTAGCAACAAAATTTTTGCTTTTTTTGCAAGTGATCTTGCAAGTGCAACCCTTTGTTGTTGTCCACCAGATAATTCCTGAATTTTTCTATTTTCAAATCCAACTAATCCAACAGTTTTTAGGGCTTCATCTACATCTTTTTTTATTTGCTCAGGACTTAATTTTCTTTGTTCTAATGGAAAAGTTATATTTTGATAAACATTTAAATGAGGGTAATTAATAAATTGTTGATAGACCATAGCAACATTTCTTTCCCAAACTGGTATTTTAATAAAGTCTTTTTCCTCAAAAGAGATTGAGCCTTGATCTGGATTTAATAATCCTGCAATTGTTTTTAAAAGAGTCGTTTTGCCAGATAAAGTTCTGCCTAAAATGGTATACAAATTACCTTTTTTAAAATTAAACGAGACATCGTTTAAATGAAATTGCTCATCAGGTTTATAAGAAATTTTCTCTCCAATTAAATTCATTATTTTAATGCTCCTGATAAATTTCCTTTTGATAGATATCTCTCAACTATAAATGCAACGATTATTAATGGTGCAACTGAGACTAAAGCTGATGCCGAAAGGCTCCACCATGGTGTTATTGATGAATTAAGTGCAACAACTTTTACAGGTAGCAATTGTACTTCAGTAAATGTTAGAATAAATGCAAAAAAGAAATCTATCCACCCAAAAATAATACAAAACATTCCTGCAACAATTAAACCAGGTATTGAATTTGGTAAAACAACTTTATAGAAAGCTTGATAAGGATTACACCCGTCAATTAATGCAGTCTCATCTAATTCTTTTGGAACTCTATTAAAAAAATCTACCATAATCCAAACAGCAATTGGCATTAATAAAACGATGTATACAACCACTAGACCTAGTAAGCTATCAAGCAATCCTATTGTGCTTAGAAAAATAAAGAAAGGAATTGATAATACAATTGGAGGCATTATTCTTTGTGAAATGAAGAAAAAAGTAATATCGTTATTTCTTACAAATCCGGCTTTAAAAGTAAATCTTGATAGTGCGTAAGCAGCAAGAGTACCAAGAACAATACTTATTAAACTAGCAGTGCAAGTTACAAAAATACTATTAAAATAAGGCTCAACAATATCTACTCCACCTTTAGCAGGAGACTTAATTAAAACTCTCCAACCCTCTAATGTTGGTTCAAAATCTAACCAAGGAATATAAGTTACTTTACTATTTACAGATTGGAAGTCTTTGAAAGATGTTGATACAGCCCACAGAAATGGTGCAACAACAAACACAGTCCAAAATGTAATAAAGAAATATTTAAGAAAAGTGTAAAGTTTGCTCATAGCTATTCTTTGATCATTAATTTGGTTAAAACTTTAGCTATAATCGTTAAACTGATAATCATTATGACAAGATAAGTGAAAGATAAGGTTGCTGCATAACCCATCTGAAATTCTCTTAATCCTTTAATATAAATATAAAAACTTGACGTCTCAGTTGCAGTACCTGGGCCTCCTGAAGTCAAAACAAATACTGTATCCATTATTTTTGAAGCCTCGATAAGTCTTATTATTATTGCTCCAATTGATATTGGAGCCATCAAAGGAAATGTTACATAAACAAATTTTCTAAATGGACTTGCACCATCTATAGCGGCTGCCAAAAAAGGTTCTTTTGGAAGTGACAAAAGTCCAGCTAGTAATAACAAAAACATAAATGGTGTCCATTGCCAAACCTCAACAATTATAACAGTAAACTTTGCAATAACTGGATCACTCAACCATAAAATAGGTTTTACTCCTAATCCACCTAACAAATCATTTACAGGACCTAGTGATTCATGAAAAAATGTTCTCCAAATAACTGTCATTATTACTGGAGTTGTCATCATAGGTACTAGAAAAATTACTCTAAAAAATCTTTTAAATTTTATTTCTCTCCAAACCATCATCGCTAGAGCAAATCCGATAACATATTGAAGAATAACTGTGGTAACCGATAAAAAACTTAGCCTAAAAAAAGACTCCCAAAACCTCGGATCATCAGTAAATAACCTTATATAATTCGTAATACCTATGAAGTTCATTTCTGGTGTATAACTATTCCATCCAGAAAGACTTAATCTAATAGTAAAAATAATCGGAAAAATTAAAATTCCAATAAGTACAAACAATCCTGGGAATAAAAAAACAAACTTGTGTTTAAAATTCATAATTTTTTTTGGATTATTTTAAAATGTGGCCGTTAAAAAACGGCCACAAGTTTTACTAAATTATTGCTTATTATCTTCCATTGCTACACCAACAGCATAGGCTTTTCTTACGTTATCTTTTCCTACTCTGTTAAGTATATCTTCCCACTGTTTAGCAGCTTCGTCTAAAGCAGCTTGTGGAGATAATTGACCAGCTAATGCTTTTGCGGCAGCAGTAGCCAATGCAGCATTAAACTCAAAAGTTCCAGGAACTCTTAATGGAAATACTCTATTTTTACTTTGTTCCATTTGTGCAAGAGTATCAACATATGATTGAGCAATATCTTTATCCCAACCAATTTGTGTCCATACATCAACTTTAAAGTCATCATTTCTAAATGGGTTTACACCAAATCTACCAATTCCAATGTCCGCTTGGTGGTTAGCTTCGTTAGCAAAGAAACATAGATAATCGAAAGCCATTTCTTTCTCTTTACTTTTCTTAGCCACTCCAACTGCCCATCCCCATACGAAGAAAGGAGCTTGGTTAAAACCTTCATCCCAGGAGTTAGTTTTTCTATTCCAAACTTTCATTGCTCCTGGTAACTGTGCAGCACCAACTTTATTATTTATTGGACTATCTGGTTGCATAGCAGCAACAAATGCATCATCCCATGAAAAACTAAACAAAGTTTGTCCTCCACCAAATGATCCAATTTCATCACCTAAACCAAAATTTATTCCTCCTGGAGGAACATATTTAGTTGCCTCAACCCAGTCAGTTAAAGCTTCAACAAAACCTGGATTGTTAATTAGTGGTTTCATAGTCTCTAAATCAAAGAAAAAACCACCAGGTGTTTTAGGATTTTTTGAGTAAGCAGCAGATCTTGAATAGAAAGCAGCATACATTAGATCGTCTTTTTTCATCACTTCAGCAGATCCGTATTCTTTCTCTCCATCTCCATCCCAGTCCCAATCATTAAAGTAAGCTGCCATTTCTCCATACTCTTTCCAAGTTGTTGGCACCTTTAAATCTTTGCCAGTGTCAGCTTTATATTTCTTTTGATACTCTGGATTATCAATTACATCTTTTCTATATTTTAGATAATGTCTGTCTCCATCAACCGGAAACTGATACATAACACCATCCCAAGATGCTACACCAATGTGCGATGGAGTAACGTCTTTCATTTGTTTCATCTCAACGTATTTCTTAGGAACTGGCTCTAAGTATCTTCTCCAATCGTTAATGAAGTTTGAAAATCCAAAAACGATGTCATATGGAGCTTGTCCAGCTTGAAATGGTACCATAGCTTTCGCATATAAGTCACCTGCTGGCGTATGAGTAACATCAACTTTTGCTCCAGTAAGTTTAGCGAACTGCTCAGCATGTAAAGCTGTTGGCTCTCCCATGACTGGTACAGCATGTGTATTAATCTTAAGCGTCTTGCCTTTATAATTTTTCTTAGACATAGACTCGTAAGAACAATCACCAGGAATATCCCCAGTTGCTTTGATATGTGGAAACTGATCGCTCCACTTATCAGCATACGCAACAGGACTAAATACCAACAAAGCTGATATTAGAGCGGTTACGCAAGTTTTTATTGTCTTCATCTTTTTTCCTCTCTTTATTGTTAATTATGGAACTAGCACTGCACGACCTTTGACTTTTCCATCATTAAGATCATGTAGCGCCTTGTTAGCATCATCTAATTTATATTCCTGCATGGATAGCTTAACTTTTCCTCTATCAGCTAATTCCATGAGTTCGTATAATTCAGACCACGTTCCTACTAAATTTCCGACTATTGTTTTTTCAGATATTATTAAATCTACAGCTAAAGATTTGATCTCCTCTCCATAACCTACAATATAATAAAAACCTCCATTTGAAGTCATTTGAATTCCCATTGCAGTCGATCCTTTTTCACCAACAAAATCAATTACAGCCTCAGAACCTTTACCTTTAGTTAACTCTTGGACTTTTTCAATTTCGTTTCCATCGATCAAAACTCCGTGATCTCCACCCAACTCCATTGCATGTTTAAGAGCTTTTTCTGATTTCTCTACAATAATTATATCTGCTGCACACATTGCTTTTAAACACTGAATAGCAATATGACCTAAACCTCCGGCACCTATGATTGTACAACTTTGACCAGGTAGCAAATGTCTAGTAGCTTTTTTAACAACTCTATATGCTGTTAATCCTGCATCAGAAAATGGTGCAACATCTTTAGGTGCCAATACTGTTGGCAATTTAATTAAATTCCTAACACTTGTTTTTAAAAGTTCTGAGTATCCGCCTTCTTTAATACTTAATCCAGGAAAGGCTCCCGCAGCAGCATGCATGTCATTGCCTCGTCTGCAGTCAAGGCAAGTTCCATCTGTTCCGGATATAAGAGGGTGTAAAATTACTGGATCTCCTTTTTTAAATTCTGTAACGTCTTTTCCAACATCTTCTATCCAACCAGCATTTTCATGACCCATAACGCAAGGAAGTAGTTTTCCGTCTGGATCTTGAATATGTTTCCAAACTCCTTCAATTATGTGTAGATCAGTTCTACAAACACCAGCTGCACCAATTTTAACTATTACATCAGAAGCCTTTTCTATTTTTGGATCAGGCATTTCTTGATTTGTAACCCAAGTTCCTTCTTTCATTTCTGGGTCGTACTTATGTAAAACCTGTGCTTTCATTATTATCCTCTCTAATTTTATTTTTTATAAACAAATTCTAAATTGAAATAAAAAATATGTCTAGAAAGTTAGAATAATTTTAAATAGCAAAATACAACTTGAGATTGTTAATTAACTTTGTTTTTACATCCGCCTGTTTTAAAAAACTCATCCATATTATCTATAGCCAGATTGGCCATTGCAGTTCTAGTTTCTTTTGTTGCACTGCCTAAGTGAGGGAGAATAAAAGCACTTTTGTGTTTTAGATATCCAGGATTTAAATTTGGTTCATTTTTATACACATCCAGCCCAACTGCATAAACTTTTCTTCTTTCTAAAGCATCTATTAAAGCTTCATCTTCAATTATATCTCCTCTTGCAACATTGGTCACAACTGCACCTTTTGGTAGTAATTCAAGAGTATCTTTGTTAATTAAATTTATTGTCTCTTTAGATGCAGGACAACACACCGAAAGAACATCAGAAACTTTCATTAGATCATTTAAGTTGTCGTGGTAAGTTGCACCTTGTTCTTTTTCTTCGCTTAATTTTGAACGATTATGATAATGAATTATCATGCCTAATGATTTAGCTATTTTCGCTATTTTTTGACCAATTCTACCCATGCCAAGTATTCCAAGTCTAGTGCCAGTTAATTGTTTACCAATTAACATATCTGCTGACCAAACCCAGCCGCCTTCTCTAGCTTTTTCAATTCCTTCAGACGCTCTTCTACATGCACCTAATATCAACAAAACCCCAATTTCTGCAGTGGCATCAGTTAAAACATCTGGTGTATTTGTAACTACTATACCTCTTTTCTTTGCTGCTTCTAAATCTATATTTCCAAAACCTACAGCAAAATTTGATATAATTTTAACACTATCAGGTAATTGATTAATTGTTTCTGCATCGAGTTTATCTGTTAGAGCTGATAAAATACCATCACAGCCCACACTCATCTCTAGTAGCTTCTTTTGTGAATAGAGTTCATCATTTAAATTAAAGTTAGCATCAAATAATTCTTTAGCTTTATCCTCACAAGATCTTAAAAGCCTTCTCGTGATTAAAATTTTTTTCATTTTGTTTTGGATTAATTTAGATCAAAAACCTTACCAGGATTCATTATATTGTTTACATCAATACTTCTTTTAATAGCTTTCATCACTGGCAAATTATCTGGATGCTCTCTTAAAAGGTAATGTTTTTTTTGAAGACCAATTCCATGTTCTCCTGTAATTGTTCCCTCTAACTCTAAAGCTTTGTTAATTAAATCATCGCTGTACTGCCTAATTTTTTTTTGTTTTTCTTCATCATCAGGATCATACAATATTATAGAATGAAAATTTCCATCCCCGACATGACCAACCATCGGTGCAGTTAGACCTAACTTTTTAACTTCTTTTTCTGCCCATGAAATACACTCTACTAACTTTGAAATTGGTACACAAACATCTGTAGAGTAAACTTTCATATCATGACCTAAAGCTTTTACTGAATAATAAACATCATGTCTTGCTTTCCAAAGTATTTTTTGTTCTTCCGGAGAAGATGCCCATTGAAAATCACTTCCACCATTATTTTTTGATAATTCTTCTACAATTTTAATAGACTCATTATTCGATAGCTCACTTCCATGAAATTCAAAGAATAAAGTTGGTGATGCTTTGATGTTTTCTAGCTTTGAATATTTAATGCTAATTTCCATTTGGTCTTTGTTTAACATTTCAATTCTTGCAATTGAAACACCATACTGAATAACCTCTTGCGCTGTCTTTACTGCTGAGTCTAAATCTGGAAAATAACAAACTGCGCTCATTATGCTTTCAGGTATTGGTGATAATCTTAATTGAACTTCTGTAATAATTCCTAATGTTCCCTCAGATCCAATAAACAAATTAGTTAAGTTATATCCCGCAGAAGTTTTTTTGGTTCTTGCACCGGTTTTAATTATGTCTCCATTCGGTAAAACAACTGTTAAACCAGAAATAACTGTTCTCATTGTTCCATATTTAACTGCCATTGTTCCTGAAGCTGAAGTAGATGCCATTCCACCAAGTGCAGCATCTGCGCCAGGGTCTATTGGAAAAAATACACCATCTTCTCTTAAATATTCATTTAATTGCTTTCTTGTTACATTTGCTTGTACTCTGCAATCAAAATCCTCAGCATTTACGCTTAAAACTTTATTCATTTTTTCTAGAGAAATTGTAATACCATTTTGATTTCCAACAACATGGCCTTCAAGAGAAGTTCCGGTTCCAAACGGAACGACAGGAATTTTGTGCTCGTTACAAATTTTTAGGATTTTTGAAACTTCTTCATTAGTTTCTGGAAATACAACTGCCTTCGATAATATTGGGTTATAGGTATCTTCTCCTCTTGCATAATTTGCACGGGTAGACTCAGATGTGGAAAATCTTCCGTTAAATATCTTTTTTAATTCTGCTTGGACAGTTTCATTCATTAATTAATAATACAAAAATATTAGTTAAAAATACAGTTTATTTAGAAAGCATCTTGCCTATGTTTTCCAGGGCTTGCATTATATTATCCCTAGATGCGGCAAAACTAAATCTAACGTAATCATTACAGGTTTTACCAAACGCAGTGCCAGGAACAATCGCAACTCCAGCTTCATGCATTGCTTTTTTGCAGAACTCAGATCCATTCATACCAGTCCCTTTTATATTTGGAAAAGCATAAAAAGCTCCTCCCGGCAAACTACACTCAACTCCTGGTAAATCATTTAATCCTTTATGAATTAAATTTCTTCTTAATGTAAACTTATCAAGCATATCTTTGATTGAATCCTCTGGACCATCTAATGCAGCAATTCCTGCATACTGAGCTGCAGCATTTACACATGATACACTATTAATCAATAGTTTGTTTACATGCTCAACTAAATGTTCTGGCCAAAAACTCCATCCCAGTCTCCATCCAGTCATAGAATATGCTTTGCTCCAACCCTCAAGAACAATTAATCTATCTCTTAAGTTTGGATAATTAAAAAAGGTTGGCATTTCTTTATAATCAAAAACTTGTCTACTATAAATTTCATCACTTAAAATTGTTACGTGAGGATGTTTTTCTAATTCTTTTGCTAAGTAATCTATCGCAGGTTTTTCAACAAAACTTCCAGTTGGGTTATTAGGGTTTATTAAAATTAAAAGTCTAGTTTTATCTGTTATTAAAGATAAAAGTTTATCTGGGTCAAATTTTAAATCTTTATCCTCAGTTAAGTCATATGGAACAGCTTTTGCTCCAGAGTAGTTAATCATTGATTCATAAATTGGAAAAGCTGGAGTTGGATGAATTATTTCAGCACCCGGTTCACCAAAACAAGTGATTGCGTAATACATTGTTGGTTTGCCACCTGGCATTATTAAAACCCTATTTGGATCAATATCTGTACTGTAAAGTCTTTTTACCCATCTTGCTACAGCTTCACGACATTCTGGAATACCATTTGATAATACATAACCGTGATGTCCATCATCTAATGCTTTTTTTGCAGCTTCGACTACATGTTTCGGTGTTTTAAAATCAGGCTGACCTAGACCTAAATGGATCATAGGTTTTCCTTGTGCTTCTAATTTTTTTGCCTCTGCTAAAACAGAAAACGCACTTTCAGTTCCTAAACGGTCTAATGCTTTTGATAGTTCAATCATAATTTTTCGCCGACAAACTAACTGAAAAGCAACTTCATGTCTATTTATTTAAAGAGAAAATAATAATAAAAATTATTTATAAAAAATATTTAATTACGGTAAATTATCTTTGATCTATCTAACTCTTTTACACTTTTGCAGCCCATAAGGATCATATTTCGTCTAATTTCATCGTGCATATTTTGAAGCAGCCTCTCTACTCCTTGCTGACCACCCGCTCCTAAGCTGAACAAAAAAGCTTTTCCAAAACTACAAGCAGTTGCGCCTGCAGCTAAAGCCTTTAGAACATGCGATCCTCGTCTAACACCTCCATCTAAAATTATCTCAAGCTTATCGCCGACTGCATCTGAGATAGCCTTTAATTGATCAAATGGAGTTCTTGATCCATCAAGCTGTCTTCCTCCATGATTAGAAATTATTATCGCAGTACAACCAATATCAACTGCTCTCTTTGCATCCTCAACTGACATCACACCCTTTAAGGCAAAAGGTCCATCCCATTTCTTTATACAATATTCGGCATCATCCCAGTTCATTTTTGGATCATACTGTTCATTAACATAATCAATTACAGATTTTGTAATATTAGTTCCTTTATCAGTTTTGTGTTTAATATTAGCTAGTTCAAATTTTTTGTTTGTAAAATATCTAAATAACCATCCTGGTCTCATTGCAAAATTCATTATACTTTCTAAAGTAAATTTAGGAGGAGTTGTAAATCCAGTTCTGTGATCTCTTTCTCTATTTCCAGCAACAATTGTATCAACTGTTAAACATAGGCCATCAAAGTTTGCTCTTTTACACCTATCAATCAAATCATCTGTAAATGATTTATCTCTATGAATGTAAAGTTGAAATAATTTAGGTCCACTTGAAATATTAGCAATTTCTTCAATGGAAAATGAAGCCATCGTTGACATGCTATACATGGTACCAAATTTTTCTGCAGCCCTAGCTGAAGCTTTATCTCCATCAGGATGATATAAACTTTGCATAGCAGTAGGTGATAAAAAAATTGGCATATCAATTTTTCTGCCAAAAACTGTTGTTGATAAATCTGGTTCTCCTACACTTCTAAGAATATTAGGGACTAAATCACAATCATCGAATGAATTTGTATTTCTCTTTAAAGTAGTTTCATCATCTGCGCCGCCATCAATGTAATGAAAAATTGGAGCTGGTAGTTTTTTTTTTGCTAGCTTTCTAAAATCCTCAAAATTATAACAATTCTTTAAACTCATGCATTTCGGAATCTTAAATTACTTCGATTAAGATCGCTGATCTTTGTGCAGCCCATTAACTTCATATCTCTTACTAATTCAGTTTTATATAAGTTAAGTGCTCTCTCAACACCGTCTTGACCTGCTGCTGCCAAAGCATAAAGATATAATCTTCCACCAGCACATGCTTTTGCACCCATCGATAAAGCTTTTAACATGTGAGTTCCTCTTTGAAATCCACCTTCACAAATAACATCCAACTTATCACCAACTGCATCAACAATTTCAGCTAATTGATCGAAAGGTGATCTAGATCCATCAAGTTGTCTTCCTCCATGATTTGATACCATTATACCAGTGCATCCAATATCAACTGCTCTTTTAGCATCCTCAACACTCATAACTCCCTTAAGCGCAAAATGGCCACCCCACTGAGAGCACAATTTTTCAGCATCGTCCCAGTTCATAGATTGATCCAACATAGTAGAAAAATAATTACCAATTGAAGTATTTGTGTCAGTGCCTTCTTTAACGAAATCTTGAAGATGAGGTAGTTCAAATTTACCTTTAGTTAAATAATTTATTCCCCACATTGGTTTTGTGGCAAAACTAAACAAACTCGAAAGTGTTAATTTTGGAGGAGATGTAAATCCAGTTCTTAAATCTCTCTCACGATTTCCACCAGTAATGGTATCAACTGTCAAAGCCATCACATCAAATTTTGCTGCTTTTGCTCGTTCTAAACAAGAGTCATTTAGTCCTCTGTCTTTATGGAAATAAAATTGAAACATTTTTGGAGTATCTATTAAAGATGAAATTTCCTCAACGCTAACTGTAGCTAATGCTGAAACACCAAACATCGTGTTAAACTTCTTTGCTGCTTTTCCGACTGCTCTTTCACCCTCGTAATGAAATAATCTTTGTAATGCTGTTGGTGAACAATAAAATGGTAGGTCTAGTTTTTTTCCAAATATCGTTGTTGAAAGATCAACATTTTCAACTCCTCTTAAAACATTTGGAACTAAATCTACGTCGTTAAACGCACTACTATTCCTCGCATACGTTATTTCATCATCAGCGGCTCCATCGATATAATGAAATATAGGAGATGGAAGCTTTTGTTTTGCTAATTTTCTAAAGTCATAAAAATTATGACAATCTTTTAGTCTCATACTTTACATTAAAATTTTTTTAAGAAATTAAACATATAACTATTAGCCCCAGGGTTCTTTTCTCCAAGACTTGCATTGGATATATGATTATACGAAAAGCCTATTTGACTTAATTTTGATAAATTTAATGATAATTGGATTTCGCTTTTAAATTCGACTAAATGTCCAAGATCTTTACCATTTCCTTCGCTATATAAACCAGGTGTAAAACTTGGTGTTATATTAATTAATCCAGCATTAAAATTTGACTGGACACCTGTATAAATGTAGCCTGCATTGTCGGCGGTAAACATTAAACCTGATATAGGTTGAAGAGTGCCAAATATTGTATCTTTATACATGTTTTCATTTAGGTGTTGAATTCCAAAAACTGATGATTTTTTTCCTTCATCGCTGAAGTCAAAAACTCCAGAATAAAAGCTCCATTTATTGTTATAGATTTTGTTGACTTCTGCACTTACTGAAAAATTTAAAAAAAAAGTGAAAAAAAGTATGAACATTAATTTTTGTATTCTTTTCATGATTAATCTATTTTATAGACACTTTTCTAATAATTAAAAGACCACCAAAAATGAATAAAATCAAAGGTAATAACCAAAGTAAAAATGTGTTTTGATTTAATTCTGGTTCATAGACAATCCATTCGCCATATTTACTTTTTAAATAATCATAAATTTCTTTTTCTTTTTTTCCTTCATCAATCATATTTTTTACAACAAGCTTCATACTTATTGCAAAGTCGGACTGGGAGTCGTAAACAGATTGACCTTGGCATATTAAACACCTTAAGTTTTTTGTAATTTGCTCTACTTTAGTATTTATCCCTTTAGCATAGGAAAAATTAAAACAAAAATATAGTAAGAATACTAACTTTATAATTTTAGGCATTTTTTTTTAATAAATCTTTTATTTCTACTAAATTTTCGCTCGTCAATGGACCAATATACTTTTTTATTATCTCGTTTGTTTTACCACTTATAATAAAAGTTTCAGGAACACCAATGGCTCCGAATTCTATTGATTTTGTTCCATCATTATCAGTAATAACTTCTGAATAAGGATTTCCAAGTAAGCTTAAAAAATTTTTCGCATTTTTTGGACTGTCTTTATAATTAATTCCAATTATATTTATGTTCATATCTTTTAATTTCATTAAAAACTGATGCTCTTCTCTACATGGTGCACACCAAGAAGCCCAAATATTTACTACTGAAGGACTATTTTTATCAAATAAGTCTGAAATATTTATTATTTCATCAGAAAATAATTTTTTTGCATTGAGTGAAAAATCTATTTTACTTTTTAATTTCTCGTTAGAGTAATCTTTAGATACGTTCAATCCCTTAAGCAAGATTATAAAAATTATTATTAAAGTTAGTAGTAATCCTAAAAATTTAATATTTTTGCTCATTTTTTCTAATAACACTTAATAAACCACCAAGACTAATAAATATAGTTGAGATCCATATCCAAATCATTAAGGGTTTATATTGATATCTTACATTATAATAACCATCGTCTTTTAGAATATTAAATACTAAAAAATTATCTGAAAATAATGTTGTCTTAATATCTGCTTCACTCGTAATAGTTAAAGGCTGTTGGTAAATCCTAACTTCTGGGTATAAAGCAAAAGCAGAATTTTTATTTGTAACTTCAAAGCTAGCTTTAAGAGATTTATAATTGTCCACATCTGTAACATTAACTTCTTTTAATTTTAAAACTTTTTCATTGAATATTCTTTCATCTCCTACTTTCATGTTTGAATTGAATTCATTAGAAAAAAGTCCATTCAATAAGATACTAGTAATTAATAAACTAAAACCAAAATGTGAAATTTTTTGGCTAATCGAGGATTTACTAACAAAAAAATCCTTAATCGTTACTAATAAGAGATAGATGCTTAAAACTATCAAAGGAAGAGATAACAAAAATGAATTTTCTGTTTTTGTTAAAATCACATATGAAATAAGCAATGAAACAAAAAAAATAATTAAAATATTATAGTTAAACTTTTTTAATTTATCTTTAATCCATTTCAAACTTGGGCCAAAGCTCATGGATATTAAAAAGGGAATTAAGAAAGGTATTAAAAGTTTATGATAAAAAGGTGGACCTACAGAAATTTTTGAACCATTTAAAACTTCAAGAAAAATTGGATAAATTGTACCAACAAGAACAACTGATAAAAAAAACATCATAAACCAGTTATTCACTAATATTGCAGTTTCTTTACTTAAAATAAAATTCTCTTTGGCTGTGTTTGATATTTTGTTCTGATTAAAAAAGAAAATTAATATAGACATCAATATTAAGATAAAAAGGAAACTTAATATATATAACCCTCTTGATGGATCATTTGCAAAAGTGTGAATTGAATTTAAAATTCCAGATCTAACAAGAAAAGTGCCACTCATACTCAGTGAAAAAGTTGTAATTGACAGAATAATAGTCCACTCTTTAAACGAATTTCTTTTTTGTAGTACAATTACAGTATGCAGGAGTGCTGTTAAGCAAAACCACGGCATTAATGAAACATTTTCTACAGGATCCCAAAACCAAAAACCTCCCCAGCCCAACTCATAATATGCCCATATAGATCCTAGTAAAATACCGATTGTTAAAAATACCCAAGATACCAAAACCCATTTTTTTATATGTCTCGCCCACTTATCTCCGATATTTCCGCTAATCATTGAGGCAAGTGAAGCTGAAAAGATAATAGATGTTCCAACATAACCTAAATATAAAATTGGAGGGTGAATCGCTAAAGCAGGATCTTGTAAAATAGGGTTCAAACCTAATCCCTCGGTAGGAATTGGATAAAGCGTTTTGAATGGGTTGGAGGTTAATAAAATAAAAACTAGAAAACCTGAAATAATAATTTGTTGAAATAGTATCGTTAGAAGTTTGTATTTAGTATCTTGTGATCTTGAATTTAATAAAAAAATAAATAGAAAAATTGAAAGAACTAATAACCACAGTAATAAACTTCCTTCATGATTTCCCCATGTACCTGAAACTTTATAAAATAAAGGTTTTAAAGTATGAGAATTGTTAAAAACAGTTTCATTACTAAAATCTGAAATTACAAAAGCTGCAACTAGACTAAAAAAACTTACCGTAATCATTATAGTTTGTATTGAAGTAATTAAAATAAAGTTTTTATCTAAATATTTATTTTCTGAATTTGCATCCAAGTATGACTTAAAAATTAAATAAACAGATGCAATTAAAGCAATATATAAAGAATAATTTCCTAAATAATTAGACATACAAATTAATTGTTTTTCATAGCTTCGCTGACTTCAGGAGGCATATAATTTTCATCATGTTTTGCTAAAATCTTGTCAGCATTTAGAAAACTTTTATCCTTTAAGAAACCTTCGGCAACTACACCCTTACCCTCTTCAAACAGATTGGGTACCGATCCATTAAAGTTGACTAATAATTCATTTTTGAAATCCGTAATTACGAAAAAAATTTCTTTATCGTTTATTTTAATAGAATTTTTTTTTACCATTCCACCAACTCTAATTTTTTGAGCATTTTTGATTTCATTAAGGTTTTTAATGTCTGTTGGAGACTTAAAATATACTACGTTTTCCTCAAGAGATTTAACCACCAAAAAAATTGTAAGAACTAATGAAATTAAAATTAAAAAAATAAAAAGGGCTCTAAATTTAACTTTTTTTCCGTACATGTGAATTTTAGTTAAACTTTAGATGTGGAAGTGTTTGCTAATATCTCTCTGTACGTTTTTTGCTTAGCTACTGATGCAAGTTTCTTTTCATCTAGTGATTTATAATTTTCCTCAAATTTCTTTTTCTCTTTAATTAAATTTAATTTTACTACCGCGTACAAGAAGCTAAAAGAAAATAGAGTAAATATAAATGATGACCAAACGTATACACCGTATCCATTCATATTTAGTATTTCACTAATCATAATCTATTAAGACCTTTATTTTTAATCTTTAACAGTTCTGTATTATATTTCATTAAAAATATCAAAAGTGAAAATAGAGCAAATGCCGCAGTCATTATAGCTAATGGTGTCAACATTGATGAATGAATTGTTGTTTCTTCCAAAATTTTTACTGACGCAGGTTGGTGTAAAGTATTCCACCATTCTACTGAAAATTTTATAACTGGAATATTTATAAGACCAATAATTGCTATTATTGAGCTAATTTTTTCTGCTTTACTAGTATCTGTCGTAATCTTCCAAGAAGTAATGAACAATAAATAAAAAATTGAAAGTAAGAGCATTGAAGTTATTCTTGCATCCCAAGCCCACCAAGTTCCCCAGGTTGGTTTTCCCCAAATTGATCCTGTAACTAAAGCTATTATGCTAAAAACAAAACCAGAAGGTGCTAAACTTTTTGTTATTAAAGAGAAATTTTTATTTTTAAAAACAAAAACTCCAAAAGAAAGAATGGATATAAATGAAAATATTCCGAGTGATATCCAAGCTGATGGAACATGGACATACATAATCCTAACTGAGTCACTCTGCTTATAATCCTCGGGAGAAAGAACTAAAGCTTCAACTAATCCAAGCAACAATACAATTATAAATAGCGCCAATACAAACTTTTGTATTTTATTAATTATCTTTAAAGTATTATTTGGATTGAAATAATTAATCATAATTTTTTATAACACATAAATTTTAGATTAAAATTGCTCAAAATTTTCTGACCAAGAATACAGAGGGAGATAGAGGAAAAACAGTACTCTTGATCAGAATTAAATATTTTATAACAAAAAGATATGACAGAGATTTGGGACAATTATGTTTAAATATTGGCTATTAGTTAATTTGAAGGCTTAAAGTAGCTTGATCCACGCTTACCTGAAAAAATTTCATTAATTAGAGGGTGTTTTATAGGCTCTTCAGAGTCATCAAATAATAGATTTTGCTCAGACACATAAGCCTCGTAAGTAATTTCGTCATTCTCTGCTAGTAAATGATAAAATGGCTGATCCTTTCTAGGTCTAACGTTTTTTGGGATCGATTGATACCACTCCTCTGAGTTATTAAATTCAAAGTCAACATCGTAAATCACACCTCTAAAATCGAAGTGTCTATGTTTTACAACATCTCCAATTGAAAATTTAGCTTTTTGAGTACTCACGATATTAAATATGGATATTTGATGAAAAAAATCAATAAAAAAAATATAAATGTTTAATTAATCTGTTAATATGTAGCAGTGAATAAATCACTTCTAAAATTCATTACAGACGTTGGGCCTTTAGCTATTTTTTTCTTCTTTTACTATAACAGTGATAAAAATTTAAAAGTTGCAATACCACCTCTAATTGTCGCAACAATAATTTCTGTTCTCTTGGTTTGGATACTGGAAAAAAAAGTTCCAATGGTTCCTTTGTTAGGAGGAATTTTAATTACTCTATTTGGAGGTTTAACAATTTATTTTGATAATCCAATTTTTATTTATATGAAACCCACTATTATAAATATTTTATTTGCCTTAGCTTTATACTTTGGAAAATACTTCACCAATGAACCAGTTTTAAAATTAATACTTGGAAAAACACTGCCAATGTCTGATGAAGGTTGGAAGATTTTGAATAACAGATGGACTTATTTTTTTATTTTTTTAGCTATATTAAATGAAATTGTTTGGAGAACTCAAACAGAAGAATTTTGGGTTAACTTTAAAGTTTGGGGAATGCTACCAATTACATTTATCTTTACAGCATCACAAGTTGGGTTGATCAATAAACACAAATTAAATGAGTAATTTAAAATTAGTAATAAATAATTCAAATAAAGAACAAAACCAAAGGTATTTTTTTGAAAAAAAAGAACTAAAAATTATATTAGACCTTTATGCTAAAATGGTATCTGAAGGATCTTGGAAAGACTATGGCCTCTCAATATCAAGTAAAAGAGTAAGTTTTAGTATTTTTAAAAATGCAGCAGAAAATGCTATCTACAACATTAGTAAAAATTTTAAACCTTACAATAAGAATTTGAAATATTTAATAACTGATAGAAATGGTAAAATTTTAAATAATGCTTATGATTTAGAAATACTTCTAAAAAAAACAAATTGGAAAAAACTATAGTTTTTGATTATCTTCTTTGACCAAACAATCTTAAAAGCATTATAAATAAATTTATAAAATCTAAGTACAATGTTAAGGCTCCCATAACAGCTTTCTTGCCAATTACTTCACCTGAATCTGATGCTGCGTACATATTCTTAATTTTTTGTGTATCGTATGCAGTTAATCCAACAAATATAAGAACTCCAATGATTGAAATAGCAAAGTACATCATTGAAGATTTTAAGAAAATATTTACTAAAGATGCGATTATAATACCGATCAAACCCATCATTAAGAATGATCCAAATTTTGTGAGGTCTCTTTTAGTTGTGTAACCATATATACTCATAGCTCCAAATGTAGCTGAAGATATGAAAAATACTCTCGTCACACTAAGTCCTGTGTAAACTAATAAAATTGATGATAGTGATAAACCCATCAAGGCTGCAAAAATCCAAAAAGTAGTTTGAGCTTTTGAAGAACTCATTTTATTTATCCCAAAACTCATATAAAAAACAATTCCGAGAGGAGCTAACATAACCACCCATTTCAATCCTGATAGATAAATTGCATTTCCGAACTCAGTTAAAGCAACTATTGATCCACTTGCATCTGTAACTACTGACATTTTAAAACATAGCAATGCAATGATTCCCGTTAGCAAAACTCCAGTTGCCATATAGTTGTAAACTTTAAGCATATAGGCTCTAAGGCCTTCATCCATCACAACAGCTTTTTTTGCTGTCGTTGATCTATTTAGAATATTGTCTCTATTGAATTCCATAATTAAATATATAGTAATAAATTTTAAATTTTTCAAGCAGTCAAAATATAGGTAACAAATACTTAATATTTAATGAATTATAAAAAATTAGGAACAACTGATATAGATATTAGCACAATTTGTCTCGGCACCATGACTTGGGGTGAACAAAATAGCCAAGAAGAGGCCTTCGAACAAATGGATTTCTCACTAGAAAATGGGGTTAATTTTTGGGATACAGCAGAACTTTATGCGGTACCTCCTAAAGCTGAAACTTTTGGTCATACAGAGACGATCATTGGAAATTGGTTTGAAAAAACAAAAAAAAGAAAAGATGTAATACTTGCAACTAAAGTTTGTGGTCCTGCAAGAGATTACATTAGAAATGGTGAAAATAGTTTTGTAGGGAAGAATCTCGAAACTGCACTTCATAACAGTCTTAAAAGACTTAAAACTGATTATATAGATTTATATCAGCTTCATTGGCCAGAAAGAAATGTAAACAATTTTGGAAGACTTGGTTATGTGCATAAAGAAAATGAATGGAATAAATTCGAAGACGTGTTGGTTGAATTACAAAAGTATATTGAGCAAGGTAAAATTAGACATGTAGGTTTATCTAATGAAACTCCTTGGGGTGTTATGAATTATCTCAAACTCTCAAAAGAAAAGAGTTTGCCAAGAATGATGTCCATACAAAATCCCTATAGTTTATTAAATAGGTCATATGAAGTTGGATTAGCTGAGGTGTCTATAAGAGAAAATATTGGCTGTTTATCTTATTCTCCTTTAGCCAGTGGTTTTTTAAGTGGTAAATATAGAAATAAGCAATTTCCAAAAGGATCTCGGATGGAAAGAGATTGGGATTTTTGGACAAGATATCGAAAACCAAATACTAACGAAGCTGTTGATGAGTATTTTAATATTAGTGAAAAATACAACATTGATATGAGTCAAATGTGTATAAAATTTTGTGAGATACAGGATTTCATGTCTAGCGTTATTATTGGTGCAACAACAATGGAGCAGTTGAAAACAAATATAGAAAGTGTAAAAGTGAATCTTGATAAAGAAATAATTAATGAAATTAATGAAATTCAAAAAAAATATCCAAATCCATGTCCATAATTTTTAAAATAATTTTTTTTATTCTCTTATTAGGATCAACTTCTTATTCAGAAGAATTAAATAAAATAGGAACATTTAAAGACTGGGATGCAATTGTTGTTACTAATGGGGATAGTAAAGTATGTTTTGCTCAATCTAAACCTGTTCTTCAATCTCCTAAAAAAAATGATAGAGATGCAAGATTATTTGTAACTTTTAGACCATCTGAAAAAATTAAAGACGAAGTAAGCACAACCTCAGGCTATGAATACAACAGTCAAAATTCAATTACAGCTAGCTCTGGTAAATCAAAATATAAATTTGATATAGCTCAAGATAATTTTGCATGGATTTCAAGTAATAAAATTGAAAAAAAAGTTGTTAGCAGAATGAAAAAGGCCTCAAGATTAATGGTTACTGGATATAATAAATCTGGTTCTCAAACAATTGATCATTATTCTTTGATGGGCTTCACTAAAGCATATAACGCGGCTAAAAAAAGCTGCAGTTAAATAATGAAATCAAAGAAAAAGATAGTTCTTGCCTATTCTGGAGGTTTGGACACATCAATAATATTAAAATGGTTACAGGAAAATTATGATGCAGAAGTAATTTGTTATACTGCAGACATTGGTCAAGAAATAGATAGAAATAAAATTTTCAGAAACGCAAAAAAACTTGGCGTAAAAAATATTATTATTCAAGATCTAAAAGATATTTTTGTAAAAGATTATGTTTATCCAATGATTAGGGGACATGCAATATATGAAGGTGTTTATTTGCTTGGGACCTCAATTGCTAGACCTTTAATAGCCAAAGATCAAATTAGAATTGCTAAAAAATTTAATGCCTATGCTGTGTCTCATGGATCAACAGGAAAAGGAAATGATCAAGTAAGATTTGAGTTAGGTTATCATTATTTTGGTCCTAAAATAAAAGTTATTGCGCCTTGGAGAATTTGGAAGCTGAAATCTAGATCAGATCTAATTAATTATGCAAAAAAAAATAAAATTGAAATACCTAAAGACAAGAAAGGAGCGCCACCTTTTTCAGTAGACGATAATATTTTTCATACATCAACAGAAGGAAAGTTGTTAGAAAATCCAAAAAACTCTGCACCTGACTTTATCTTTCAAAGAACGGTATCTCCAGAAAAAGCACCTAAGAAATCTTCAATTGTAAAAATAGACTTTAAAAGTGGAGATCCGATTGCAGTGAATGGCAAAAAATTATCTCCATCTAAATTGCTTGGAAAATTAAACAACATAGCTGGAAAAAATGCTGTTGGAAGAGTTGATCTAGTAGAAAATAGATTTATCGGTATAAAATCAAGAGGTGTATACGAAACACCAGGCGGAACTTTATTAATGCATGCTCATAGGGCTATAGAATCTGTTACACTTGATAAAGATACAATGCATAAGAAAGAAAAAATTATGCCTAGATATGCGGAACTGATTTACAATGGATATTGGTTTTCTAAAGAGAGATTTAAATTACAAAGAATTGTAGATCTTAAGAGAAGTAAAGTTAATGGATCAGTTAAATTGAGGTTATATAAAGGGAATGTTATTATTCATTCAAGAATAACTAAAAGTTCAGCTTATTCTATGAAAAAAGTTTCATTTGAAGAAAATAAAACTTTTAATAAATCAAATGTTGAAAGATTTATTAATTTTCACAAGAAAAAATTAAAATAAAATATCATGAAATTTGAACCAAGTCGGGCGCAAGCCACTAATAAACTAGATAATTTTGTTGAAAATAATCTTTCTGAATATTCAAGATTGAGAAATTTTGATTTTGGTCCGGATAAAAGATCAAATATATCTTGTATTTCTCCATATATATCTCATGGAATATTAAATGAGTTAGAAGTTATAGATAAAGCCTTAAAGAAATTTTCATTTTCTAAAAATGAAAAGTTTATTCAGGAGGTTTTGTGGCGTACTTATTGGAAAGGATGGTTAGAATTAAGACCTAATGTATGGACAGATTACATAATAGAACTAAAAATTATTAAAGAAAAATATAAAGATAATAAAGATTATTTAAATGCCATTGATGGAAATACAAATATAGAATGTTTTAATGAATGGGTTAAAGAACTAAAAGAATTTAATTACCTTCATAATCATACAAGGATGTGGTTTGCTAGTATCTGGATTTTTACTTTAAATTTACCTTGGCAATTAGGAGCCGAATTTTTTATGAAGCATCTCTATGATGGAGATGCAGCATCTAATACATTGGGATGGAGATGGGTTGCTGGAATACAAACACAAGGCAAGCATTATTTAGCAAGTGAGTGGAATATAAAAAAATTTACTAACAATAGATTTAATAATATTAATTTAAATGAAAATGCATCACCTAAAGTTAGCGAAAAAATATACAAGGCTGTCTTAAAAGATTTTAGTAATCCAGTAAGTTTGGATGAGCAAAATTTAATTATTTTTGATAATAATCTTTCTTTTGAGTTGACTGATTTCAAAGACCATAAATTTAAAAAGATTTATTTAGTTAATAATAATAACGAAAGTAGAAATATTAAACTTAGTGAAAAAACATTGAAATTTAAGACTAATTTAATTCAGGATCAAAAAAAAAGGTTGGATGAAAAATCTTTGGATTGTGAAATTATTGATATTGGTAACCTTAAAACAATTGAGAATAGTTATTTTTTATATCCTTGTGTTGGAGAAAACTTAGATTTTTTAACTTCTCAAGGAATAAATAATATAAAATTTCTTTATCGTAATTTAGACCGAGGTTTTTGGAAATATTGCAATAAAGGCTTTTTTAATTTCAAAAAGCATATACCAACTATAATTAAAGAATTTTTTTAAAGAACTATTGTAAATTATCAAAATTATGAGATAACAATAATATGAATAACCCGCAAGTTCTTGAAATTATTGAAAATCTTAAAGGTAGAAGGAATTACGAAGAAAAGAAAGCTTCAAAGTTAGGTTTCAACTCTCTTTACGCATACATTGAAAATAAAATATTAAAAGAGAAAGAGGCTGAAGCAGCAAAAATTCTTGAACAATCAGCCCCTAAAGAAGAAGTGATTGAAACAAAAAAACCAGAGAAAAAGAAAAGCTGCTCTTGTTGTTAATTAGTTATTTTTTGAACATTTCTTAGAACAATATTTCACTTTATCCCAGTTTAATTTCCATTTTTTTCTCCAAGTAAAAGGTCTCTTACATACAGGGCAAATTTTTGTGGGTAAATTTTCTTTTCTCACTATGCAGTATTTTGTTTAATAAATTTTTCTGCCTCAGCTAAAATTAATTTTTTTCTATCAGGTTTCATTTTATCGAAAATTCTAACCATCATAGAAAGTCTAGGATTTTTTAAAAAGAAGGCTCTATTTCTATTTATGAATCTCCAATAAAGACCATCCATGGTATTGCACCATTCTCCTTTTTTAAAATCCATCATTTTCATGAAATAAGCGGAGCCGCAAATATATGGTTTTGTTGCAAATATTCCTCCATCACTGAAAAGCCCCATTCCATAAACATTCGGGACCATTACCCAGTCAGAGGAGTCTACAAACATTTCCATAAACCATTTGTAAACATACGTTGGCTTCACCTCGCATAAATTCATTATGTTTGATAAAATCATTAACCTTTCAATATGATGTGACCAACCATAATTCACTGCATTTTTAATAGCATAATCTAGAGGTGGTAATCCTGTTGTTCCTTCGTACCATGAGTTTTTCATTTTTCTATTTTGTTTAAAAAAATTTCTAGTTTCCATTTCTTTTGAATAGCTTTGATAAATTCCCCTCATAAATTCTCTCCATCCGATTACTTGACGAATATAACCCTCTAAAGAATTTAATCTTATTTTATTTTTGTTGTGAAAATCTAAAACTTTTTTAATTATAAATTCTGGAGTGATAAGACCTAAATTGATGTAAGGACTTAAAGCACTATGAAATAATATATTGTCTTTATGATCAACTGCATCTTCATAATCCCCAAATAAATTTGATTTCTCTTTAATAAAAAAATTTAATAATTTAATTACATCATCATATTCCGTAGCAAACCAAAAGTCTTTCGTATTACCTGGGTGACTTTTAAAATTTTTATCAATTAAAATTTTTAGTTTTTTGGTATGAACAGTCTCAGTAATTTTAGGAAATTTGGGTATAGATATATTTTTTGGAAGTTTATTTCGATTTTCTTCGTCAAAACTCCATTTCCCTCCTTCTGGATTACCATCTTTTTTCATGAGTATATCCAAATCTCTTCTGGTCTCTTTATAAAAAACTGCCATAAAAGGTTTTTTTGAATTTGATAAATAATCTTTAAATTTTTCTCTTGAGTTCAAAAACATTGGTGTTTGAATAATATTCCATTTAATTTTTTCTTTTTTTAAAAAATTGGTAATTTTATTTTCAAAAAACTTATCCTCAATTTCGAAACTTGAAATTTCTTTGATTTTCTTTGATTTAATTATTTTTTTTAATTTTTCTGTGTAATCCAGCTTGAAAGATTTATCTTCGATCGAAGAATATTCTAATTTAAATCTATTTTTTTTTAGTCTATCTGCGTGAGATCGCATGCAAGATAAGAATAATAATATCTTTTGTTTATGATGCTTTTCGTATGTACAAAGCTGATAATCTTCTGCCATATAGAAAAAGTGGTCTTTTCTGTACTTTTCTAGATATTTCTCTGAGAAAAGCTGATTTCCAAGTAGAAAAAATAATTTCATTAACTATATATAACTCTTTAAAAATTTATGTCAGAAAAATATTTAGTAGTAGGTGCGACAGGATCTATCGGTTCTAATTTAGCCGAACAGTTATATGCAGCCGGCAAAGAAGTACATTTAGTTGGTAGGGATGAAGAAAGAACAAAATCTTTATCTGAAAAACTAAATTGTAAATATACAGTTTCTGATGTTTTAGAAAATGGTTTTGTTGAAAAAATTAAGTCCGAAATAAATGATATCAAAGGTGTAGCTTATTGCGTTGGTTCAATTGATTTAAAACCTTTGAGAATGGTTTCAGAACAAGATTTTACAAAATGCATGAAACTAAATTTATATTCTGCAGTAGATTTAATTAAAGGTTATCAAGAAAGTTTAAAGAAAAATAAGGGATCGATTGTTTTGTTTTCAACTGTAGCTGCTCAAAGAGGTTTTACAAATCATGCAATTATAGCTTCAACTAAAGCAGCTGTTGAAGGATTAACTGTTTCTTTAGCAGCAGAATTTGCTCCAAATATAAGAGTAAATTGCATTGCACCAAGTTTAACTAATTCAAAAATTGCAGAACCGATGCTTAAAAATAAAGTTTTAGCTGATGGTATCGCAAAAGCTCATCCATTAAAGAGACTTGGAGAAGGTAAAGACTCAGCTTCACTTGCAAAATTTTTAATAACTGAAGACAGTTCTTGGGTTACAGGACAAATTATTGCTGTCGATGGTGGTAGATCAAAACTTTCATAGAGTGAAGAAATTATTATTTCTTTTATACTTAATATTATTCTCAACTAATTCATTTAGTAAAAATTTTAACTTTAATAAAATTATTGAATTAGAAGCACCTTGGGGTTCGTCATTCGTTAATGATGATGAAATGATTGTTACCGAAAAAGGTGGTAAAATAAAATTTGTTAATATTTCTACAAAAGAGATAAATGAAATTGGTCATAACTTAAATTTTGTAGAATATGGACAGGGAGGATTATTGGATATTCTGTATCATGAAGATTATATTTACATCTCATACACAGAAAATAGAAATAATTGGAAGACCAGTACTTCAATTGCACGTGCAAAATTTAATAAAAACAAATTAAATTTTAAAAATATTTTTCAAGCCAATCCACCAATTGACTCACCTTATCATTTTGGTTCAAGACTGGTAATTAAAGACAAATATTTATTTGCTTCTGCGGGTGAAAGAGGTGGGGGAATGATTGCTCAAGATGGAAATAAACATCCAGGAAGTATAATTAGAATTTATCTAGATGGTGGCATTCCAAAAGACAATCCTCGTTTTGAGGGGAAATCTGATTGGCTACCTGAAATATATCAAATTGGTGTAAGAAATCCTCAAGGTTTAACTTTATCACCTTTTGATGGAAAAATTTATATGAGCAATCATGGTGCAAAAGGAGGCGATTGGTTTGGTGAAGCAAAGAAAGGTGAAAATTATGGTTGGAAAATTCTTGGATGGGGTGGCACAAATTATTCAGGTATACCAATAGGGCCAAAATGGAAACCTGGCTTTACAAAAGCCATTCAATATTGGGTTCCATCTATAGCCACAAGTGCAATCACAATTTACAAAGGGAATGAATTTAAAGAGTGGAATGGTCATGCATTAATTACATCTCTTAAAGATAAGTCTTTAAGAAAATTAGAGTTTAATGATTTATCAGAGGTAAAAGAGGAAATAATATTTAAAGATAAAATTGGAAGAATAAGAGACATACAAATTCATCCTATAAATGGTAAACTATATTTTTTAAATCAAGATGGATTGTGGTTGATGGAAAATTCTAGTTAGTATCAAAAAGTTCTTTAAATAATTTAAACTCACCAATTTTAAAAATAATTGCATCATCTTTTTTAAATCCAAATTTTTCTGCATTTTGCTTAAATCTTAAAGGTGGATCTAATATTGGTTCAAGTGATAAAACAAAAGTTCCCCAATGCATTCCAATTACTTTTTTACTTTTTAAATCTTTAGCAAGTCCAAGTGCTTCTTCAGGGTTAGTGTGGTAAGCAGAAGAATCTTTAATTGAAGCCATAGGATAAAAATTATATGCGCCAATATTAATAAATGTTAAATCAATTGGACCATACTTATCTCCCAATTCTTTATATATTTTTCCAACACCAGTATCACATGAAAATAATATTTTTTTTCCTTTGTATTCAATCAAATAGCTACCCCATAAAGTTTTGTTAGTGTCCGTTAAACTCCTTTTTGACCAGTGGACTGAAGGTAAAAATGTAATATTTAAATTATTATTTAATAGTATTTGATCATACCAATCCATTTCGTTTACATCTTTGAAACTGTTAATTCTGAAATATTTTCCAAGTCCTAAAGGTGTAAGAACTTTGGAGTCTTTATAAGGAAACTTCATTATTGTTTTCATGTCTTGGTGATCATAATGATTGTGGGTTAATAAAAATATATCTGTTCTTGGTATCTCATTAAGTTTTAATGCTGGTTCGGTAAATCTCTTTGGCCCAAAAAATAAAGGTCCTGCATTTTTTGAAAAGACTGGATCTGTAATTATTATTGTTTCTCCTAATTTTATTAAGAATGTAGCATGACCTATCCAAGCAACATAATCCTCTTTATGAAGATTCTTTAAATCAGATAATACCTTTTCTTTTTTTACAATATTGCCTTCTGGGAAATTCATATCCAGTTTTTTTTTCTCTTGATTAAAAACTTTGAATGACCAATTGAAATTTATATCTATTGCTTTCGATCCTTCAGGATTTTGAAATTTTCCATTATTTAAATTATGATATTTTTTTTTCATTATTTTCTACAATTCATTATTATAAATTCTTTAAAATAATTTTTCTTATTGTATTACTAATTATTTTTGTGCCTTCTTTGTTTGGATGTATACCGTCGCTTAAATTAAACTTTGGTTTCATTGCAACACCTTTCAATAAAAAAGGTATAAGTTGTAAATTATATTCAATTGATAAATCTGGGTAAATTTTATCAAATTTTTTTTTATAATTTAGTCCGTGTGTTGTTGGAGCTATCATCCCAGCTAAAATTATTTCAATATTTTTTTTCTTTGCAATTAAAATGATTTTCTCTAGATTTTTTTTTGTTTCTGAGGGATTTATTCCCCTGAGCATATCATTTGCACCTAATCCTAATATTATAAAATCTATGCCAGGCTCCGATAATGTCCACTCTGCTCGGTTTACCCCACCTGAGGAAGTACTTCCTGACACACTACCATTAAGAACTTTAATATCTAATCCATCCTTTTTAAAATTATTTTCTAAAACTGAGGATAAGTGGTATTCTTTTGATAATCCATAACCAGCCATCAAACTATCTCCAAATAATAGTACCTTTTCTATTGCACTTGCATTTATGTGCACTAGAAAGAATAACAAAATTTTTATAAATAAACTTTTGTTCATGAGTACAATTCTTAAATTAAAAAAAATAAATCTCAAATACCAAACTGGTGAAAAGAATATAAGTGTTTTAAGAAATATTGATTTAATTGTAAAAAAAAAAGAGACAATTTCTATAATTGGAGAAAGTGGATCAGGAAAAACAAGCTTAATCATGTTAATTGGTGGACTAGAACGACCAACTTCAGGGAAAATTATATTTCAAGAAAAAGAAATAACAAATCTTAACGAAGACGAAGTTTCTGAAATAAGAAAGCAGGGTATAGGAATTATATTTCAGTCTTTCTATTTAATTCCTAATTATACAGCTGTTGAAAATGTAGCTTTAACACTTGAACTCAATGAATTTAAAAATCCTGAGAAAGAAGCAAAAATTTTGTTAGATCGATTTGGTCTTAAACATAGATTTAATAATCTTCCAAGTCAATTATCTGGTGGAGAACAACAACGTGTGGCAATTGCAAGAGCGATTGCGATGAAACCAGATTTGATTTTAGCTGATGAACCAACTGGTAACCTGGATACCGAAAACTCAATAATGATATCTGAGATTTTATTTAAATACGTCAAAGAAGAGGGGTCTTCTTTAATAATGGTGACACATGATCCAAAATTAGCAGACAAAGCAAAACGAAAAATTAAAATCAAAGATGGAAAAATTAAATAATCCTTCGGAGTTTAGTTTAATATTCAAATATGCTTTAAAGGATTTAAGCAGAAATTATAAAAAAATTTCAAGTATTATTCTAACACTGTTTATAAGTCTTTTTATTTTAAGTGCCATCTTTACAATCGAAGATGGTTTAAATAAAGAACTTAATGATAATGCAAAAGTTCTTTTGGGTGGAGATCTCGAAATCGATTATAACCGTAATCAGGGCGATCTTAATTTAGTCGATAAAGTAAAGGAATTTTCAACTGTCTCACAAATGATAGAGTTCAGTACAATGCTTTCTACGATAGGTAGAGAAAAAAATAAATCATTATTTACAAGAATTAAAACAGTTGATGAAAAATATCCGTTATACGGTGAAGTTGTTTATGAGCCAGAAGATGCTTATGAAAGAATGCAAAAGGAACCCAAGACAATTTTGATTAATGAAAGTTTATCAAAAACTTTAAAGATAAAAATAAATGACAAAGTTAAGGTACAAGATCAAAGTTTCATAGTTGTTGGAATTATAAAATCTGTACCTGATGTCAGTGGGTTTGTAGCTTTTGGAGATTGGGCATTAGCAGGAAAACAAACTTTAGAGATACTAAAACTAAATGGAATAGGTAGTTTCTTAAATTATGAATATAAAGTAAGGTTTAAGCCAAGTGATGATCCAGAAAAAATAGAAAGTAAGATCAAAGATATTTTTAAAGATGACCAAAAAGTAAAACTTAGATTTCCAGAAAATTCAGCAAGTGGCTTAAAAAGAATAATTAATAATTTTTCCCAATTTCTTTCTTTAGTTTCAATTAGTGCAATGTTAATTGCTGGAATAGGTATCGCTAATACATTGTTATCATTTATAAACCAGAATAATATGTCTATAGCTGTAAGAAAAGCTGTAGGATTTTATTCAGGGAATATAAAAACACTTTATTATCTTCAATTATTAATATTATTATTTATTATTACTGTAATTTCTTATTGCTCAAGTTTTTTAATTGTACCAATTGCTGATAGATATTTATCTGATGGGTTGGGATTAAATATTTATCCAAAATTCTCTTTAATTAATTTTATAAAAATATTTATTGTGGGTTTGTTAGTTCTTATAATTTTTTCAATACCAACAATAAGTTCAATTGATCAAGTTAAAGCATCAAACCTATTTAGAAATGTATTCCAAAATCTACAATTTTATTACTCAAAAAAGTCTGTTATTTTGAGTTTGATCTTGTTATCGTTTTTAGTTTTATTGTTTACACTAGGATCTGAAAGACCCTCTTATAGCTTGGGTTATTTTCTTGCTTTTTTTGTATGTCTAATTGTATTTTTTTTACTTTCGAAAATTATAATTTATTTACTGAAAAAATTTAATTTTATTTCAAATATCTCTTTAAAAGTATCAATAAAAAATATAACTCAAACAAAAAGTATCACTCCTATCACAATTATGTCTTTAGGCTTAGGTGTAACTTTATTATTAACTTTAGCTTTAGTTGGAACAAATTTTAAAAGAGAAATTGCAAGATCTATTCCAGATATTGCACCTGATTATTTTTTTGTTGGAATTCAAAAAGGTGAAAAGAAAAAATTTGAACAAGGTGTTTACAAAATGAACCCTGATGCGAATATTGAAATAGTGCCTATGGTTTCTTCCGGAATAGTAAAAATTAATGGTGTCAATCCAAATAGTTATATTAAACCAGATAATGATAGTTATTGGGTAATTGGAAGTGAAAGAAGATCTTCTTGGGTTGAAAATATACCTAAAGACAACCCAATTTTAAAAGGAGAATGGTGGGATTTATCTAAACCTAACCAACTTCAGATATCACTTGATGCAAAAGTGGCTAAAGATTTTAATATTGAGTTGGGAGATATTTTTACTTTAAACATTTATGGCCGAGAAATTGATGGAGAAATAGTTAATTTTAGAGAAGTTGATTATCGTGATCTAAGTATTAATTTTGCCATGTTATTTAATCCACAATTTGCAAAAAAAATTCCTCATGAATATTTAGCAACTGCTAAGTTTAAAAATCCAGATAATTTTGATGAAATCAAAATGTTAGAAGTATTACCGAGTTTGTCTATGATAAAAATTGCTGATTACTTAAACAAAGTAACATCAGTTTTGAATAAAGTTTTCATAGCTGTAACCCTAATTTCTGGTGTAACAATTGTAATTGGATTGATTGTTATCTCAAGTGCTATAATGGTCCAAGGAAAAGTAAAAGAGTACCAAAATCTTGTATTTAAAATTTTAGGTTTTTCAAAAAAAGAAATTATATTTTCGTCTTTGATAGAATTTATAATTATTTTTACGTCGGTAATATTAATTGCAATTTTTTTTGCAGTAATAGGATCAAAATTTATTATGGAGAATATTTTTGAATTAGTTTGGCAATTTGATTTTAAAGTTTTAATTTACCTTGGTGCCTCTATAGGAATTGTGACCTTAATTTTAATTATGCTAACTAATCTTAAATACTTAAGTCCTAAAGTTTATCCATTAATAAGAAATCAATAGTATATTTTATTTATTCGCTCTTTTAAAGCACTCGATTGTATTTTTAAGCAAACATGCAATAGTCATAGGTCCAACTCCACCTGGAACTGGAGTTAAAGCTTTTGCAACCTTTGATACTTCATCAAATGCAACATCGCCAACTAAACCGTTTTCAGTTTTATTTATTCCAACATCAATCACAATTGCATCTTTTTTTACCCAATCACCTTTTACAAGCTCAGGAATACCAACTGCAGCAACTATAATGTCTCCTTTTAGACATTCACCTTTAAGATCATTTGTTTTTGAATGAGTTATTGTAACTGTGCAATTTTCTTTCAACAACAACTGTGTCATTGGCTTACCATTTAAATTTGATCTTCCAACAATTACAGCCTTTTTTCCATTAAGGTTTGGTTCAATATTTTTTATTAATAAATAACAACCTAAAGGAGTGCATGGAATAGAACTTTCATAACCTGACGACAGATTACCAACATTCATGGGATGAAATCCATCTACATCTTTCTCTGGCATAATTGCCTCTATAACTTTTTGTTTATCAATATGTTTAGGGAGTGGGAGCTGAACTAAAATTCCTGAAATAGAATCATCTTTATTAAGTTCATCGATTTTTTTTAAAACTTCACTTTCTTCAACACTGTCAGGGTATCTAATCACCTCTGATTTAAGACCTACTTCATTGGCAGATTTCTCTTTATTTCTAACATAAATTTGACTAGGTGCTAAATCACCAATCAATATGACTGTTAAACCTGGTACTTTATTGTGCTTATCTTTTAAAAATAAGACTTCTTTTTTGAGCTCTTCTCTTAAATCAGCAGCAGCTTTTTTTCCATCAATTAAAATCATTTATTAAAATATTAGTGGTGCAATGTAGAGTTTCATACACATTTCTATGAACCATATCAACAAAAGAAGTACGATAGGAGAAATATCAAAAGCACCAAGGTTAGGTAAAAATCTTCTTATTCTCATTAAAATCGGCTCTGTCATTTTATAAGTGAAATCTAATATTAAATATACAAACCGATTGCTTGTATTTAGTACATTAAAAGCGACCAACCAACTTATAACGACATTGGCAATTACAACATATGAATAAAGTTTTAAAATTTGAAGAGCTAAATAAAATATAGCAATCATTTTTTTTCAACATAAATAGACTGACTTGGAAATGCAAAAGCAGCTCCCTTACCTTCAACAATTTTTTTTATTTCAAGTGCCAAATTTTCTTTTACTTGTAAATAATTAGTCCAACTATTTGTTTTTGTAAAACATCTAACATACATATCAATCGAACTATCTGAAAACTTATCTATTCTTACAGCAACTCCTACAGATTGGTCGTAATCGTCACCTTTATTTATATGATGTTCAATCTCATCTCTTATTGTTTTCAATTGATCAATTGTAGTGTCATATTGAAGAGTTATTATCCAACTAATAGCCCAGTTAGTTTTTCTTGTGTTATTAATCACTGCATTTTCTGCAAATTGAAAATTAGGAATAATTGCCAGTGATTTATCAAATTTTCTTATAACAGTTGATCTGAAGCCAATGTTCTCAACAACCCCTTCGATAACTCCCTCAACTTTAATCCAATCACCAATTCTAAATCTTTTTTCAACTAAAACTAAAATTCCGGAGATTAAATTTTTAAATAAATCCTGAGCGCCTAATGCTACTGCTACTCCAAATAAACCTAACCCTGCAATTATTGGTCCAATTTTAATTCCCCATAACTCAAGAACAGCTGCTGCGCCTAAAATAAAAATTAAAATTTTAAGAGACTTTATAATCCAGCCTATTAATTCTTTTGTAAGAACTTTATCTAATCCACTTAAAATATATGATATTGGTTCAATTATTTGATGAATTATCCAAAATATTAAAATTGTTATTAGAGTTCTGTTAACGTTATCTATGAAACCCCTAGTCTCATTATCAAATGACATATAGTAACTAGCAAAAAAGACACCGAGCACAATTGGAAGAAACCTGGCAGGACCTTCCATGGATTTTACAAACGTATCATCTAATTTATTAGTTGTTCTTTTTGAAATTAATTCCAATTTTTTTATTACAAGTTTGCTGATTAGACCTCTAAATATTAAAAATAATACAAATATTCCAAGACCTACTATTATCTGAAAGAAATCTACCCCAAGGATTCCCTGCTTCCAAACAGATAAAAATAACTCATTTAGTTTATTTAAAACGTCCATTTTTAAATTTTATATAGCAAAAACTCCTCTTCACCAGGGTTAAAAAGAAAAATTTTTTTCCATTTTATGTCATTCAATGCTGATGATGCTTTTTCGCCCATACACATTAGGTTAGTTTCCATCCAAATATTATCTAAATTATATTTTTTTATTAATGTAAAAAATGTCTTCGCACTATTTTCAGAATATATGTAAACAATTTCTGGCACAGAAGATTTAATATCTTTTAAAAAATCGTCACTTAAATTTTCATTGGGTATCGCAGTATAATTTATAATTCTCTTGATGACATAGTTTTCTGAAATTAAATCTTGATCAAGATTATAAGAGACAATTTCTCCACTAATGTAGGCCATTGGTCCAATCTTTGGGTCAAAGTTTTGTAAAATTAATTCTTTAAGATTATTTACGTTACCCTCGGCGCAGAAAATATCTTGAAAGCCTAATTCTTTTGCCTTTTTTTCTGTTGCAAGACCAACACAAAAACAAATTATTTTTTTATCTATTTTTGAAATATTTAGATTTTTTAAAGAATTTGCGCTCGTGAAAATGACACCTTTGAATTGGCTAAAATCTATTTCTTGTGTTTCTATTTTTTTTATTTGTAATAAGGGTAAATGAGAAACTTTATGTTTCATTGAAGTAAATTTTAAAATTAATTCTTTGCTATCATCTAATGGTCTGGTTAATAAAATATGCATTTTAATTTTTATAAGAACCTTTTGATTTTAATTTAAGCTCTTCTCCCAACATTCTACTAGTAGACTCAATATTATCTTTTTGAAGACTTTTTTTTATGAAATATCTATTCTTTCCATCGACAGAAAACAATTCAGTGACTAGGTCTACTTTTTTACCATTTGATTTTGCAAATACACCAACTGCAGTGTCACAATCTCCTTCAAGAACTTTTAAGACCTCTCTTTCTGCTTTTGCGACAGTTCTTGTTTCTTGATCATTAATGTTTTCAAGTAATTTTTTAATTTCATTATCATCTTCTCTGCATTGAATTGCTATAATTCCTTGGCCCGCACAAGGTATAAGTTCATCAACACTGAATTCTTGAGAAATTTTATGATGTAAATTTAAAGCATCTACTCCTGCTTTTGAGAGAATTATTGCATCATATTCGCCTTTTTCTAACTTTTGAACTCTAGTATCAACATTTCCTCTGATAAGTTTATATTTTAAGTTGGGTCTTTTTTTCTTAAGTTGATATTCTCGTCTGTATGATGATGTACCAATAATTGAGTTTGGCTCTAAATCTTCAAATTTTATATTATTTTTACTTATTAAAATTTCATTAGGAGAATTTCTTTTTAAAAAATTATTAGTTAAAAGATTTTCAGTTTCTTCAGTAGGCATGTCTTTAAAGGCATGTACTGCTATATCTATATTTTTATTTAATAAATCTTTTTCAATTTGTTTTGAAAATAATCCTTTGCCTCCTATTTCAGATAATCTCTCATCTTGCTTTTGATCTCCTGTTGTTAATATTTTTTTTAATTCAATCTCTTTAGAAAAATATTTTTTTAGCTCTTTTTTCACATTTTCTGCATAAATCATTGCTAACTTACTTCCACGTGTCCCAATTACAATATTAGCTCTTTTCATAAAAGTTATTTTTATTACATTCTTATAGATTAATTGTATTAATTATAAAAAATAATTTATGAATAAAAGCCCAATAATATTAGGAATTGAGACAAGTTGTGATGAAACAGCTGTTTCAATTATTGAAGATAACGAAAGCGGTATACCAAAAATTTTATCAAATGTAGTTTCAAGTCAATTTGACATTCATAAAGAATTTGGGGGAGTTGTTCCAGAATTAGCAGCAAGGTCACATGTTGAAAAAATTAATTTAATAGCAAAAAAAGCTTTGGATGAGAGTGGTGTAACTCTAGATAAAGTATCTGCTGTTGCCGCAACATCTGGACCTGGTTTAATAATTTGTCTTAGTGTTGGTTTAAATTTTGCAAAATCACTGGCATCATCTTTAAAGGTTCCATTTATTGGTGTTAATCATCTAGAAGGTCATGCTTTAAGTCCAAGACTTCAAACTAATATTAATTATCCTTATTTACTTCTGTTGATTTCGGGTGGACACAGTCAATTTTTAAGTGTGAATGGATTGGGTAGTTACAAAAGATTAGGAACTACAATTGACGATGCTTTAGGAGAAGCATTTGACAAAACTGCGAAACTTTTAGGAATAGAATTTCCAGGTGGTCCAAAATTAGAAAAATTTGCAGAAAAGGGTGATCCAAATAAATATAAATTACCCAAACCAATAATTAATAGAGGTGGATGCAATTTATCTTTTGCAGGACTTAAAACCGCAATACTAAGAATAACAAAAGATATAAATTCAGAACAAGAAAAATATGATTTAGCAGCGTCTTTTCAAAAAACTATCGAAGAAATATTGTATATTAAATCTAAGATTGCTTTTAAAGAATTTTTAAAAAACTCATTTAAAGAAAAATCTTTTATCGTTGCAGGAGGAGTTGCGGCAAACAAAGGTATAAGAAAAAAACTAATCGAAGTGAGTAATGAGAATGGCTTTAAAGCAATTTTTCCAGATATTAAACTATGTGGAGATAATGCAGCAATGATTGCAATGGTAGGTTTAGAAAAATTTAAACTAAATCAATTTAATTATTTAGATTTTCCAGCAAAACCTAGATGGCCATTAGATGAGGATGCGATTTTTCTTAAAGGTGCTGGAGTAAATTTAGATTAAATTATTAACCACAACCGCCGCCGCCACCGCCGCCTGAATCACCACCAGAATTTTTATCCTGTATAGCTTTTTCCATATCTCTTTTACCTTTAGCAGTCAGTTCGTAAGTTCCTGATGAATTTTTTTCAGCTCTAAACCACTGGTTTGAAACAACACCTTTACCTCTTATTTCGGCATACATTTCAACACCTGTTTTAGGTCTTAATTTAATTATTTCCCTAGTTTTTTTATCTACTTTAATTCTTAAGGTTCCATTTTTAAATTTGCCTTCATGAACATTGCCTTGAGAATCTATGTATTTTCCTTGCCCCTTAATTCTATTTTTATAAACATTACCTTCATATATAGATCCATCGGAAAAAGTGAAAACACCAACACCATGGGCTTTACCTTTTTTAATTTCACCTACGTATGTGGCCTCATTAAATTTTAGGGAATTAGCAACTTTTTCCACAACTTTTTTGTCTTTTTTACTAATTGCCTTGTCTGTACTTGATTTTTTTTTTTTACTATCCTCTTTTGGCAGTAATTTCATCACGCAATCAGCATACTTTTCAGTTCCAGGTGTAAAACCGAGATCGGCACATTGACTTTTGGCAATTTCAATATCTGCTCGAACTATTGTGGATAACATCAAGACAAAAGGTAAAAACAAAAATGAACGTTTCATAAATTAATCATATCAGATATGAGATATAATTTCTATATTATATTCTAATTATTAAATTCCGCATATTTCTTTTATATCTTTAAGATTAATTTTTGAAGATTTTAAATGTCTCTTATCATAAGTAAGATCATTTAATTGTAAAGTTTCTGGTAATTTAGAAATTAAAATTTTACTTATTTTTTTTGTACTCTGAAAAGAGTTACAAATCAATTTTTCTACTTTATCATTTAATGTTTTATCTAATAAAAGTTTATTATTTTTTTTATCTATGGAATATACCCAATAAGGATGAGTAACTATAAAGTCTATTTCTATGCCAATATTGGTTGCTGTCTCGTTTAATTCGTCAAAATATTTAGTTAAATTATTATAAAACTCATCTTGATCTGAATTTAAAAATAAGTTTTGCATTTTTTTATTATCATATCTGCTTAGAGTAAAATTTTTGTTTAGTAATAAACTTTTAAAAACTATTAATCTATATTTAAAAGGGTTTTCTAAAATTTCATCAAGCTCATAATCTTTCAAAGCTACAAAATTTTCTGGGTTCCAATAATTCAAAATTCTGTAAAGATCAGTAGAAAAACTAAATGTAACAATAATTTTTTTTTGTAAAATTTTTTTATTCTGGTTCAAAAAATTTATAACTTCATAAGGACCATTATTTGGTGCTGCATAAATAATAAAATTACTTTTTTTATATAAAGTATTTAAATAATGTTCTTCAATCTTATCTACATCTAAACCTAATACTTGGCTATCACCAAAGACTTGGATTTTATTATTCTGGTAATCATCATAAAGTAATCTTCCACCATAATTATCTGTTTGATATTCGTATTTATTTTTTCCCTGTTTAACACAAAAAGATGCACTTTGAGGTAAATGTACATATGATTCATTAAAACCATACGGTAGAAATGATAAACAAATCTTTGCATTTGAAGAATTGGTAAATAAGATAAAATAAATTAATATAATTAGTAAAATGTTTTTAATACCAAAAAGTAGTTTTAAAAAATTTGATCCTGAAAGAAGTTGCTTTGTTTTAAATGAATTTGCTTCAGCAGAATTCTCATCTGCAATTGAAATGCTATATGCGGCTAAAGTTGTTGATAATAAAAAGCTATCTAACGGTTTCATAAGACATGCTCTAGACGAATATAAACATTGTTCTATTTTCACAAAAATCAAAAATCAAATAATTTCAGAATATAAAATTAACAATAAAGAATTAAGTTTCATACCTAATCACATTTACAATAAAGGATATATTTATAAAGATCACTTTATTTTTGAAAAAAAAAAATTAAACGATTTTGCTATATTTATAGGAGCAAATGAAGAAATTGCAGAAAAAAAATTAATAGCTTTCACAGAACATATTAAAGAACACAAACCTTTGGCATATAAACAAATTCAAGATATTTTAAAAGACGAAGAAAAACATGCGGAGTATTCACTTAGATTTGCAAAAAATAATAATGGTTTAATCTCATATAAAATAAAGTTAGTTAAAGAGAAAATACTGAGTTTTTTTAGACACATCTACGCAAACAGCTTTACTAAATTCTCTTTTGTATTTAAACCCATCTTAATATCAATCATCATAATAATAAGTTTCGTAGTGCATTTTTTAAATTTAAAAAAATCTATCGCCGATGATAATGTAATGGAAAATATTGATCCCAATTCAATAACTTAATATGTTTTATATTGGAATATCTGCTTATTATCATGAGTCATCAGTTTTTCTTACAGATAACAATGGAACTGATTGTTTTATTAAAGAAGAATCTTTTAGTAGAGTAAAAGGTGATAAAAATTTCCCTAAAAGATGTTTAAAGTTCTTAATTAAAAAATTTGATTTAAAAAATGATAATATTAAATCTATTTGTTTTTATGAGAAACCATTTAAATCATGGTGGGAAATATTTAAATATTCAATTAAAAATCCTTTAGAAAACAGAGATTTTTTAATTCATCATCTAAAAAATTTTAATGATGGATCAATTTTTTTTTACACAGATATAAATAAACTAATAAATATTTCAAGAAACAAGATTGTTTATTCTTCACACCACCTAAGTCATTGCCTATATGGTTTATCAGTTATTAAAAATGTTTCCGATTATGTTTATATTACTTGTGATGGTGTTGGTGAGGGAGAAACAATGTCTGTTTATACAATTGATAACAATTTTAAAATTAAAAAGGTTTGGACTAATTTTTATCCAAATTCCATCGGCTTATTCTTCTCTACAATTACAGAATATCTAGGTTTTGAAATAAATGAAGGAGAATTTAAAGTCATGTCTCTAAGCTCATTTGGAAAACCAATATATGAAAACGAACTTAAGGAAATTTTTGATATTAATAATTTCGAAATCAACATGGACTATTTTGAATTTCACAAAAACCCGAGTAAATCCTTTTCAAAAAAATTATATGATTTATTTGGAGAGCCCTATTTAGATATAAAAGAGGAAAAAAATTTTAATAAATATGCAAACATCGCAAGCTCGGCACAGTTAATTTTAGAGCATACAATGAAAAACCTAATCAAAAAAGCTTATGATTTATCAGGTAAAAGGAAGATCGTATTAACAGGCGGAGTCGCCTTAAATTGTAAAATGATTCACAATTTATCTAAACAAGATATTTTTGAAGAATTAATTGTTCCACCATCGCCAGGAGACTCTGGATCTGCTGTAGGTGCAGCAAATTTTGCTTTTTTAGAAAAATCGAAAAATAAAACGCTTAATTTTAGTAATATTTATCTTGGTCCTGAAAAAAAACTTATCAACAAAAAAGAAAATAAAGATAATTTTTTTTTAAAAGTAAATTTAACCAACGATTATTTAATTGATGCAGCGAATAAATTGATAAATGGTGAAATAATTGCAACTTACTATGGATCAAATGAAGTTGGGCCCAGGTCTCTTGGCAATACTTCGATTTTATGTAACGCTGCTAACTATGAATCTGTGATTAATTTAAATCTAAATTTAAAAAAAAGACAACATTTTCAACCATTAGCACCCATTTTACTTGAGGAAGATTTTGAAAAGTATTTTTCAATAAACAAAAGTATTGTAAAAAATTTAGAATGGATGGGAACTTTGTGTGACGCTAAGCAAACGCTTTACAATAAATATAGCTCTATTATACATGTTGATGGAACTTGTAGAACGCAAGTCATTAAAGATAAAAATTCCATCACTTATAAAATTTTGAAAAATGTTAAAAATCATGGCCTTGATATATTAGTTAACACCTCTTTTAATATTTCAAAAGATCCAGTTGTGTTCGATTTATTTGATGTTTATGTAAATATGAAAAGAATGAAAATTACATTTATTTTAATGGATGATGGTTTGTATCAGATAAAAGATATATGAAAAAATTAATTAATTACTTTATTTTAATTGGTGATTTTAAAAAAAAATATGGCTTAATTAAAACTTTTTTTTTTCTAATTTTTATAATTTTCATACTAATCTTTTCTGTCTTTGTTTTTTTTCAAATTTTTTTACCATTTACCTATATAGCTATATAATTTAAAAGATATCTTATAAACTATGCGAAAATCATATTGGTTACTCAAATCAGAGCCTAATGTTTGGTCGATAGATCAACAATTAAAGGTTGGTCCAAAAGGTGCAGACTGGGATGGAGTAAGAAATTATCAAGCAGCAAATAATTTGAGAAAAATGAAGAAGGGTGATCTTTGTTTTTTTTACCATTCAAATATTGGTAAAGAAATTGTTGGAATTGTTGAAGTAATTAAAACAGCATTTATCGACCCAACAGATAAAGGGAAGCGATTTGTAGCAGTAAAAGTTAAGTATAAAAGCAAACTAAAAATACCAGTTTCTCTTGAAAATATTAAAAAAAATAAAGATTTAAAAGATATTGCACTAATAAAACAAAGCAGACTGTCTGTCATGCCAATAGACACTAAATGCTGGAAAATTATTTTGAAGATGAGTAGTATCTAGAAAATTTATATTACATGCCAAAAAAAAAAATAAAAAAAAGAAAGAAAAAAATAATCACAAAAAGAAAAACTAAATCAAAGTCTTTAGCTCCAAAGCAAGAAAAAGAACTTATATATAGAACAAAGAAAGACTGGATTAGTAAAGCTCTAGTAAATAAATCTCAGTATGAAAAAAAATATAAAGCTTCAATAAAAGATAACGATGGATTCTGGAAAAAAGAAGGAAAAAGAATTAATTGGATAAAACCATATACAAAGATCAAAGATGTCAAATATAGTAAATCAGATGTTAAGATAAAATGGTTTTACGATGGTACTCTTAATGCATCGGCAAATTGTATTGATAGACACTTAAAAAAGAATAAAGACAAAACTGCAATTATATGGGTTGGAGATGATCCAAAAGTTCAAAAGAAAATTTCCTACAAAGAATTACACAAAGAAGTTTCTAAAGCTGCAAATGGTCTTAAAGAATTAGGGGTTAAAAAAGGCGATAGAGTAACAATTTATTTAACTATGATACCTGAACTTGCATATACTATGTTAGCTTGTGCAAGAATAGGAGCAGTTCATTCAATAATTTTTGGAGGCTTTTCTCCCGATAGTATTTCTGGACGAATAAACGATTGCGATTCTGATTATCTAATTACAGCTGATGAAGGCGTAAGAGGTGGAAAAATAATACCTTTAAAGTCAATAGCTGACGAAGCTTTAGTAAATTGCCCAAATGTAAAAAAATGTGTTGTTGTTAAAAGAACAGGTAATAGAATAAATTGGGATGAACGAAGAGATGTTTGGTACCACGAATTAACAAAAAAAGTTTCTAATAAATGCGAACCCGAAGAAATGAGTGCAGAAGATCCTTTATTTATTTTATATACATCGGGTTCAACAGGTAAACCAAAAGGGGTGATGCATACAACCGGTGGGTACATGGTTTATGCATCAATGACCCATCAATATATATTTAATTACAAACCTAAAGATATTTATTGGTGTACAGCTGACATTGGTTGGGTAACTGGTCATAGTTATATTATTTACGGACCATTATCGAATGGTGCAACAACAATAATGTTTGAAGGAATTCCAACCTATCCTGACAGTTCGAGGTGGTGGCAAATTGTCGATAAATATAAAGTAAATATTTTTTATACTGCTCCGACAGCAATAAGAGCATTAATGAGAGAGGGTGATAAGCCTGTTAAAAAAACATCAAGAAAATCATTGAAATTATTAGGAACCGTAGGTGAGCCAATAAATCCAGAGGCCTGGGAATGGTATTATAAAACTGTAGGAGATTCTAATTGTCCAATTGTTGATACTTGGTGGCAAACTGAAACTGGTGGAATATTAATTAGTCCACAAACAGGAGCTATAAACTTAAAACCAGGTTCAGCTACAAAACCATTTTATGGAATTAAACCAGTAATAGTTGATAAAGACGGAAAAGTCTTAAAAGGAGAAGCTGAAGGTCGTTTGTGTATTTCACAATCTTGGCCTGGGCAGATGAGGACTGTTTATGGGGACCATCAAAGATTCATTGATACTTATTTTTCTCAATTTGATGGTAAATATTTTACAGGAGATGGGTGCAGAAGAGATAAAGATGGATATTACTGGATAACAGGAAGAGTTGATGATGTAATTATTGTTTCAGGACATAATCTTGGAACTGCCGAAATAGAAAGTGCTTTTGTTGCTCATCCGAAAGTAGCAGAAGCTGCCGTAGTTGGATATCCACATGATATTAAAGGCAATGGTTTGTATTGTTATGTTACTCTAAATGTGGGAGAAGAATCGACTTTAGATTTAGAAAGAGATTTAAAGCTTTGGGTTAGAAAACAAATTGGTCCAATAGCTACGCCAGATCTAATTCAATTTTCACCTGGACTTCCAAAAACTAGATCAGGTAAGATTATGAGAAGAATACTTAGAAAAATTGCAGCTAATGAGCATGATCAATTAGGTGATACAACAACTTTGGCAGATCCAAGTGTTGTGAAAAGTTTAGTTGAAAATAGAAAAAATATTTAAAAATTTATTAATTCTATAAATTCCTTTTTAACATTATCCCATTTTAAAATCATAGAATTTAAAACTATTTTTTTGTCTAAAGATTTTAACTCTTCAGCTATTGGAGACCATTCATATAAAGATAAAGCACTTGTGTTAAATGGCAATGAATCGTGATATTCACTCCAATTAATTTTTTCATATCTATCAAGAAATTTTTCTTTTGCGTTTTCATATATTTCTTTTGGCATTTCATTCTTTTGAAGTTCATTATCTAAAATTTGAAAATATATTTCATTTGCTTTTTCAGTATCATGTTGATTTCTAATATTTTTTAAAAAAGAAATAGTATAAAAAGTTAAATCTTGTAAAGCAGTTGAGTAAATATTCCATTTAGCTTTATTAATTGAGCCCAAGAATATTTCGTCCTCAAACATAAGTACGTATTTTGCTCCCATTCGTGTTTTTAGATAACCATAAAGTGTAACTTGACTTACCCAAGCAGATTTTTTTTGAATGAATTCTTTTAAATCAGAATAATTTTCGATTTTTTTTGTTTTTTTGAAATATTTTAAGAATGGAATGAAATATTCCTTTAAATACTCAAATTTCAAATCTTTGAGCTTTAATTTGTATTTAATGCCCATTTAGAACCGATATTACTACTTTTACTATAAATATATGCCATTTTTTACCCTTTAATTATCACATTAAATGAGTATGAATTATATCTTTAACCTATAGGGAGGATTAAAATAATGTCAAACAAAGAAAAGCACTGGGAAAAAACCAAAGGATTAATGATAATTACATTAATTATTTGGTTTGTTTTCGGTTATCTGATCTTCATGTTTGGTTCTGACCTAAACACTTCAAGTTTTATGGGATATCCATTGGCGTATTACATGTGTGCGCAAGGTTCCATCATTGCATTTGTGGTCCTAATTTTTTGGTTTGCAAATAGACAGGAAAAAATCGATGAAGAGTTTGGTTTTACCGAAAAGGAGGATGATTAATGTTTAAAGGCAATTTTATTGACAACCTACCAAAAATTTACGGAACATATACTGGAGGCTTCTTTATATTCATCATTTTGATGGCAATAGCAGAGCAAGCAGGTATGACCGCAAAAACAATTGGTATTTTGTTTGTCGCCTTTACAGTTTGTATATATGCCATAATTGGATATCTATCTAGAACTGTACAGGTCGACGCTTATTATGTTGCTGGAAGACAGGTACCAACAGTATTTAACGGAATGGCAACTGCAGCTGACTGGATGTCAGGTGCTTCATTCGTTGCAATGGCTGGTGGTATTTACTTTGGTGGTTATACTTATATGGCTTTCTTAGTCGGATGGACTGGGGGATACGTTTTAGTATCATCACTTTTAGCACCATACTTAAGAAAATTTGGATGTTATACTGTGCCAGATTTCATTGGAACAAGATATGGCGGAAACTTTGCAAGGTTCTGTGCCGTAGTTGTTTTAACATTGGCATCTTTCACTTATGTAACAGCTCAAATTAACGCAACAGGAACAATCGCATCAAGAGCACTAAGTATTCCATTTGAATTAGGAGTTTGGGTTGGACTAGTAAGTATTTTACTTTGTTCAATGCTAGGCGGAATGAGAGCGGTAACTTGGACACAGGTTGCTCAATACATAGTATTGATTATTGCTTATCTAATTCCAGTATTCTGGATTAGTAACAAATCAGGATTTGGTTTCTTTCCACACTTTATGTTAGGTGAGGAAGTAGCTAGATTAGGTGCACTTGAATCGCAATTTGGATTAGTTAAAAATGCTGCTGCAGACATTAAAGCTGCAGGTGTACCAGGTGGTCTAAAATCTATCGCTGTATCGCACGCAGGTGTGCCAGAAGGTGGAATGGCTGCATGGAAGTTTATTTCATTAGCACTATGTATGATGGTAGGAACAGCTTCTTTACCGCACATTTTAATGAGATACTTCACTACTCCAAGTGTTAAAGCTGCAAGAAAATCAGTGGCATGGTCACTATTCTTTATTGCATTGCTTTATACTTCAGCGCCAATGCTTGCAACATTATCCAAAATCTCACTAATAGATCCAAACTTACCAACAGGTATTATTGGAAAACCAATTGCTGAAATTATGCAAATTGAGTGGGTAAATGCTTGGATTAATGTAAAACAAGCCTTCATAGCAGACTTTAACGGAGATGGTATTCTTCAGTTAAATGAATGGTTTATGAGAGGTGACGTAGTTGTACTAGCAACTCCTGAAGTTGCTGGATTACCATACGTAATCTCTGGACTAGTTGCTGCAGGAGGAATGGCTGCTGCGATGTCAACTGCTGATGGTCTAATTCTTGCTATCGCAAACGCTTTATCACATGATATCTATTACAAAATCATTGATCCAAAAGCAGATGTAAGAAAAAGATTGTTAGTTGCTAGAGCACTTTTAATAGTTATTGGTGCCGCTGGAGCATACATTGCATCAATGAGGATCACTAGTATCCTTGGTGCAGTTGCTTGGGCATTTGACTTTGCAATGTCAGGATTGTTCTTCCCATTAATACTTGGTGTATGGTGGAAGAGAGCAACAAGACAAGGAGCAATAGCAGGTATGATAGCAGGTCTTGCATCAGGAACAGCTTATCTAATTTATGTGTATCCTAAGTTTATGGGTAATGCACCTTGGTTAGGTATTGACCATTTACGTTTCGGTATAATTGGAGCGTCGGTCTGTTTAGTTGTAATGGTTGTAGTAAGTTTAATGACTGAAGAACCAGATAAAGCTACACAGCAAATGGTAGATGAAGTTCGTGTTCCATCAGGTAAGACAATACTTGGTAAGCAACACTAAATTAAACTTTTTGGGGGCGATATTCGCCCCCATTTTTTCAAATAAATGCCATTATATATCTTAATTATAGATTACATTTTAGGTATCATCATGTGGACTTTGATTGGAAGAACTGCAATGAATATTTTTCAAAAAGAAGACTCTGAATTTTTTTTTATGAAAGTATTTGTGAAATACACAAATCCAATTATTAAAATTTTTAAATTCATAACTCCCAGTTTCATTATAGGACCGTTAGTTCCACTTTATGTTGCGTGGTTTTTTTACATGTTTAGATTTTATTTAATGCCTTATTTAATGGGTTATTCTGTAATGGGAATGTTATCGTTTCCATTAGAAAGTGAAATAGCTGCAGAAATTTATAAGATTTTTGGTAAATAATAATTCAAATATATTCAAAAATTGATAGTACTAGTTTTTAATTGTCAATGAAAAAAATACAAATTTCACCTTCAATTCTTTCTGCAGATTTTAGTCAATTAGGAAAAGAAATTAAAAGATTAGAGGAGGGGGGCGCAGATCTAATTCATGTTGATGTGATGGATGGACACTTTGTTCCTAATATTACTATTGGACCACCAGTAATAAAAACACTTAGAAATTATACAAAATTACCTTTTGATGTACATTTGATGATTTCACCAGTTCATAAATATATTAAAAATTTTGCTGAAGCGGGATCAGATATAATTACAATTCACCCTGAAGCAACAGATAATTTGATTGGGTCAATTCAACTAATAAAGCAGTTAAAGAAAAAAGTAGGTATATCTTTAAATCCAAATACAGAAATAGATGTCATAGAAAAGATTTTAAAAGAAATTGATTTAGTATTAATTATGAGTGTATACCCAGGATTTGGAGGACAGAAATTTATACCAGAAGTCATTGAAAAAATTAAAAAACTTCACCAAATAAAAAAAAATAATAATTCAAAATTTGATATTGAAGTCGATGGAGGAATAAATTTCTCTAATTCAAAAGAGGTTATACTAGCTGGAGCAAATATATTAGTTTCAGGGACAACAATATTCAAAGAAAATAATGGTGATATTAAAAAAAATATAGAAACACTTAAATCAATGTAAAATGTACTTCGGAAATTCTTTAAAATTAATTATTGAATTTTTGAAAAGATTAACAAATCAATTTAGAAATATATATTTAAAATCTTCATATTATAACAATAAGATTTCAAAATTAGAGATTAACAATATTAACTACCAACCAAGTCTAAATATTTTAAGTTGTCTGGTTAAATATGATAAAAAGAAGATTAAAATTGAGGATTTAGATAAAGAAATAATTTGGGATAGTAAATTATCAAACAGACATTACAATAAATTAAATAATTTTTATTGGCTCTTCAGTATTGATCTAAAATCCTCAAAAAATATAACTCAATCAATAATTGAAAGATGGATTGATAAAAATCAAAATTATAATTCGAAAAGTTGGAAAACTGATATTTTATCAAAAAGAATAATTTCTTGGATCGCGAATAGTAAAATGGTCTATGAAGACTCTGATATCAAATATAAACAAAAATTTAATTTGTCTATTAATAAACAAATTAATCATTTGATAAATGAAACAAGAAGATCTTTATCGGTAGATGATGGGCTATTAGGCTGCATTGCAATCACGATGATAGGGCTGTCATATAACAATAAGAGAATACTAAATTATGGTCTTGAACTATTAAAAAAAATTATTTTATCATCATTTGATAATGAATTCTTTCCTAAAACAAGAAGTATTAGACAATTAAATTTTTATTTGAAATATTTTGTTCTAACAAGAGAATTATTAAAGGAAGCTTTAATTGATGTGCCAGATTACCTTGAAGAAATAATATTTTATCTTGGAAAGTCTTACTTCACTTTTTCTAATCTAAATGAAAGTGTATTATTTAATGGAAATCATCAGAGTGATTTGACTGAATTTAATAGGTATTTAGCTTCACATAAATATAACTTTAAAAATTTAAATAAAGAAACAGGAGGTTATGCTATTTTGCAAAATAAAAATTATATATTAGCAGTTGATATAGGACCATCTCCTTCAAAAAAATTTTCTAGCAACTATCAGAGTGGTGCATTATCATTTGAATTTTTTTACAAAGGTGTAAAGCTAGTTTCAAATTGTGGGTATTTTCAAGATTATAAAAATAAATTTAACATAATATCAAAATCAACAGCAGCACATTCTACTCTTGTAGTAAATAACTGTTCCAGCTGTTCCTTTGAAAATAAATCCTCAAAATATAATAGTGTAGAAAATGGATTAAAAATTATTGAAAAAAATATAATAGATGGAAAAGATCATTGGTTGATTGAAGCATCACATAATGGATATTTAAAAAATTTTGGGTTAATACACCGGAGAGTCGTTGAATTATTTATCAAAAAAAATAAAATTATTGGAAAAGATATATTGATAAGTAAAAAAAAGTCAGACTCGAAAAAGTTTGATATTAGGTTTCATTTCGCGCCTGGTGTAAAATTAACAAAAACATTGCTTAACAAAGTGATATTGATAGAAATTGAGAACTCTGGATGGAAATTTTCCACAAATTGTAAAAATATCAATATTGAAAGCGGTATTTATTTCGGTAATAAAGATCAAACTAATGAAAACCAAAATATATGTATTTCTGGAAAAGTAGAGGATTATAATCAGGAAATAAAATGGGAATTCGAAAAAATTTAACAAAGATTAAAACAGCCTTGATATCATTATCTGATAAATCAAACCTAAAAATAATTTTAAATACCTTACGTAAACATAAAGTAAACATTATCAGTTCTGGAGGAACGTATAAAAAAATTAAGCAATTAGGATATAAGTGCAGCGAATTATCAAAATATACAAATTTTGATGAAATTTTAGATGGACGGGTCAAAACATTGCATCCTAAAATCCATGCTGGAATTTTAAATCTTAGAGGAAACTTAAAACATAAACAACAAATGAAAAAAAATGGATATGAAAATATAGATTTAGTAATTGTTAACTTTTACCCTTTTGAAAAAGCACTACTAGGAAAAAGAAATCATAATGAGATAATAGAGAATATTGATATTGGTGGACCATCTATGGTTAGGTCGGCAGCAAAAAATTATAGAGATGTAACAGTGATTTCTAGTTTAAACCAATATGAAGAATTAAATGAAGAAATTAATAAATATAAAGGTTCGACCAGTTTAAAATTTAGAGAAAAATTAGCAGAAGAAGCTTTTATGGAAACTGCATTTTATGAAACAAAAATATTTAAGTATTTTTTAACTAGGAGAGCGAATTTTTTTCCAAAAAAAAATGTTTTTTCTGGAAAATTGTTAGACAAATTTAGATATGGGGAAAATCCACACCAATTAGGAGCAATATATAATCAAAATGATTATAAGGATATAATTCAGTTAGGTGGAAAAAAGTTAAGCTATAATAATTATAATGATCTTTATTCAGCGTTAACATTAACAAAATCATTTCCTAAGAATATAGGTGTGGCAATAATTAAACATGCTAATCCATGTGGTGTTTCGATAAATTCAAATAATACTAAAAGTTTCAATGAGGCTTTGAGCTGTGATCCAGTAAGTGCCTATGGCGGAATTTTATCATGTAATTTTAAAATGAGTCAAAATTTGGCTAAACAAGTGAATAAGATTTTTTTTGAAGTTGTAATTGCAAATGGATTTGACAAAGATTCCATAAAAATTTTAAAAAAAAGAAAAAATTTAAGAATCATAGATTCATCAAAACTAGATGAAAAATTTAATTTTAATTTTATAAGTAAATTTAATAATATATTAATACAGACCCCAGATAATATTAAACTTAAAAAAAGAGATTTTCATGTTGTTTCGATAAAGAAGCCTGATAAAAAAACTATGAAAAAATTAATTTTTGCGTTTAATGTTTGTAGAAATATAAAATCAAATGCTATTGTAATTACCAAAGATTTTAAAACCGTAGGAATTGGATCAGGGCAACCTAGCAGGCTAGATAGTTGTAGAATTGCTATTGGTAAAATGAAAAAATTCCAAAAAATTAATTCTAAAGATCAGTTGATTGCTGCCTCGGATGCTTTTTTTCCATTTGTTGATGGGATAGAAACTTTAGTCCAAGCTGGAGTTGATGCTGTTATACAGCCAAGAGGTTCGATAAATGATAAAGAAATAATTAAATTTGCCAATAAAACTAAAACTATATTGATTTTTTCAAAAACAAGACACTTCAACCATTAGCTCTAATTTTATCAATCTTTGCTGCTAATATAAAGTCACTTTCTGCCAAACCTTTAATTGCATGAGTATAAATTTTAATTCGTGCATAACCCCATCCATACCATAAGTCAGGATGATGACCTTCAGTTTCTGCTATTTGACCAACTTTATTAACAAAGTCTTGACTTTTTAAAAAGTTTTCAAACTTAAAACTTTTGATCAAATGATATCCATCAGTTTTATCTTCAACCACATCCCATCCATCAACTTTTTTCAAATATTTATGAATTTCATCAATTTCAAATGGGGGAATATTACCTTCACAAGGTACACATTTTTTTTCGGATAAATCGCTCATTTTTTTAGTATATTTTCAATTATAGAGTTTTTTTTTATTAAGAAATTGTTACCAATTCCATACATATTTTTTGGCAATTTTTCAAGTCTGTTATAAACATCAATCATAGTAATATTTTTATATGTCGCATCATATATTTCATATTTGTATTCATACAAAAATTTTTCTAACTCTTTGTATCCTTTAGATAAATTTTGTCTAATATATTTTGAAAACTCAATAATAATCAAAGGGGAATACTTTTTTATACAATCTTGAGCTCCATAAATTGCTTGCATTTCATTTCCTTCAATATCAATTTTTATTATTACATTTTTATTGTTAAGATTCTCATTTTTTATAATTGTATCAATTTTAATAGTTTTAGTTTTTGATTTTTTTAATAATTCAAAATCATCGTGTAATATAGAGCTTTCCCAATCTCTTTTACTCTCATTAAGATTTACGATTTCATTATCTTTATCTAAAATTGCTAAATTAAAAGGTTTTATATTTTTAAAATTGTTTAATTCTATATTATTTACTAAATCTTTATATGTTTTTGTTGAAGCTTCAAATGATAATATTTTGTTGGTTGTTGAAAGAGAAGCTGAAAATAAAGAATAAAAACCAAAATTTGCACCACAGTCTAAGAGGAAAATAGAATTGTTTTTATAAATCTTCTTAATTAAATTTAATTCGTTCAAATCTTCAAAGTCACACTTTCGTAAAATCGAGTAAGATTGTTTATCAGGATTACTACTTGCCCAAATATAAAAATTATGAATTTTAACTTTAAAGTTACCTTTTAATCTTTTTCTAATTAATCTAAAAAAAAAATAATAAAAAATATTTTTTTTATAATCCCTGATGTTTTTTTCGTTTATATAATTTTGGAAAAATTTAGAATAAATATTTAACATTCATTTGGAGCGGGCAATGGGACTTGAACCCACGACCTTCTCGTTGGCAACGAGACGCTCTACCACTGAGCTATGCCCGCTTGTTCTATTAGTATTGAAAGTATTACCTTTTTTTAAAATTAGCAAGTTTTACTATAAGTTAGCACTCTTAAAATTATTTTAGCCAGGAATATTTATTTTTATATTCCTCAAATAAATAATAATAATCTTGGTACTTTTTATCTTTATATTGAAAAATCTTATTTCTTACTTGTGAATTACTCAAGGTTTTTATGAGCAAATTTTTTCTTTTATAAAAATCTAAAACACTTTCTGACCATTCAAGTTCACAAAAATCAAATATTTTTCTTGAAAAAATTTTCTTATTATTTGTCAAATCTTTCAGATTTATATTTAAAATTTTGCCTTTATATTTTCTATTAAAGTAATCTATAATTTTAATATAATTGTCTACATAATCTAATATATCTTTAATACTATGTGTCCATGAAAGTTGATTTAAGAATGATTGGTGTATGGAAATTACACTATCATTGTAATCACGATAGGAATGAATAAATTTAGCTTTTGGAAAAATTTTCAGTATTAGGTCGATATTAAAAAAATTTTCTAAAGATTTGTCTACAAAAATATCATTATTTAAAACGTTTATACTTTCATAATTTTTTTTTAAAAAAATTAATGCTTTTTTTAAGTCGACGCTAAATTCATTAATTTTCTTTTTATTTACTAAAATATTTTTATCTAATTGACTGACCATACACATATTTATATAATTGCACTCCCCAGCACTTAAAATTTCATGGTCGGAAGATGTCAATATAGATTCAATCAAAGTAGAACCAGATCTTGGTAAACCAATGATAAAAATAGGTCTAAAATTTTTTATATCATTTTTTGTTTCATTTTCGAATTTTAGGTTATTAAAAAACTTGTTAATTATTTTCGAATAATAATACTGAGATTGCTCATTAAATATTTTGTTATCGTTATAACAAAATTTATGAAAATTTTTTAAATAAAAAATCTCTCTCTCTTTGTTTTTCTTTTTTTTTTGATTTTTTGATTTTAAATAGCATAACAAACTTCTTTCATTCAAATTTAGTTTGTTAGATTTTTCTATCTCATCAATTACATCGTAATATTCATTAGAAATAAAGTCTGGATTAAGCGAATATAGTGCAAAATAAATTCTAATATTAAATTTATTTTTTTCTAATATTTTCAGGTATATAGATTTTGCTTCTTGGACTTTACCAATATTTTGTTTTTCTATTGCAAGGTTAAACATTGCTTGCGGAAGTTCAGGTTGAAGATTTAAGCACTTTTTGTAATTTTCTATGCTTTTTTTATAGTTATTTAATTCAGAATAAATTAAGCCTAGAAAAAAATATATCCTTGTTTTATTTTTTTCTTTTTTTTCTAGTCTTAGAAAAAAATTCAGAGCCTTAATAAAATCTCTTTTTTTTATTAAGTTGCGACCAATTTCTATATTCATAAAAAAAATCTATACTTTATCAAAAAAAATTATTATCTTATTAAAAATGAAAAAAGAAGAATTACCAACTAAAATTCCTGTTTTTCCCCTGTCAAACTTTATAATTTTTCCTGATACAACTGTTCCTTTAAACATTTTTGAACCTAGATATTTACAAATGGTAGATGATTGTATGAAAAGTGAGAGATGTATTGGAATAGTGCAGCCAAAAAGAAGTGGAGAATTAAAAAAACCCGACCTATTTAATATTGGATGTATAGGTAAGATAACAAGTTTTAATGAGACTGAGGATGGTCGATATTTAATTTTAATAAATGGTTTATGTAGGTTTAAAATTCAAAAAGAAATAGAAACAAATAGATTATACAGAGAATGCAATGTGCAATACGAGGATTACTTGGAAGATTTAAGTAACAAAAAAAATGAAAATTTAGAATTAAGCAAAATTATAAATAAATTTAAAAGTTTATTCGAGAAACTTGGTTACTCGATAGATTGGAAAGAGTTAGAAAATCAAGATAGTAAAAAAATGATAAATTCTTTGGCAATGGCTTCACCTTTTTCAATTGAGGAAAAGCAAGTTTTGTTAGAAACAATAAATATTAAAGATAGAGAGATTAAACTAGATAATATAATTGATACTTATCTAAAAGATAATTTCAGTAATACAACTATTCAATAATCAAAAATACAATCCTTTGTCAGAAGCATGATTTACGTATTTTTTAAAAATTTGAGATTTTGATAATCTTTTAAAAACCGGCAAAGAAATTATATTATTTAATTTATTATCAATATTAAAGAATTCATAAATAAAATCTATTCCATAACTAAAAAGAAAATTTAAATGTTTTGTTTTTTTTTCAAAAATTTTGGCAACGTTTGAATTAATTTCTAAACCTAAATCAGTATTTTCTTTTAAGATTTTTGATAACATTTTTATATCTCTAATTGTCATATTTAAACCTTGACCAGCCAAGGGATGTATCGTGTGTATAACATCTCCAAAACAAAGGATATTTTCGAAATGATAATTTCTAAGTAATATAAAATTTAAATTTTTATGCTGAATATCAGTGAAATTTTTTATTAAGTAATTTTTATTATAATTTCTAATAATTTCTCTAACTTCATAAGTACTTAATATTTTTTTTCTATTGTAAGATAAAACTACTGAAGTTTCATAGTTTGAGATAGGTAGAAAGGCTATAGGACCAACATTAGTAAATATTTGAACTGCAGTATCATTATCAATTTTTTTATGCTTAATATTAAAAGTATATGCAGTGCTATTATAATTTTTGCTTATTTTAGAATAAAAGTATTTTTTTGTAATTAGATTATTTGTTTCTGAATTAATAATTAAATTATACCTGTCCTTTAAATTTAGGATTTCTTTGTAATTATTTTTAAACTTTAAAAATTTGATTTTTTTATTTTTTTTCGAATTATTTAGAAAATGCAAAAAAATATCATCATATTTAAACAAATTAAAAATTTTTTTTGAATTATTTGAAAACTCAAGTAATTGATCAATCTTATTTTTTTCTAAAAATATTTGAATTTTTTTTGATGTTTTAGAATTTATTTTAAAATTTTTGCTTAAACTTTTTAAAAATTTCAAATTATCATTTGAAATAGCCAAAGTTCTGTTTGTTTTTATAATTTCTAAACTTTTTTGATAATATATATCAATATCATAGTCTAGTTTAGTCAAGAGACAAGCTAATATATGATTTGTCAAATTATTTCCAATTAAACAAATTTTCATAATAAATTTAATTTTAACAGTAATAATTAAATGATACAAAGTGACAAATCTGTTTTTTTATATGGATATAAAAAATATATTAAACAATACTAAAATTTTTCTATTTCAACGCTTATCTGAGCTAATTGGAATTTTATTCATTATATTTTCTATTTTATTATTCTTATCATTGGTAACCTATTCACCAGATGATCCAAATTTTATATTTTCTGAAAACATAGAAATAAAAAACAAATTAGGAATATATGGAAGTTATGTTTCAGATTTTTTTTTTCAGTCTATTGGACTTATATCATTTATTGTACCTATCTCTATAATCATGATTGGTCTGAATATATTTTTAAATAAAAACCCTCTTATTATTTTTAGTAATTTTTTTTTTATAATTTTATACTCTTCGTTCGGTGCGTTATTTTTTTCTGTTTTTAATAATGAAAATTTCTCCTTGATTATATATGGAAATGGAGGATTTGTGGGTCAAGTGTTTGGAAATTTATTTAAAGAGATTGTCAATATTAACATCAGTTTTAGTTATTATTTAATATTAATATTAATATTTGTATTTTTTTTACTTAGTATAAATTTTAATTTAAAATTCATTTTAAAGTTTTTGTCTAATTCAAGAAAACGTAAGGTAAAGAAAAATGATGATGATATAGAAATAAAAGAAGTATCAAACACGGATAACTTTTCAAATGATTTTAATTCAAAAAATAGAATTCAATCAAATTTTGATTTTGAAAAAAAATTTAATCAAGATGAAATTAACACAATTAGATACAAACTACCATCGATTGAATTATTAAAAAAAAATTTGAGAAATAATAAAGAAAGAAAAGATGAAAATATAAGTGCTGAAAGTTTAGAAAAAATACTTCTAGATTTTGGAGTTGAAGGAAAAATAAAAAAAGTCAAGAAAGGACCTGTAGTATCCTTAAATGAATTTGAACCAGCTCCTGGTGTCAAAGTTTCAAAAATAATAAATTTGTCAGAAGATATAGCTAGAAACACCAGCTCAGAATCAGCAAGAATTGCTACAATACCGGGTAGTAATACAATCGGAATTGAATTGCCTAAATCTTTAAGAGAAGATGTTTATTTAAGAGAGATTATTTCTTATGATGATTTTAAAAAAAAAGATATTAAATTACCCATTGCACTAGGAAAAAATATTTCAGGAGAACCTGTTGTCGGAGATCTGAGTAAGATGCCTCATCTGTTAATAGCAGGTACAACTGGCTCAGGCAAATCAGTTTGTATAAATACTATAATTCTATCTTTATTATTTAAGCATAAACCGGAAACATGTAAGTTTATTTTAATTGATCCAAAAATGTTAGAATTATCAACATATGAAGGAGTGCCACATTTGCTATGTCCAGTGATCACCGAACCAAAAAAAGCAGCATCTGTTCTAGGGTGGGTGGTTAAAGAAATGGAAAGCAGATATAGACTTATGACTAAAGTGGGTGTGCGAAATATAGATGGATATAATCAAAAACATAAAGTCCCTATGCCTTATATTGTTGTAATAGTTGATGAAATGTCAGATTTGATGCTTGTTGCAGGAAAAGAAATCGAGAATTATATTCAAAAGTTATCTCAAATGGCTAGAGCTGCAGGTATTCATATAATAATGGCTACTCAAAGACCTAGCGTTGACGTTATTACTGGAACAATTAAAGCAAATTTTCCAACAAGAATTTCTTTTCAAGTAACTTCTAAAATAGATAGTCGTACCATTCTCGGTGAGCAGGGAGCTGAACAATTATTAGGAAAAGGTGATATGCTTTTCATGTCATCTGCAAATAGAATTGTAAGAATACATGCGCCTTTTGTATCGGAGGATGAAATAGAAAAAGTAAATAATTTTTTAAGGGATCAGGCTGAACCTGACTACATAGATGAGATTTTAAATTTTAGTGAAAATAAAGAAAAAGAAAATATAGATGAGGAAAAAAAAGACTTGGATGATTTGTATGAAAAAGCAGTGAGCATTATTAAATCAGAGAGAAAAGCCTCAACCTCATTTTTACAAAGAAAATTACAAATTGGGTACAATCGAGCTGCTAGAATAATAGATCAAATGGAAGCTAATGGTGAAGTTAGTAAAGCAAATCATGTTGGCAAAAGAGAGGTTCTAAAGTAATGAAATATTTAATATTTATACTTTTATTTCTATACCCCTTAAAACTAAATGCAAATATTAAAGATGAAATAAAAATAAAATTAGAAAATACAAATAATATTTATTTTAAATTTATTCAAAAAATAGATGATAAAATTGAGAAAGGAGAATGTAATATTTCTTATCCAAAAAAAATTTATTGTAAATATGATGATTTATATAATAAGATTCTTGTATCAAATGGAAAATCATTAGTCATAAATAGCAAAAAAATAAGAAATTATTTAAATTATAAGCTAAAAGATACTCCATTAAATTTATTATTAGATAAAAACTATTTATTGAGAAAATTAAGCGAAATTGATCAAATAAATGAAAATAACGAAACCTATTCTTTTAAGACAATTCATAATGAAAATGCTTTGACAATTTTTTTTGACAAAATTAATTATAATTTAATTGGTTGGACAACATTAGACATTTATCAAAATAAAGTTGAAACTAAATTATTTGGTGTTCAAACAAATTTAATGATTGATGATGATATATTTATTGTACAAAAATACATTAACTAATATCAATATTTATAGTCTCAGATTTGAAAACTTTCATACCTCTTTTAATATAATTACTAAGAGCATTTTTATGGTCTAGGGAACAAGTATGAAGCCATACTTGTTTTGTATTTTTTCTAAACCCAAGCTTTAAAGCTTCAGAGAGCAAGTAACTGCCATATTTCTTACCTATATATTGATCAAGAATACCAAAATAAGCAATTTCACATTTTTTTTTATCAGGATGAAATAGTAACTCAAAAAAACCTATTAAATTTGAATTTTCACTTAAAACATAAGTTTCTAAATTTTTATTATTAGTGTAGTTAATCCACTTTAAATCATTCCAAACAAGTCTGTCGATCCATCTATAATTCTTTCCGATTTGTTTATAAAAAAACTTATTTATTTGAAAATCTGGCGGTATTTTTAAATCAATATTGCAACTGGAATTTGGTTTGTCAGACACATTAATTTCATTTAAGGAATTTATTTCTAAATATTTTCTTTGGACTTTTGTTATCACGAAACCATTTTTCCTACTTTTTCACCACCAAATAGATGGAAATGTAAGTGAGGAACTTCTTGCCCGCCATGATCACTTATATTTGCTAAAGCCCTATATCCCTTTCCATGAATAGAGGATATGCCAAGCTTTTTTGATACATTTGTTATTCCTTTCATTAATCCAACAATTTCTTGATCTGATGCATTTAAATTAAAATCATCTAAATCTATGTATCTCCCTTTTGGTATGACCAAAGCATGAATTTTTTTTTGAGGATTTATATCGTAAAATGATAATACAAATTCATCTTCGTATATTTTATTACAAGGTATTTCACCTCGAAGAATTTTTGCAAATATATTGTTATCATCATAGGCCATAATTTAATTTAAATCTTTAATGTTTTTTATTAATAAATTATTCTCAGTTTTTAGTTTTTGATTATCTTTAATCAATTGAATTATTAAATCTTTCATTATTCTGTTTTCTTCATTTAATTTACCAGCTAGTTCAGCAATTCTCTCGTTTTCTTTTACTAGCTGTAATTGATCAAAGAGTTTTTCCAACTCAGGGTCAGCTCTTTCTTTAAGTCTTTTAATTTTTGCCAACCTTTGAAGCTTTTTACTCATTGAAAATTGAACTTTGTTACCTGATAAATCTCCCTGTTGCTCTCTTTGAACATTTAAGCTTAAATTCATAACTGTTGTTTTTTTTGTAACATTCAAACCAACTTTTCTTAAAATCGCATCATCCATTATATTTACTGCGTTTTTATTTTCACCATCTCCAACAATTGAAATATCATTACTTAATGTCTTATTTAAAGAAAATTTAGAATATGGTTCTATAATGAAACCATTTTGATTTTCGTGTGAATATTTTACTTTAAAACCAGCTGCTAATACTTGATCAACAGATTGACTTACAGAAAGATCCCCATCTGTGAATGATGATAAGTAAGATGGCAATCTATGAACCCCATATTTGCCGTCTATTTCAATTATTAAATTTTTCTTGTTATCAAATCTTCTAGTTTTTGTTGTTTTTAAGTTTATAGCAGCAAGATGACTGAAAGTTTGCTTTTCAATAGTTTGATTTGTTTCTGTTTCTAAATCGGTTACATTATTTTTAACTATACCAATCATAGGTATTACAGATGAAATAAATTTCTCAGAGCTAAATTCTTTCTTAAAACCAAAATATAAATTTTCAGTATTAATTTTTTCTTTGTTATTAAAATCTACATTTTGTAATGAATAGCTTATAAAAGGTTTGTAATCTGCGCTTATGTAATTTTTAAAAAATCCTGAAGTACCATTTTCAGAACTTGAGTAAATATCATTTCTACTTTTTTTTGAACTGAAAAATGATTGTTCTTTATTATTAATTACTGAGTCAAAAGTATTATTTAAATTAGATAAAAATATTTCTGTTCGATATTTTTTATTATTACTATCAATATCTAAATCTTCACCGTAAACATATAAAAACCCATTTGTCTCTGAGTTATCTGCATCCAGATCACTATTACTATCTAATATTTCATATGTATCATTTCCACAAAGATTATTAGTGATTACCATATTTGTTTTGTTATGAATTTCTATCTTTTGATCTTTTGATATACTACAATCTAATGTCATCGTTGTAGTGGTACTATTTAATTCAATTTCACCAAGATAAGTACCATCGCCTTTAGTAACTATTTCTAATCCTGTATTATTTGAATTTGCCATTACAATAGAATTGTCGCCTCCTGAGATAGTTCCTGAATTATTAATCGTTAAGCCATTAAAGTTTTTATTGGCGTGATAATCTCCAATTTTAATTCCATCTGCATCACCATTAATTGCGCTAATTGTTCCAAAATTATTTAGAACTACATTTTCACCAGCTTCTACAGATGTAGAGTCATTGCCAAATCCAATTCCAAAGTGACCTGTATTATTCTCACCTGTTGATGTGATCGTTCCATGATTATTAATGGTGAGGTTCTTTGTTCTGCCTGCTCCAATAGCACCTGTTGATGATGTTATTGTCCCGGTATTGTTGATAGTTGTTCCGCCAGTGTTTCTAGCTACTTGTATTGCTGCTCCGAAAGCTGATTCAATAGTGCCACTATTAGTAATTGTATGAGCGTCGTCACTGTCTCCCTGTCTATCAATAAGAACTGTACCTGTATTAGTGCCTGTATTTGATGAGCTAATCGTTCCTGAATTTGTAAATGTAACTCCAGAGCACTCTCTACAATAAATAGTATTTCTATCTGAAGTTATTGTCCCACGATTATCTATTGTAATATTTGATCCATTTTCAGCTAGTATACCATACCTACCTGCACTCTCTATTGTTGCTCCCTCATAACTTATAATTTCACTATCTGTAAGATATTTTGCGACAATTGAGGAATTACCTGATGTAGATTTAATTGTTCCTCCATCATAGTTATAAATTTTAACACCTCGACTTCGTGGTGAACCTCCTCCTCCAGTGCCTAATAAAATTGTTCCTTGTGTTGCACTAATCATACCGTGATTATGCAATATTAGCCCAACTGCAGTAGAGCCCGATGATGATAAACTAGATTGACAATTTTCATTATTACCAGCCTTATCACACCAACCAACATTTCGACCCTCAATCGCATTTCCTGCTTCAGCGCTAATAGTGGCACCTGCATTATTTGTGATTGTTATATTTTCTGCGTAATCTATATAAATCCCTTCATTATTGTCTGAGTTGATAGTTCCATTATTAGTTATTATTGTATTTAAAGATGACTCAGCATGAATTGCTTTTTGTTTATTAGTTTCATCTTCTGTTTCAATTGTTCCATCATTTGTAATCTGAACTCCAGTTTCATCCTCTAGATCAACAGCCTTATGGTCATTGTAAGTAATAGAACCAGCAGAAGTAACATTTAAAATATCATCATCTGCACATGCTAACTGGTTTGTTGATGCACTTGCGATCGTTGTCAAACAAGGGCCAGCTTTTGAAGAATTTGTAATGAAAATTGTTATTAAAATAGCAAATAAAAATTTTGTTGTTATGATAAGATTCAATTTCATTTTTTTTGATTTTTTAAAATTTAATTTAATATTAATGGAATTTGAAGAAATTTTTCATTGTTAAAATCAACATAAATAATAAGATATATTATTAAAAAAGAGAGGAAAAATGATTAAATTTAAATCGTTATATAAGATTATACTAAGTATTACTTTTATTTTTTCATTTGTTCTTACTTCAACAGCTGCTTTTTCAGAGATAGTTGGACGTTTATCTGTTCACTGGAGTCCGAAGCACCACAGTGCAAAACATGCACAAATTTTTGCAGATGAAGTAAATAAAAGAGCAAAAGGAAAATTAAAAATAGAAGTTTATCCATCTAAACAATTGTTTGGAATTAGAGAAGTAATGGGAGCGGTAACTTCAGGTGCAGTTGAACTTGGAGGAATTGTTGGAGTGGTAAGTTTTCCACCAATCAATAAAAACTTTAATGTTGCTTCATTCCCAGGTTTGTTTAATTCATGGGAACAGCAAAGAGGTTTTTTTCAAAACTCACCTAAGGGAAAAGAAATTTGGGGTGAATTGACTAAAAAAACTAATTCAACATTAGTTATGTATAACCCAGTAGGACCTGTAATGACTTTTTCTAGCGCAAAAGAATTAACAGGTATTGATGCTATGAAAGGTCTCAAGGCTAGAAGGCTTTTAAAAAGTGAAGAGCCTATGTGGGATGCTTTAGGCGCAAACAGAGTATCTTTGCCTACTGGTGAAGTTTATACTTCATTACAAACTGGAATGATTGATACGATTAACAGTCCTCCAGGAAGTATTGAGGCATATAGCTGGTGGGAATTTTTGAAATACGCTCAGAAGCCTTATCAATATTATGCTGATGCATATATTATGGCAAACTCAACTTGGTTTAATAGTCTGTCTCCAGACTTACAAAAAATCATAATGGATGTTGGTAAAGAAATAGGAAAAAGATCAACTGACTTAATTATGGATACTGGAGAAAGCACTCTTAAAAAATTCCAAGAAAGAGGTGGAGTTGTTACTACGCTTTCAGGAGCTGAAAAAGCTAAGTTTGATAAGCTTATGAAAGACGAAGTAATGCCAGCAATGGCTAAAATGATTGATGCTGATGCATTAGAGGCAGCACAAGCATATGCTAAGAGTAATTAGAAGAAGTTAAACTTTTTCTATAAAGATTATGAGGGCATTGCGAGCTATTAATAATTTGCTAGCAAAAGCTGCAATTTCGCTCGCTATGTTCATTGTCTTTTTAATGGTGGCAGCTTTAGCATTAAGCGCCACAACAAGATTTATCACAGGTACAGGATTTGCGTGGTTTATTGAATTGCCGCCAGTAATGGTGAGTTGGTTAGTATTTCCATTACTTGGTCCTTTATTAAAACAGGGGCAACATATTAAAGTAGATTTTTTAAGTCACTATTTATCAGAAAAATCAAAAAACATAATTGGAACAATAGTAAATTTAATAGCCTTAATTTCTGCATGCGTTTTCTTTAAAGCAGGAGTTGATGCTACTAAAATGTATTACAATTTAGGGCAGATGATGGAATTAGAAATTAATATTCCTATCTGGTGGATGTTTTTAGCTTTTCCAGTTGGCTTTTTAATTTTAGCATTAACCTCATTAGAACTTATTTTAGATAATTTAAAAAAGCTTTCAGGAAAAGAATAAATGTTTGGATTAGCTTTTATTATTTCTCTTGTAACATTAGTTATCTCAGTTCCAATTTTTTTAGTATTTGGTTTAGGAAGTTCTTTAGCTGCAATTGCAGGATTAAATTTACCTTGGTCAGTTTTGATTCAAGTTTCATTTGGTGCATTAACAAAACATGTTCTTATCGCTGTTCCACTATTTATTTTTACTGGGATGGCAATGTTAAAAGGAGGGGCTGCTTCAAGATTAGTAAAATTTACAACAACTCTAGTTGGACATTGGCCAGGTGGATTAGGTGTTGCAATGGTTATTGCGATGGGGTTCTTTGCGGCTTTTTGTGGATCTATCTTAGCTGCAATTACTGCGGTTGGTACTATCATGATGCCAAAAATGATTGAACAAGGTTATCCAACGCCATTTGTTGTTGTTCTAGCAGCTTCTGCTGCTTTATTGGAAGCATTGATACCTCCTTCTAATGCAGCAATACTATTTAGTGCTCTAACTAATGTCCCAGTATCTAAAACCTTTGCTGCAGGTGTTATACCTGGTTTAGTTCTACTTGTTTTGATGGTTCTTCTAGTTTTGTTTAAATGCAGACATATTAGAACAGATGAGAAGGCATCTATTAAGGAAAGAGTAAGTTCTTTCATAGCTGCATTACCGGCATTGATCACCCCAGTGATAATTTTGGGTGGAATTTATGCTGGAATATTAACTCCATCTGAGTCAGCCGCTGTTGCAGGAGTATATGCAGTTCTAATTGGATTTTTAATTTACCGTGAACTTACTTTTTCATCTTTGATGAGCTGTTTAAGGGAAACTGCAATCATAACAGCTGTAATTTTTGCAATAATAGCAACTGCTACATTCTTAAGTGTAGTTTTAACTTACACTCAAGCTCCACAAAAAATTATAGCGTTCTTCACAGATAAAGGTGTAAGTGTAAATCTGTTCTGGATAATGCTTGGAGCAATTTGTTTAATACTTGGAACTTTTATTGAAATAGTACCTGTGTTTTATTTAACGGTTCCAATTTTTGCTGCAATCACATTATCATTCAATCAGAGTTTACTTCATCTTTATGTGGTATTTGTTGCATTTGCAGGAATAGGAATGATAACACCCCCCGTATGTGTTGGTATATATACAGCTGCAGGTGTGATCAAAGAAAATCCAGCCAAAGCTTTTAAAGAAGTTCCTCTATTTACAATCGTTGGAATAATTTATGGAATACTAATGATACTCTTTCCAATATTCTCAACTTGGTTACCCAGTAAGTTGTAAGGAAGTAATTCAAGAATATATTTAAATTTAACTTCTACTTATTTTCTTTCAAGCTTTCTCTATATTTCTTGTTTCTTAATACATCACAGGTTGAACAATTGCTTCTTTTCCCATTGGAAGAACCATATCTATCATCAGGAAAATCATCTAGACCCTTAAATTCTCCACACATAGAACATTTTAATTTTCCACTGTTATATTGTTTTATCCCTCCTATATTTCCAAAAATTAAGCCCATTCTCTCTGTTTCTTTTCTAGTAAGTATTCTATTTTTATTATTCTTTCCTTCACCTCTGAAATCTTTTTTTGTCCAATATTTAGGATACTTATCAATTATTTTTTGTATTTCTTCATTTGATCTTAAGATCCATTGGTTGGATCCGTTGGGGTTTCTATTAAAATCTTTATTATTTTTTTTCATCTTTATTTTCTTGTAACATTCTTATTTCAGTTTCAATCATTTCAAATTTATGACGATCACAAATATAACTAAAATACTTTATGGTGTTATAAGGAAGAAAATACAATTTTAAAATAAGATCCAATACAGGTTTATCTTTATAAAATTCTTTTTTAGCATTTCTATATAAATCTCTGTGAGTCAAAGACCATCCAAGATAATTTCTCCACTCGAGTCTATTTTCTAATCTTTCTTTGATTATTTCATCTAATTTATTTTTCATTTTGATGTTCTCCCAAATCAATTTGTTTTTTGGTAAAATTGCAAAAATTACAATCTTTGTTAAAGCTTGGAATATTAGGTTGCTCCAATAAATCTATTAACTTAGTTATATAATTATAAAAACCACTCTCATCTCTATTAAGTGCGGAATAAGATGTTTTCATTTTTAAATCACAATCATGATCAGTATGGCTTGTGATTTCTTCTGGATAAAATTGCAAAATACCCATGTGGGTTATAGGACTTAGTTTTGGTGTTTTGGCTTTTTTGGTTGATCCAGGGCTAGAAAATATTTGCGCATAAGCCTCCAGTTGAAACCTATAATTTTCAGCTTTATCTAAAGAAATTACTGTTGTCTTAAAATCAACTATTCCGAAACTTTTATCTTTAAATTTTATAACAATATCAGGATTACCAGCTAAGATAAATTTACGTTGTTTATCATCAACTAAACCTTCAGATACTATTTTGCCCGGTAGTTCATTACTATCCATAATCTCACCATCTGGAAGGTCGTCGCACCAAGACTTTGTATTTGTTTTTTTAAAATAAGGTTTTTGAACTGCATCAAAACTTGAAAAAACTGGAGGTGGTCTATCTCCAGGATTAATTTTGTTATGCTTATGAATATAAAAACATCTTGAGCATTTCTTGGCTTTATAATCAAGCTCAGAAGGTGAAAATGAATATTCTATAGTCATTAATATACCTCCGATATGTATCTTATTAATTGAGGTTTTGTTTCTGACTCTCCTATAATCTTAATTGTTTCATTTATCTCCATATAAACTCTATAGAAATGTCTACCCTCCTCTATATCTCTTACTTCTTCAACTCTAATCTCATGTATTTTATCCATTAGTTAACCTCCCACTTTTGGTCGGCAGCTGTATAAGGATTTATTTCTTCTATTACCTCTTGTTTATATTTGTCATTTGCAAGATTAACTAACATTCTAACTACTTGAGCTCTCGAGATTGCTACTCCTGGAACAAGAGTTTTTGTTAATTCATCTATTTTTTTGTAACAATCAATATGGATCGATATTGATTTATATTTTAATGGATCTGCCATTTTCTATCCTTTCTGAACCTTAGATTTAAAAGGGTAGAAAAAACCTAATAACTGCTTTCTCATGCCAATAAAAACCAAAGGTTCTTAAATTGGTTTATTTCAAAGGATAAAGAGCTAATTATTAGAACTTCTCATTCCGAATCTCGCATTAGCAACTGCTACGGAGTAGGTCTTCGATAAAGTTCAACGAAGGGCTAAGTATAAACTCTGAGAAAGCTAGAGTTTATGCTTAGCCCATCATTAGATAAGAATTAAATCTTTATCAATTACTAATGTATGGGTTATGTTAAAAATTTCAACAGAAATTTTTTATTTTTTATTTTTTATTACAAAACCATTTTTTTCTAAAACTTTTATAAGGTTTTTAAGCTTAATATCTCTTGGTGTCCTATGATTTCCTATACTTTCAAAAAATATAGGTTTTAAACCTCTTTTTTCTTTTGATTTAAAAAAGTTTTTTATTGATTGTATTTTTATTTTCATATTTCTCCTTTAGCGTTGTGTTTAAAGTCCAAGCAAGTAGAGTAATTTCTAAATCAGGACTTATTTAAATTATCAACTATTTGAAAGTTTGTAAATTGTTTAATTTATATATTAATTTTTTTTTAAATTCGGCCACTTAAACGTAAAATTATTTAAATAATAATTTTGATAGATATATTCAAAATCTTCTTTCCAATTATTAATAGTTTCTTCTCTCGTGTAAAGATTTTTTTTATTAATTAAATTTCTTAATAGATAACTTAGTTTAATTAATCTTTTTTCGCTTTTTGGGTCTCCCCAAGACGCCATATAAGCAGGAGATTGAACAAATGGTAATTCCTCACTTTCAATTACAAACTTTAATAAATCTTTTCTTTCTTCAAAATTCATATTTCCTGCTTGGTAACCTAGAGTACTTAGTAAACCTTTTTCTGGGAATTGAATTTTTCTTTTACCATCTAAATATTCAATTTTTCTTTTGTTCCATTCTTTTTTTATATCTATAATTTTCTTTTCTGCTTCATTTTTTAAAGGTTTATTTTTTGTTATTATTTCAAAAGCATTCTTAAATAAATTTGCTAATTCCTCATCTGTATAATCTGAAAGCTCTTTCATTAATTAATAATTTTTTTCAAGTATTCTTTATAAATTTTCAATGCATCATCCTTAAGTTCAACAGGTAGTATTTTTACATCTCTGTATTTTTCAGAGTCTTTACCAACTTTTCTAAAATCTATCTCAAGTATCGGATCAGTTTCTGGAGTATTTTGTCTATAGTGTATTCCTGTAGAAAAACCACTTTCGTTTTTATATGAAATATACCAACAAACATACTCCTTACCACTAATCATGCTGCCTCCAGGCTTAACATGGGAACCAACTTTGTTATCAGACCAATCAAAATCTCTTTTTAATTCTGAAAATATTTCTTCAAGAAATTCTTGTGCTTTTTTGCTTTTTCCGCCTAAGATTTTTTTAGCTGAATTTGGAAATTGTATTCTCATTTTCTTTTCTACCACCTTAACTAATTCTTCTCTTTCTATGTCTGAGATATCTGGATAGCTATTTATATTATTAAAATAATTAATCAGTTCCTGCTTGGAAAAGTCTTTTGTTTCTATCATATTTATCACATTTTGAACTTTAGATGATATATTCATATTTTAATTATATAATGATTGTAAGTTTTGTTAATTATTAAGTAATGAATAGATTAAGTTTCGAAGATTTAATGGAATTATTCTCTGATGCAAAAAAAGAGAGAAACTTCGATGAAATAACAAAAATCAACAAAGAATTTGAAAGAAGAGTAAAAAAAAGAAAACTAATGGGTAAAAAACCTATTAGGACTTCACTGTCAGGGCTAAATCAAACTAGTGAATGGTTGAATAATAATTCTGGGTTAGAATATTTATCAAATCAAACATTAAGTAAATCTGTTAAAGATAAAACTAGCAAAATAAGGAATAAAAATTTGAGAGAACCTACTGATATAAATAAAAAAAAATCCTTATGGTAATCTTTCATGAAAACAAAAATTAAAATTGGAAGAACAATACCTTTTGGGTACAAAATAGGTAAAAATTCAAAAATATTATATCCAATCAGTACCGAGCTTGAGATTTTAAAACAAACTTTGATTCAAATTAAAAGTGGAAAGTTATCATTAAGACAAGCATCTAAAGAAATTCAAATTAAAACAAAAAGAAATTTATCTCACCCAGCGTTATTAAAAATGACAAATAAAAAATTTCCAAATTGGCAAATCCAAGTGAAAAAAGAAAACTTAAGAATTAGAGATGAAAAAAATAGGATTAAGAAACTTAAAATATTGAGAATTAAGGAAGAAAGAGAAAAAAAAAGATTAAATAAGTTATCAAGTCAAAATAGAATTAATAAAAAATGCATAATATGTCTGAAAATAAAACTTCTTAGATATTTTCCAAAATTAAAGACAAATAGAGTTAGATATTGTGAAGATTGCTATAAATTAATTTTAAAAAAAAGTAAGAGAATAAAAAAAAAG
>CACKOU010000001.1 GCA_902601895.1 uncultured Pelagibacteraceae bacterium | reverse complement strand
TCAAAATTAAAATCTCGAACATTAACAATGAATGGAGTGAGCAAATCTTATGCAATGACTGGTTGGAGAATTGGTTATGCAGCTGGACCAAAAGAAATAATTTCTGCAATTAGAAAAATTCAGTCACAGTCTACTTCGAATCCATCATCAATTAGTCAAGCAGCAGCTGTTGAAGCTTTGAATGGAAAACAAGATTTTATTAAGAAAAGAGCAAAATCATTTAAGGAAAGAAGAGATTTTGTCGTAAAAAGTTTAAATAATATTGATGGTATTAGCTGTTTAAAACCTAATGGTGCATTTTACGTATTTCCCAATTGTAAAAAACTTTTAAATAAAAGAACTAAACTTAAAAAAGATACTGATTTTGTCCAAAAGCTATTAGAAAAACAAAATGTTGCTACTGTCCAAGGCTCAGCATTTGGTTTAGATGGATATTTTAGAATTTCATATGCAACTTCAATGGCAAAACTTAAAATAGCAATGTCTAGAATTAAAAAGTTTTGTGATGATTTAGGATAAATCTATTTTTTTTTGTTTAATCCAATTAGTGAAGAATTTCTAAATCTTAGAATTACAATTGCTAAAGCAATTAAAACAATCGCACCTGCTTCATATAGTAATATCTCTGGATTTAGAGATTTTCCTTGTAAAATAATAAATCTAGCAAGTGCAGTTATAGCAATAAATAACGGCAGTGTAATTTGAATTGATTGGCTTTCCCAAAATACTCTAACCATTGCAAGCACTTCAAGATATAAAAAAAGTAAAAGCAGATCGGCTAAAGTAACTCTTTGCACGAGTATCATCTGGTACATTTCTTGCCCAAAAGCAATAACTGTACTAACTAAAATGATTACTAATGCTACAAGCTGGATTTGCTTTACAATGTTTTCCATTAACAATCTCTTATAAATTAAAATAACTTTTTATTCTAGACTGAAATAACAAATAAATCGCCGATATATGAATTATTGAGTTAAGAGTAAGTACAGATTTCACACCAAAATCATTTAATCCTAATTCTGGAATTGGTTCATATGGAACTAAAATACTAGTTGTTATGGCCTCATATAAATCAAATAAACCAACAAAGTTCCAAGCTAATAAAATACCCCAAAGTACTGCAGATGGTTTTTTATAAATATAGTAAACTAAAAATAAAGCAGTTATTCCAATTATAAAATCACCAGTCAAAGATACAATCCACTCGTACGGTGCCGCTCTCTCATTTTCTGTGATTGTCAAAATAAAATTAAACTTGAACCAATAGCCCTGAATGACATCCAGCCAGTTGCAAACATAATCCACTTTATTCCTTTTGTCATATTATACTAATCCAAGTCTAACTACTGATTTTGCTGCATCCTCAATACACCCTCTAGCTGGCTGAAATTTAAATCCTAATAAATCTTCAGCATACGAAGCATCAGTTTGCATTTGTATCCCCAAATCTGGAACCATCATTTTTGCACTTGTATCCAGATGACTAATTATTCTCACTAAAAAGTTCGGCAACACTCTTTTTGGAAGTTTTTTTGAATATTTAGGTAATGCTTCAGCCATAATATTAGAAAAATCTATCATTCTTTTGACCTCAGAGCCAATTATTAGTCGTCTTCCACCAACATCTGGTCTTGTTAATGAATTGATGTGAGCTTTTACTACGTCTTTCATATCCGAGACTAAAATACTAAAATCCGGAGCACCTGGATATTTACCTTCTAGAAATAATTTAACATAACTTATCGAAGTTTTTTCTTTAGTATCTAAAGCGTCTCCAAAGACACCTCCAGGACATATACATACCAACTTATTCTTTAAACCTTTATTCTCCATAAATTCCCAAGCTGCTTTTTCAGCCTTGATTTTTGAAACAAAGTAATCATTACAACCTTTCCAATTAGCATCACTCCAATCATTTTCACCAAATGTATATGGATTTGTCCTATTAGGTTTTCTAAACATTGTTGCAATTGAGGAAGTTTTAATAATACGTTCAACTCCCGCATTAACAGCAGCTTTTAAAACTCTTATAGTTCCATCTTTAGCTGTTGGAACAAGACTTTCACGATCTCTTGAGGTCTTTAAAGGAAAAGGAGAAGCCACATGCATTACATACTTACAACCCTTTAATGCCTCATCCCAACCTTCGTCTTTTAAAAGATCTAATTCGACAAATGATAATTTATCAATTGATGCATATTCATTTATGGTTTTTTTTGTTTGCTCTATTAAACCAGAATCTCTAACAGTGCCTAAAACTTTATATCCCGATTTTAATAATTCAATTGCAGTGTGTTTAGCGATCCATCCACTTATACCCGTTAACAATACTGTTTCATTCATTTATTTGGATAAATGTTTTTCAGCCTCTAATGCTGCCATACATCCCATACCAGCTGCTGTAACTGCCTGTCTAAATACTTTATCTTTCACATCACCAGCAGCAAAAACTCCTGGTATATTTGTTTCCGTAGACTCTGGTTTTGTTATTAAATAACCCTCATTATCCATTTCTAATTGGTCTTTAAATAATGAGGTTGCTGGATCATGCCCTATAGCAATGAACAAGCCATCAATTTTTAGTTCGTCTATTTTATTTGTTTTAACATTTTTAATTTTTAATCCAGTTACATTTTTAGGATCATTATCCCCAATAACTTCATCAACAACAGAGTCCCAAATTATTTCAATTTTTTTGTTTTCCATTAATTTCTTTTGAAGTAATTTTTCTGCTCTCAAACTATCTCTTCTGTGTATAAGTTGAACTTTTGAAGCAAATTTTGTTAAAAACATAGCTTCCTCAACTGCAGCATTTCCACCTCCAACAACTGCTACAGTTTTGTCTTTAAAGAAAAATCCATCACATGTTGCACATGCAGATACACCAAAACCTCTAAAGCTTTGTTCTGAGTCAATATTTAACCATCTAGCTTGAGCTCCTGTTGAAATAATTATTGAGTCTGCTTCATAAATTTGGCCGCTATCTCCAACAGCTTTAAATGGTTTAGATTTTAAGTCCACTGATGCAATATGATCTTGTATCATTTGAGTTCCAACCACTTCTGCCTGACCTTTCATTTGATCCATAAGCCATGGCCCTTGTATTACATCTTTAAATCCAGGAAAATTTTCAACATCAGTTGTTGTTGTTAATTGGCCACCAGGTTCCATACCATGAACTAATATTGGTTTTAACATTGCTCTTGCAGCATAAATTGCTGCTGTATATCCAGCGGGACCTGACCCAATTATTAACACTTTTGTGTGTTTAGTTGGATTTTCACTCATATGAAAGCTATATAATGATTAATGACTAAATTGAAAGGTATATTATTAACAGAAGGTATGCATGGGATGATTAGCCAAGTAGAAGGTTTGGCTAAAGCTTTAGATATAAATTATTCTCACCACACAGTTGAAACAAAAGGTTTCTGGAAAGTTATACCGCCAAAATTCACTCCAATATCTGACTCAGTTTTTAAAAAAATTGAATGCGAAGATGTTGATTTAATTATTTCATGTGGGAGAAAAAGTATTATTCCATCATTATTCTTAAAAAAAAATTCAAAGAAAAAAGTATTTAACATTCATATTCAAAATCCAAAGATAAAAATAGATAATTTTGATCTAGTTGTAGTGCCTGAGCACGACAATCTTGATGGACATAATGTATTAAAAACAAAAGGAGCTATTCATTATTTAACAATTGAAGAAATTGAAAAAGACAAAGATTATTTGTTTAGTATTTCAAGTAAATTGAAGGATAAAAATATAATTTCATTAATAATTGGTGGTCCTACCCAGTATTATGATTATTCAGATAGAAATATCCAAGAAATTTTTTCAAAAGTAAATTATTTAGTTAAAGAAAATAATCTTAACTTAGTAGTCATCCCTTCTATGAGAACGCCAAAGGGAACTATAGAACATGCAAAAATATATTTTGGAAATGATCATTTAGTATTAGATGGTGTTGATAAAAAAGCCTATTTAAGTGCTCTTTCACAATCAAAACATTTGGTTATTACTTGCGATTCAAGTTCAATGATTTCAGAGGCAGCTTTAACAGGTAAGCCAATTTATATTGCCACTATTCCACCTAAAAAAAGTGATAAAAGATTTAAAAATTTTAGAAAATTATTTCAAGAAATGAAAATTGTTAGAGAATTAGGAGAAAAATTAGAAAATTGGAACTATGAAAAATTAGATGAAACGAATAGAGTAGCAAATATCATTAAAGATAAAATTCAATTGTAATGGCATTTTTAAATTCAATATTAAAAAATTCGTCAAATCACAAAACTCCTTTTGAACATTGGGAATTAAATCAACCTTTAACTGACGGCCAAGTTCAGGAAATTGTAAACGCTGATATAGCTAATCCGATAGAACATAATTTAAACTATGATGGTACAAGAGCAATTGATGGGGGTGAAGGTAAGTTTAGAGAAGGCATATCAGATGGAGGTAAGGCATTAAAATTTAGATGTTTTGTGACTAAAGAAAATTCAAATCAATTTCCTAATCTTGTTGAATTTATTAAAGAACTTCAAAATTCATCAACTTATAAAAAAATTTCTGAAATGATAAATAAGGATCTCTCCAATTCATATGTAAGAGTTGAAGTTATTTGTGATAGAAAAGGTTTCTGGCTAAAACCACATTGCGATATTAAAGAGAAACTGATGTCATGTTTATTATTCGTAAATAAGCATAATGAAAAAGAAGATTTAGGTACTGATTTTTATGATGAAAATCTAAAATTAGCAAAAACTGTTCCCTATAAGGATAATTATGGCTATTTCTTTTCAAGTGGCCCTAACACTTGGCACGGTATGGAAAAAAAAGAAATAGTAAAAGAGAGAAGATGTCTTCAAGTAAATTATGTTACATTCGAGACAGATTGGAAAGTCAATTAAAACTAATTATCTTGTAGAGATTTAACTCTTAACTTTGTTGTTTTTAATGATTTTATTGCTTCTAAGAATGAGTAAGCTGTAGACATATTTGTACAATAAGGAATTTTATTCGCAAGAGTTCCTCTTCTTAATGCTCTTGCGTCACTAATTCTGTGTTCAGAGTTTCCACCTCCAGTATTTATTACCAAAGATATTTTTTTTGAATTTAAAACATCCACTATGTGTGGTCTACCACTGCTTACTTTATTAATTTTTTTACATTTCATTCCATTTTGTATTAAAACTTCAGAAGTTCCCTTGGTTGCAGAAAGTGTAAATCCAAGTTTAATTAATCTTTGAGCAATACCTATTATTTCTTGTTTGTGCGAGTCTTTCACCGATAAGAATGCCATTCCTTTTGTAGGTAAAGAATTTGAAGCTGCTATCTGACTTTTAGCGACTGCCATTCCAAAATCATCATCAAAGCCCATTACTTCACCAGTAGACTTCATTTCAGGACCAAGCAATAAATCACTATCTGGAAATTTATTGAATGGAAATACTGCTTCCTTAACAGCAAATTTTTTATTGGTTTTATATTTTAATTTATATTTAGTTAACTTTTCCCCGGACATTATTCTTGATGCAATTTTTGCAAGTGGAATACCATTTGCTTTTGAAACAAAAGGAACAGTTCTGCTTGCTCTAGGATTAACTTCAATGACAAAAATTTCATCTTTTTTAATTGCAAATTGAATATTTAAAAATCCTTTAACTTTTAAAGCCAGAGCTAATTTTCTTGTTTGTATTTTAAGTTCTCTTAAAAGATTTGCCTTAATTGATACTGGCGGCAAGCAACATGCTGAGTCTCCAGAATGAATTCCTGCTTCTTCGATGTGTTGCATTATTCCAGCAACATAAACATCTTTTCCATCTGAAATCGCATCTACATCTACTTCCATCGCATTATCTATAAATTTATCAATTAAGATTGGATTTTGTTCTGATACTTTGAAGGCTTCATTTATAAATTGTTTCAATTGACTTTTGTCATGAACAATTTCCATAGCTCTTCCTCCCAAAACATAAGAAGGTCGTACAACGACTGGTAATCCAATTTTTTCAGCAACATTCATAGCTTGATTGAACTTGTAGGCTATTCCACTTTCTGCTTGTTTTAATTTAAGTTTTATAAGCAATTCTCTAAATCTGTCTCTATCTTCTGCAAGATCAATTGATTTATACTGCGTTCCAAGAATAGGCAATTTATTCTCATCTAAAAATTTCGCTAATTTGATAGGGGTTTGGCCTCCAAATTGTGCAATAATCCCAATCAGATTTCCTTTTGATTTTTCTTTCAAAATTATATTTTCAACATACTCTTCAATCAAAGGTTCAAAATACAATCTATCACTAGTATCGTAATCCGTAGAAACAGTTTCCGGGTTACAATTTATCATTATTGTTTCAAAACCCGCTTCTTTTAAAGAAAAGCTAGCCTGACAACAGCAGTAATCAAATTCTATACCTTGACCAATTCTATTTGGTCCTCCACCTAAAATTATTATTTTCTTTTTATTACTTGGCTCAGCTTCGCATTCAGTTTTAATAGAAAAATTCCTTTGATACGTAGAATACATATAAGGTGTGAAAGATTTGAATTCAGCAGCACAGGTATCAACTTTCTTAAAAACAGGCATAACTTTTAACCCTTTTCTTCTTGATTTGACAATTGTTTCTTTTTGACCGGTTAATTGTGAGAGCTTTTTGTCAGAAAAGCCTATTGATTTTAATCTATTAAATTCTTCAAAAGTTTTGGGCAATCCCTTTAAATTTAATATTTTTTCTTCATCAACTATTTCTTTAATCTGATTTAAAAACCAAGGATCTACTTTTGACAATTTATAAATAACATCTACAGAAATTTTTTTTCTAAAAGCTTCAGCAATGAGAAGTAATTTATTTGGAATATTAATCTTTAAATTTTTTAAAATTTCTTCTTTTGAATAGTTAAAAATATTATCTAATCCTGACAAACCAGTTTCAAGTGAAACCAAAGCTTTTTGAAAAGACTCTTTGAAGTTTCTACCAATTGCCATTGCTTCACCAACTGATCTCATTGAAGTGCCTAAAATTGCTTTTGAGTCTGAAAATTTCTCAAACGTAAACCTTGGAATTTTTGTAACCACATAATCAATTGTTGGTTCAAAAGAAGCCGGTGTTACTTTTGTAATTTCATTTTGTAATTCATCAAGAGTGTAACCAACTGCTAATTTTGCAGCTACTTTTGCTATTGGAAAGCCAGTTGCTTTCGAGGCTAATGCCGATGATCTTGAAACTCTGGGGTTCATTTCAATAATTACCATTCTTCCATTTTTCGGATTTATAGCGAATTGAACATTCGAACCTCCTGTTTCAACACCGATTTTTCTTAAGCAAGCAATAGATGCATTTCTCATTACTTGATACTCTTTATCTGTTAATGTTAATGCTGGAGCTATAGTTACAGAGTCACCCGTATGAGTTCCCATTGGATCAACATTTTCTATTGAGCAAATAATTATACAATTATCATTTCGATCCCTTACAACCTCCATTTCAAATTCTTTCCAGCCATCCAAACATTCCTCAACCAAAACCTGATTTTGGGGAGATTCATTCATTCCTTCTTTTACAATCTTAAAAAAATCTATTGTTGTTCTCGCAATACCTCCACCCAATCCTCCCAAAGTAAAAGAAGGTCTAATAATTGCAGGTAGTCCTATTTTGTTTAAACATTTTTTCGCTTTTGAAAATTTATTCAAAACCTCTGATTTTGGTAAATCAATATTGATATCTGACATATTTTTCCTGAACTTTTTTCTATCCTCAGCATTTGCTATTGCCTTAGAGTTTGCTCCGATAAGTTCAATTTTATACTTTTTAAGCAAACCAATTTTCTCTGCGTTAATTGCAAGATTTAATGCTGTTTGACCGCCCATTGTAGGTAGAATAGCATTAGGCCTTTCTTTTTTGATGACTTCTTCTAGCACTTCTAAAGATATTGGTTCAATATAAGTTTTGTCAGCAACACCTGGATCAGTCATTATAGTTGCTGGATTTGAGTTGATTAATATTACTTTATAACCCTCATCCTTTAATGCTTTGCATGCCTGTGTTCCTGAATAATCAAATTCACAAGCTTGACCAATTATAATTGGGCCAGCTCCAATAACTAAAATTTTTTTAATATCTTTTCTTTTTGGCATATTTTTTTATGTCTTCAATAAAATTACTAAATAAATATTTACTATCTTGTGGTCCAGGGTTAGCTTCAGGATGATACTGGACTGAGAAAACTGGTTTATTTTTTAATTTAATTCCTTCAACAGAATTATCGAATAATGATAGATGAGTTATTTCTGTGTTTTTTTTTAAGCTTTCTTTAACAACCTCAAATCCGTGATTTTGACTTGTAATTTCAACTTTCTTTGTAATTAAATTTTTAACTGGATGATTTGCTCCTCTATGCCCTAATTTCATTTTTTTAGTTTTTGCATCTAAAGCTAAAGCTAAAATTTGATGACCTAAACATATTCCAAATAATGGGATATTTTCTTTTATTAAATTTTTTACTACTTTAATTGCATACTTTCCTGTTGCAGCTGGATCGCCAGGACCGTTTGATAAAAAAATTCCATGAGGCTTTAGATTAAGTATTTTATTTGCATTTTCTCTGCAGGAAACAACTTTAACCTCACATTCAAAGTCAGAGAAATATCTAAGTATATTTTTTTTAATTCCATAATCTATTGCAACAACCCTAAATTTTTTCTTTTTATTTTTTTCATAACCCTTATTTTTTTTCCAAGTTTTATATCCTTTCCAAATATAAGTTTTTTTGGTAGTGACCTTTTGAGCCAGATCCATTCCATTTAAACCAGGCCATTTAATTGATTTATTTATTAGTTTATTGATATTAAATTTACCATTTTTATTGTTTGATATAGTTCCTTTTGGAGCACCCTTATCTCTTATAAAATTTGTTAAACTTCTAGTATCTAGACCAGTTATGCCTACTATTTTATTTTTTTTAAGCCATTTATCTAAATTTTGAAGAGACCTGTAATTAGACGGATTTGTTATCTCTGAATTAAAAATAACTCCTCTCGTCCATATTTTATCAGACTCTATGTCTTCATTATTAACTCCCACATTACCAATATGAGGAAATGTAAAATTTATTATTTGTCCAGCATAAGATGGGTCTGATATTATTTCTTGATAACCTGTTAATGAGGTATTAAAGCATACTTCTCCTGTTGCTTCTCCTATATATCCTAGCCCAATACCCTTAAAGACTGATTTATTTTCGAGAACTAAAATAGCTGTGTTAAGTTTTGAGAAATGTGAGGATTTGTTTTTTCGTTTTAAAGTCAATTACAACTCATAAGTTAAAGGTTAATACAATAAAACGTATTTATCCGCAACAGATCTATAATAATTTCTTAAAAATACAATTTTTTCTTTTGAACAATTTTGTCTATGAAGTACATTCTAGCATGTCCTTAAGAGATAAAATAGATAGCGATTACAAAAATGCTTTAAAATCCAAAGATAAAAATAAGATATCAACTTATAGGTTAATTTTATCAGGAGTTAAGGATTTAGATATTAACAATAGGTCCGGTCCAAATAAAAAGGAGACAGACGATGAGGATATTAAAAAACTCTTAAAAAAAATGATCAAACAAAGATCTGAATCAATTGAAATATATAAAAAAAATAACAGGTCAGATTTATTAGAAATTGAACAAGGTGAGCTTGATGTTTTATACGAATATTTACCTAAGCAATTATCTGAGGCAGATACAAAAAAGATATGTGAAGAAATTATAAAAAGTGTTGGAGCCTCTTCAATTAAGGATATGGGTAAAGTGATGGGTGAATTAAAAAAAAAATATGCTGATACAATTGATTTTTCTAAGGCAGGCCTGATTATTAAAAATTTACTTAATAATTAATGAAATATCCAAAAGAATATTTAGATGAAATTAAAACTAGGTTAAAAGTTTCAACAGTTGTCGCTAAAACTGTTAAACTAAAAAAAAGAGGTAAGGAGTTTGTTGGTTTATCTCCTTTTAAAACAGAGAAAACACCATCTTTTACAGTTAACGATGAAAAAGAATTTTACCATTGTTTTAGCACAAGTGAGCATGGAAATATTTTTGACTTTGTGATGAAAACTCAAAATCTTAGATTTGGTGAAGCGGTCAAAATGCTTTCAAATCTTGCAGGTATGCAGCCTTATACATTTTCAAAACAAGATGAAGAAAGAGAAAATAAATGGAAATTATATAAATCTATATGTAATAATTTTTCCGAATTTTATAAAAATGAATTATTCAAAAATGACAAATCAATTAAGGCAAAAAATTACCTGAAAGAAAGAGGACTGTCCGGTGTTGATGTAAAAAATTTTAATCTTGGTTTTGTAACAGAAGATTTAGATTATTATGAAATATTAAAAAAGGATTTTGATGAAGAAATTATTAAAGATACAGGCCTATTTTATTTTGATGAGAAGAAAAAAAAATATATATCAAGATTTAGAAATAGAATAATATTCCCAATAAATAATATTTCAGGAAATATAGTAGGTTTTGGTGGAAGAATTATAGAGGATAATAACAATTTAGCTAAATATATTAATTCTCCTGAGACACCTTTTTTCAAGAAAGGTTCAAATTTATACAATCTTGATAAAGCAAGAAAGCTATCAAATAGATTAGATGATATATATTTAGTAGAGGGTTATATGGATGTTATTGGTCTAACTAAAAATGGAATTGAAAATACTGTAGCGAACCTAGGAACTGCTTTAACAACTAAACAGATACAAATTTTAAATCAATTTTATAATAATATAATTATATGTTTTGACGGTGATCAAAGTGGCTATAAAGCTGCTTTAAGAGCCGCAGAAAATATTATTGATGAAATGAAACCTGACAAAAAAATTTCATTTCTTCTTTTAGAAAATGATTTAGATCCAGATAATTATGTAAATAAATTTGGCAAAGATAAGTTTTTAGAAATTTCAGACCAAAAATCTGTACCTATACACAAATTTATCTTTGAACATTATATGGGTCAAATAACTGAGAGCCCTAGCTCAAAAGCTATTTTTGAAAAAAAACTTAGAGAGACCGCATCAAAAATTAAAGATACTTTTGTTAAAAAATATATTTTAGAATATTTTCTTGAAAAAGTTTCTGAGTTAACACCAAATATTAATTCAAAATTTGGAAAAAATTATAAAACATTTGCAAAATCTCTTGCTAAAACAAAAAGTTATTATAATGAAACAAAATCATTAAAATCTTTTGAAATTAAAGAGTTTTCATTTTTATATATTTTGCTTACTAAATCAAAACTAATTTATGAAAATTTTCATTTAATAGATAATGTGAAATTGTATAGCGATGAAAATAAGCAATTATTTTTTGAAATATTAAACCAGTCAGAAAATCTATCAAATTTAGATGTTAAAAAAATAAATGTAGATAAAAATCTTGTAAATAGAGTTATGAATTATGCTTCGGTTAAACATATAATTTCAAAAAACTTAAATGATGATCAAAAAATTTTAGAAATTTTCACCGAAATTATTCAAGATCTAAAAAATTATGAGTTAGAACAAAGAATATCTGACTTAGAATCAAAGTTTTCTCAAGATATGAGTGAGAAAACATTTAATGAAATAAAAGAGTTGAAAAAACAACAAAAAATCAACTAAAATTTTGAAAAAATCGCATAGATTTTTTTGTATTAGATATTATATAAGTCCTTCAAACTTTTTATTGTGGAACGAATAATTACAAAATCATTTGCAAGATTAATGGGCAGGGGTGTCCATAGGGGATTTATAACATACGAAGAATTAAATAAATCTTTAGGTAAAAGAAATTTATCAAATGAGAATCTCGAGAAAGCATTTATGTATATTCTCGACGAAAGTATCACTTTAGTAGAAAAAAAATCAGATTTTAAAATACTTAGAAAAAAAGACTCATCATCGAAAGAAGAAGGTAAATCTATAGAAAAAAGTGATGATCCTATTAGAATGTACTTGAGAGAGATGGGTGGTGTAGAACTACTTTCTAGAGAAGGAGAAATTGCAATTGCAAAAAGAATTGAGGCTGGAAAAGATGTAATGCTAAATGCGCTATCTCAAAGCCCTTTAACCGCTCAACAATTTTTTGAGTGGAATACTAAATTAAATTCAGACGAGATATTAGTCAGAGAAATTATTGATATTGATACTAACTATATGGAAGATGATGAAACTGGTCAAAGCGCTAAACAAAAAAAAACAGAAGATACAACTGAAGAAAATAACAATGAAGATGATGAGTTTAATCCAACATTAGCAGCAATGGAGACAGAAATAAAACCAAAAGTTTTAAAAACCATACATGATTTGACAAAGGAATATAATAAACTCATTAAATATCAAAAAGAGAAAATTGATTGCTTGATTAATTCAAAAAACTTTTCACCATCAAAAGAAAAAAATTATCAAAAAATTGTAAATGATATTCTGGAATTAATAAAAACTCTACAATTATCTCCATCTGTTTTAGAGGATTTGGTTCAAAAACATTATCAAGAAAATAAAAAAATTTTATCATTGGAGGGGAATCTATTGAGATTAGCTTTAGACGCAAAAATTAGTCGTGACGAATTTATAAAATTTTATGTTGGTAATGAAATAAATCCAAATTTAAAGAGTTTTTTGGACACAAATGAAACTTGGAAAAAATTCTTCCAAAAAAATAAAGAAGATTTTAAAAATATTAGAGAAAGATTGATAGAGATAAGTAATAAGCTAGGAATTTCAGTCACAGAATTTAAGAAACTTGTGAGCAGAATTCAGAAAGGAGAAAAAGAATCTAGGATTGCAAAAAAAGAAATGGTTGAGGCAAACTTAAGATTAGTAATTTCAATTGCAAAAAAATACACAAATAGAGGCTTACAATTTTTAGATTTAATTCAAGAAGGGAACATAGGATTAATGAAAGCAGTTGATAAATTTGAATACAGAAGAGGTTATAAATTCTCCACTTATGCAACTTGGTGGATTAGACAAGCAATAACAAGATCAATTGCAGATCAAGCAAGAACAATTAGAATCCCTGTTCACATGATAGAAACCATAAACAAAATAGTAAGAACACAAAGACTAATTTTAAGTGAATTTGGGAGAGAAGCTACACCGGAGGAGTTATCAAAAAAATTAAGAATGCCATTAGAAAAAGTTAGAAAAGTTTTAAAAATATCCAAAGAGCCTGTATCTTTAGAAAAGCCAGTTGGTGATGAAGAAGATAGTAGTTTAGGAGATTTTATAGAAGATACAAAGGCATTAGCACCTTTGGAGCAAGCAATAAAATCAAACTTGAGCGAAGCAACAACTAAAATTTTGTCTACGTTAACTCCTAGGGAAGAAAGAGTACTAAGAATGAGATTTGGAGTAGGAATGAATACTGATCATACTCTTGAGGAGGTTGGTCTCCAATTTTCAGTCACAAGAGAGAGAATAAGACAAATCGAAGCAAAAGCTCTAAGGAAATTAAAACATCCAAGTAGGTCTAAACAACTAAAAAGTTTCTTAGAAAATTAAGGGCCGTTAGCTCAATAGTAGAGTACTGCATTGACATTGCAGGGGTAGTTGGAGCGTAACCAACACGGCCCACCATCAAAATATTACTGCATTGATCGTTTGTAAAAAATGATATATTCAAGAAAATAATTTGGGCCTGTAGCTCAGTTGGTTAGAGCAGTACACTCATAATGTATTGGTCCCAGGTTCGAGTCCTGGCGGGCCCACCGTGATAATATTAAATAACTTTCAACTAAAAGTTTAAAAATTAAAATTAAATAACTACATAATTTTAAATTTTTTTTGTAAAATTAACTTCTTATGAAAATAAATATTAAAATATTGCCTAAATATGCATATCTCTCTTCATCTTTAGTAGCATTTATTTTTTTTTTTTTACTTTTCCTATAAGGCCATTATTGCTTATTTAATTCATCAAGAACTATACGGTTCTGGCATGGATATTTTAGTATCATTGAGAATTGCATTGGCTGGCATTATGGCTCTTCTTCTTATGTTACTTTTTCAATTTCTAAAAATAAAAGACTTTAAAAGTCAAAGAACAATTTTAAGAGGTATATTCATAAGCTGGTCCACATTATTTGTGATTTTTATAGTTATAGATCTAGAATTAATTTCATTTACTATTTTATCCGGTTTTGCGGCATTAATTAACTTATTGTCACTTTTTACTCTAGTTGATTTAATAAAAGAGGAAAGAAATACATTAACAGATAAGGAAATTTATTTGCTTCAAAAACTAGCAAAAAAAAAATAATTACTTAATTATAAATTGTTCTAAAGTTTTAAAAAGGGCTTCAATTTCCCCATTATTATTTTGAATTACAGAATTAAACTCTTCTTTTTGAGTTCTCGCAAGGCTTAATCCTTCTACTATTAAATCTCTTATTAATGGCATGTTAGGATCTTTTGTATAAACTCTCCAATCAATTTTTACTTCTGGTCTACCTTTGTCTGCCTCAAGAATACTATTAACAATTGTGTACTTTTCATTAATTTTTTTTTCAGATACAACATTTATTTTTGGATCTGTGTAATCTACCAATCTGCTTGAAAAACTTTTTAAGAAATAACTTCTAAAAAGTTTTTTATATTTAATTTTATCCTCGTCTGTTATAGATTTTCTATACTTTCCCAGTGTATAAATGGCAATTCCATCAATATCAACGCTTCTCTCAGCAATATCATTTAACCTTATAATTTTCGATTCTACTGGATCTGAACTTGATAAAATTAAGGATGCTTCGTCAACTAATTCATTTATTAAAACACTTGGATTTTTTGAAAAAGAAGGATTTTGAAAAATAAATATTATAATAAAAATACTTAATAGTTTTAAATACCTCATAGTATTTTATTGAGTCTCTAATTCTTCCCAATCATCATCATTTAGGGTTTCTGTTTTTTCATCTTTATTTGCAATTTTTCTTTTTCTATCTTGCAAATATAAACTCCTTACGGATGCGTATAGGTCAATCGAGGACTGTTCTAAACTATTAAATGCCTCTAAATTTTTCGCTCTAAAGTCAACACCTTCAGTTATTCTTGAAAGATAATAATCAGCTTCACTGAAATACTGTGTATCCTTTGAGACTGTTATGTTATACCAAGCATCACCCCCTACAAAATTTGCTACCGAGCCAATTGAGTCTCTGACTGTAGATGGACCAAGTACTGGAAGAACTAAGTAACAACCCTCACCAAAACCCCATGATCCTAAGGTTTGTCCATAATCCTCTTTATCTAATTTTTTAATTCCATAATAAGATGCTACATCAAAAATACCAAAGATTCCAAAAGTTGTATTTATAACTAATCTTAAAGAATTTAATCCCGCTTCTTTAATTTGACCTTGTAATAAATTATTCGGAATTGTAACAACGTTTGAAATATTAGTTAATACATTGCTTGTTCCAGATCTTACAGGCTGTGGAAGAACTCTGTAGCCTTTTGCGAGTGGCTTAAATATTATTTTATCTAGGCCTTGATTAAATGCAAAAATTCCTCTGTTTAATCTTTCAAAACAATCTTTTACTTCAGCTACCTCTTTTTGTTGTTTTTTATTAACCCCAATTTCTCCACTTGAACCCGCATAAGCGCTAATATTAATTACACTTAGAACTATTGTAATTATTACAGCTATTATATTTTTTTTCATTAAAGATATATAGTATATCAAAAACTAATATAAACACTAAAATGTTCAAAATCATGCCCAAAAATGTTGAAAAAATGGCTCATAATTATTCAATTAATTTTTACAATAAAAAAAGATCAAAAAAACAAATAAAATATTTAATTTATCATTACACAGGTATGAAAAATGACGATAATGCAATGAGACGACTCACTTCGCCAAAAAAAAAAGTAAGTTGTCATTACTACATTAATCAATCAGGAAAAATTATTCAAATGGTTCCAGATAAGTATATTGCTTGGCATGCAGGAATTTCATCTTGGAAAAAAGATAAACTATTAAATTCTAAATCTTTAGGTATTGAAATTTCTAATCCTGGTCATGAAAATGGCTACAAAAAATTTAACAAATCTCAAATAAAATCAATAAAAGAATTATCTTTATATCTTATTAAAAAATATAAAATAAATAAAATAAATATTTTAGGGCACTCAGACATTTCTCCACTAAGAAAAAAAGATCCAGGAGAAAAATTTCCCTGGGAATATTTAGCAAAAAAAAAAATAGGTATATGGCATAAATTGCAAAAGGAAAAAATTTCGCACTTAAGGAAAAATAAAATCTTTAATAATTTAGAGTTTTGGAAAAATTTAAAAGTAATTGGTTATTCATTTAATTTAAAAAATAACCTTGAGTTAAAAAAAACCACAATAAGTTTTCAAAGACGATTTCGACCTGAGTTAATTAATGGAGAACCAGATAAAGAGTGTTTTGAAATATCAAAATCCCTTAAAAATATAAGAAAATAATAATTGATATTAAAAAAAAAACTAATAATTTGTTTTTGCCAGATAAATGACTTGTCGCTTTTTTAAAAAGAGGAAAGTCCGGGCTTTACAAAGACACAGTGCCAGTTAATTGCTGGCGGGGGCAACCCTAGGGATAGTGCCACAGAAAATAAACCGCCTTATCAAGGCAAGGGTGAAAAGGTGTGGTAAGAGCGCACCGGCTAAGTTGGTAACAGCTAGCGCATGGAAAACCCCACTGGAAGCAAGACTGAGTAGAGATGACATTGTTAGAAATAACTAAAAGCAGTCTTTGGCTAGTCATCAGGGTTAGTTGCTTGAGCTTTAAAGTGATTTAAAGCCTAGATAAATGATAAGTTTAAAAGACAGAACCCGGCTTACAGTTTATCTGGCATCTCTCTAGAATTATTAATAATTGTTAATCTTTCAATACTTGTAATACTAAAATATTAACTATTGACGCTAACTAATAAAACCCATAGTATCCCATAAAAACCCAAATTATGGAAAGTATGGATCATGTTTTTATCAACCTACGAAAACAAATTGGACAAAAAAGGAAGGGTTTCAGTGCCTGCGTCTTATAGGTCTTATTTATCAAATATGGGTTATAATGGTATAATTTGTTATCCATCATTCAATCATCCATGTATTGAGGCATGGCCACAAGATCGAATAGAAAAAATTTCAAACGCAATAGATTCACTCAGTCCATTTGAAGAAAAAAAAGATTATTTTGCAACATCTATCTTGTCAGAAAGTATAAATTTACAATTTGATACCGAGGGCAGAGTTCAGATAGCAGCGAAATTACTTAAGCATGCAAAAATTAAAAATAGCATGCTATTTGTTGGTCAAGGTAAGACGTTCCAAATATGGGAGCCAGCACTTTTTGAAAAATTTAGGGCAAATGCAAAAAAGAAATCAAACATTAATAGAGCAAGTCTTAAATGGGAAAAACAATTTAATAACTAAAAGGGGAGAAATATGACAATAAACTTTAAAACACCAGATATAAAAGAATTGAAACCTCGAATTCTAGTCTTAGGAGTAGGAGGAGCAGGAGGAAACGCTATAAATGGAATGATTGACGCTGGCTTACAAGGAGTAGAGTTTATTGCAGTAAACACAGATGCACAAGATTTAAGATTAAGCAAAGCACAAACAAAAATACAAATGGGCTTAAACCTTACTAAAGGATTGGGTGCCGGTGCAAAATTAGATATTGGGCAAGCAGCAGCTGATGAATCATTAAATGAAATAGTAAATATTCTACAGGGTGCAAATATGGTTTTTATCACAGCAGGAATGGGTGGTGGAACTGGAACTGGATCAGCACATGTGATTGCAAGAGCTGCTAAAGAATTAAATATTTTGACTGTGGGTGTAATTACACTTCCATTTCTTTATGAGGGTCCATCAAGAATGAGAAAAGCTCAACAGGGTTTAGATGAACTTAGAAAACATGTAGATACAATTATAGTTGTTCCAAATCAAAACTTATTCAAGATTGCAAGTGAGCAAACTACTTTTGAAGAATCATTTGAACTATCAAATGATGTTTTACTTCATGGAGTACAAAGTATTACTGATTTAATGGTTAGACCAGGGTTAATAAATCTAGATTTTGCTGATGTAGAGACTGTTATGAGTTCAATGGGTAAAGCAATGATGGGTACTGGACAAGCTGAAGGAGAGGGAAGAGCCGTTAAAGCTGCAGAATCTGCTATTAATAATCCTTTAATTGATGACTATTCATTAAAAGGAGCAAAAGGACTTTTAGTTAATATAACTGGAGGCAAAGATTTAAAATTATTTGAAGTTGACGAAGCTGTAAATAAAGTTAGAGCAGAAGTAGATCCTGAGGCTGAATTAATAATTGGTGCAATAACAGATGAAAATTTAGAAGGATTAATGAGAGTTTCAATTGTTGCCACTGCTTTGGATGGCCAGCAACCAGAACCTAAATCAGTAATCAATATGGTTCATAGAATTCAGAATAGAAACCCAGGTTATACCGACTATTCAAATTCTGGAACAACCCAATCTTTTTCTTTTACCAATTCAAATAATTCTATATTCACAAACGGTGCAAATGCACTTAAAATAGATCAAGAAGTGTCAAACGACGAGGTAAAATCTGTTTTAAATAGTGATACAGTTGAAACAACTAACAATGATGAGAAAAAAACTGAAAATTTGGAAAAAAATTTAGAAATCTCAGCTAACAACACAGAAAGCACTGAATTAGAAATTAAAACTGACGAGGAGAAATCTTTTAATAATGGTTTAGAAAATTTTCAATTGAGCGATGAAGATACACCTGAACTATTTAACTCTGATATTAATGAAGAGGTTATAAGTGCATCTGATGAGAATAATTCAGAGGAAGATGATTTAGAAATTCCAGCATTTTTGAGAAGACAAAAAAATTAATGGTCTTCAAAAAAATAAATGAATGCCACCATAAATCTGGAAAAACATTTTCCAGTACTACTAAATGAACTAATTAGTATTATTTCCCCTCTTTATGGTGGCACATTTATTGACTGTACTTTTGGATCAGGTGGTTACTCTGAGAAAATCTTAGAAGACAGTTCTAATAATGTAATTGCTATAGATAGAGACAATGCTGTTAAAACTATTGCCACCAAATTCAATAAAAAATACAAGAATAGATTTAAATTTAATAATATTAAATTTTCAGAAATAGATAAAATTAAAAAAAAAAATATTAGAGGTATTATTTTTGATTTGGGTTACTCATTGAACCAAATTTCTGATTTAAAAAGAGGATTATCTTTTAAAAGTAAAGGTGAGCTAGATATGAGAATGGGATTAAATGATTTTTCTTGTAAAGATGTAATATCAAGAATGAGCCAAGAAAATCTTTTTAAAATTTTTAAATATTTTGGTGATGAGAAATATGCAAAACCTATTTCAAAAAAAATTGTTAAATTAAGGAAAAATAAAAGTATTAAATCTGAGATTCTTGTTGAAATTATTGAAAGTATAAAAAAAAAACAAACTAGTAAAAACAGTTCAACCAAAGTTTTTCAAGCACTTAGAATTTTTGTAAACAAAGAAATTAGTGAATTAATCGATGGATTAATTAACGCATACAATATTTTGCCCATAGGAGGATTATTAGCTGTTGTTACATTTCATTCTATTGAGGATAAAATCGTTAAATTTTTCTTTAAAGAATATTCAGAGATAAAAAATACTTCAAGATACTTGCCTGAAAGAACATTAGATAAAAAATATTTTAATTTGCTAAAAAAAAAACCAATAGTTCCTACCTCTCAGGAAATTAAAATAAATCCTCCTTCAAGATCTGCAAAACTTAGATTTGCTTATAAACTAAATAATGGTTGTGATTTTAAAAGTTTTATAAATAAGTTTAATCATTTTAGAGAAATAGAAAATTTAGATTTTAATGTTTAAAAAATTTTTTATTTTTATTCCAATAATTTTATTAATAATTTCAACTGCACTCACTAAAAATTCAACAAAAAAACTTGATAAAAAAATCTTTGAGATACAGGAAGATATTAGAGCATTAGAAAATATATATGAATTAGTTTTATTAGATTATAATTATTTAACATCACCTAGCAAACTAATGGAGTATTCTAAAAAATATTTTGAAGAAGAATTAAAAAAAAAAGAGATTATAGATTTAAAAACTCTAAAGTTAAAAGATGAGTAATATTGAAGAAAATTTCAAACTAAGAATAAATAAGTCAAATTTAAATGTATCTTTTGAGCGCGTAGCTTTTATCTTCTTTATAATTTTTACAATTTCAATCATTTTTTCATCAAAAACAATTTATTTAGGTTTGAAAACAAAATCTAAAATAGAAACTTCAAAAGAAAAAGAGAAATTTAGAGCATCTATAATGGATAGAGACGGAAATATAATTGCTAAAACAGTTCGAGTTTCAAATTTAGGTATCAATCCAAACCAAGTGATCGACAAAGATAAGTTATTAATCTCATTAAAATTAATCTTTCCTAATAAGGATTTTAAAAAAAAACTTAATGGAAATAAGTTTTTTTATGTACAAAAAAAAATATCTCCTCAAAAACTGGAAAAAATTAAATTATTGGGTGAAAAATCAATAATTGAGGAAGAGACTATTGCACGTGTTTATCCAAATAAAAATCTTTTTAGTCATGTTATAGGACAAATTGATACTGATAATAATGGTGTATCTGGTATCGAAAAATCATTTGATTATGAACTAACTACTTCCAACAAGCCGTTAATACTTACTTTAGATACAGAGATACAATATATAGTTAGACAAGAGTTACAGAAATTTCAAAATGTTTTTAAAAGTTATGGTAGCTCAGCAATTTTAATGAAAATCAATAATGGAGAAATACTTTCTATGGTCTCCCTTCCAGATTTTAACTTAAATAAAAGAGAAAATATTAATAATGAAAAATTAATTAATAGATCAACAAAAGGTGTTTACGAGTTAGGTTCAGTTTTTAAAACTTTTACATTGGCCGCAGGTCTTGAAAATAACGTGATTAAGACAGACACTTTGTTTGAGAATTTGCCAAAAAAATTAAAATGTGCTGGAAGTTCAATTTCAGAGTACGATATGGATATCCCATCAACACTAACAGCTGAACAAATATTGATAAGATCTGGTAATATTGGTTCTATTAAAATTGCACAAGAAGTTGGATTAGAAAATTTCAGACAATTCCTTGAGGATTTAGACTTAGTAAACAAAATTCAATTTGATATTGAGGAAATTGGTAATCCAATACCATTCAAGTGGGGCAAGTGTAAATTAGCAACATCTGCTTACGGGCATGGAATAACAACAACACCTTTGCAACTTGCTAAAGCATACGCAATCATTGCAAATGGAGGATATGAAATTAAACCGACTTTATTAAAAAAAAAAAGAAAAAATCTTGAAAAAGGTAGACAGATAATAAGCGAGCAAAATTCTAAAAAGATTAATAAAATTTTGAGAAAAATAGTTATATCCGAGGAAGGCACTGCTAATTTAGCTAATATAGCTGGGTACGAAATTGCTGGAAAAACAGGCACAGCACAGAAATCAATTAAAGGCAAATATTCAAAAAAAAAAGTAAATACTTTCGCTTCAATTTTTCCAAGCTCTTCTCCTAAATATGTATTAATTGTTTTACTAGATGAGCCAAAGCTTAGCAAAAATTATGTTTATAGATATAATAACGGCAAAAATAGAAAAGTAGTTGGTACGCCATTTAATACAGCCGGATGGACTTCTGTAGAGGTAGCAAGAAATATAATTGAAAAAATTGGGCCTATTTTAGCCATAAAATATTAAGAAATTTTTATTATGCAATTAAAAAAATTCTTTAACAATTTAAACAAAAATTTTTCTCATTTAGAGTTCGATGGATTTGAATACGATTCAAAAAAAATCAAAAAAAATTATATTTTTTTTGCAATTCAAGGAAGTAACTTTAATGGCAACAATTTTATAACAGATGCAATAAAAAATGGTGCAAAAATAATTGTGTCAAATAAATTTAAAACAGGAATTGTTAATGGAATATTTTATATTAAAGTTTTTGATACAAGACTAGCATTATCGATTTTTGCTAGTAAATTTTATAGTATTAAACCAAAAAATATTATTGGTGTAACTGGAACCAATGGCAAATCATCTGTCGCTAGTTTTTACTACCAAATATTAAAATTAAATAAAAAAAAAGTAGCTTCTATTGGCACTCTGGGCGTTATATCAAATAATTTTAATTTAAAATTAGAAAATACAACTTCAGATCCAATTACAATTAATAAATTGCTTTTTAAACTAAAAAAAAAAAAAATTAATAATGTAATACTTGAAGCCTCAAGTCATGGATTATACCAAAAAAGATTACACGGTATTAATTTTAATACCTCTATTTTTACTAATCTAAGTAGGGACCATTTAGATTACCATAAAAATTATAAAAATTATTTTAACTCTAAATTAACTTTATTTAATAAATTAACAAAAGAAAATGGAAATTTAATATTTGATAATGATTTTAAAAATTTAAGAGTTTTTAATAAAATTGCAAAAAGAAAAAAACTAAATTTGTTTAGTATTGGATCAAAAAAATGTAACTTAAGAATAATATCAATTAATATTTTAAACAATTTCCAACATGTTAAATTTTCATACAAAAATAAAATATATAATTTTAAAACGAAGTTAGTTGGTAAGATTCAAATAAAAAATTTGATGATGGCTGTTGTAGCTGCTTTAAATAGTAACGTAAAAATGGAAGATATTGTAAAAAGTTTAAATCATATGAAACCTGTAAATGGAAGATTAGAAATTATCGCAAAAACATATAACAATTCAATAATAATTCTAGACTATGCTCATACCCCAGAGGCTCTTAAGACATGCATTAAGAATGTAAGAGAGCAATTTAATTTAAGAAAAATCAAAGTTGTTTTTGGATGTGGTGGTGAAAGAGATAAAGAAAAAAGACCGATCATGGGTAAAATTGCTAACAAGTTATGCGATTTTATTTATTTAACAGATGATAATCCAAGAAGTGAAAACCCTGATGAAATAAGAAGAAATATAAAAAAATCAATTTCAAAATCTAAGTTAAATGAAATTCCATCAAGAAAATTAGCTATAAGAAAAGCAGTTTTAAATACTAAATCTGATGAAGTTTTGATTGTAGCTGGCAGAGGTCATGAAAGAATTCAGGAATATCATGATAAAAGAATTTTTTCTGATAGAGATAATATAATTAAGTCAGTATTATTGAAGAATAAATCTTTATCAAAAAATTGGAAATTAAACATATTTAAAGAATTTATAAAAGACAAAAAACTAAATAAATTAAAAAACTTTAATATATCAACTAATTCAAAAAAAAATAATAAAAATAAAATTTTTTTTGGTATTAAAGGAAAAAAATTTAATGGAAATGATTTTGCTGATGAGGCTTTGAATAATGGAGCAAATATTGCAATTGTTCAAAAAATAAAAAAAAATAGAAAAAAAAAAATTAAAGTTAAAAATACTTTAAATTTGCTGACACAAATTTCGAAAAAAGTAAGAGTATCTTCAAATGCTTATCAAGTTGCTATCACAGGATCAGCAGGTAAAACTTCACTTAAAGAATTACTAGGTCAATGTCTTAAAAAAAATTACCCAACAATATTTTCATCCAGCTCATATAATAATAAATTTGGTTTACCAATTTCTATAGCAAATCTAAGAAAAAATACAATTTATGGAATATTTGAGATTGGTATGGATAAAAAAGGAGAAATTGATTATTTATCAAAAATTATTAAACCTGATATTGGTGTCATAACAAACATTAGCTATGCACATGCTAAAAATTTTGCTAGCTTATTTGATATAGCCAAAGCTAAATCAGAAATTATAAATAATATAAACACAAACGGTAAATTAATATTAAATAAAGATGATAAATTTTTTAATTTTTTTTCTAAAATTGCAAATAAAAATAATTTAAAGATTATTTCTTTTGGAAAGCATAAAAGTTCAAATATAAAGTTACATAAAATAAAAAAATCAAAAAGTTCATCGCTTTTAGAAATTCTTGTAAATTCTAAAATTTATAAATTTAAGATTAATAATAATTTATTATCCTCTATTGATAATATACTTGCATCGTTAGCGGTGCTAAAATCTCTTATGCTAATTGATAAATTAAATGTTAATTTTTTTTCTACCTATAAAATACCAATTGGCAGAGGAAACATAAACAAAATTATTTTTGATAATAAAATAATTAATATCTTGGATGAAAGTTATAATTCAAATCCTTTATCTTTAAAGTTTTCTATAAATAAATTTAATAATTTGCAAATAGATCCCAAAAAAAAAATTTTGTTATTAGGAGATATGCTAGAATTAGGTAAATTTTCAAAAAAACTCCATATTGAAGCTGCAGAAGCTATAAATAAATCAAAATTTAGTAAACTATATGTTTACGGCAAAGATATCAGGTATACTTTTAACAAAATTAGAACACAAAATAGGGGAAGAATACTTAATTCCGAAGAAGATATTGTTAAATTTTTAAGGAATGATTTAAATGATAAAGATTATTTAATGATAAAAGGTTCAAACTCTACAGGCCTCAATAAAATAATAAAACGATTAACTTAAAATAATGTTTTTCTCTATTTTTTCTATACTTGTCGAGCAGTTTAGCTTCTTAAATGTTTTTAAATATTTAACCGTTAGAACTGGTTTATCAATTTTTACCGCAATGTTTGTTGTATTCATATTTGGAAATCCTATAATCAATTTTTTTTCATCAAAACAAATTCACAATCCAATAAGAGAAGATGGGCCGAGCGATCATATAATAAGAAAAATTGGTACCCCAACTATGGGAGGATTAATTATTTTATTGGGAGTTTTTTCGGGAGTTTTATTATGGGGTGACTTATCTAATCCATATAATTGGTTTTTAATTTATATTGCAGGATCTTTTGGATTATTAGGTGCGTATGATGATTATAAAAAAATAAAATTAAAAAGTTCTCAAGGAATTTCATCGAAATTAAAATTTTTTTTGCAACTTTTTTTAGCATTAGTAGGCATATTTATTCTATTTATGACTAGCAATTCAGATGAATTGAGTAATTTATATTTTCCATTTTTCAAAAATCTAATATTAAATCTTGGATGGTTTTTTATTCCATTTTATTTATTTGTAATAGTTGGAGCATCAAACGCTGTAAATTTAACTGATGGATTAGATGGGTTAGCGACTGTACCCGTCATGTTAGTTGCAGCTTGTTTTGCTTTTATTAGTTATGTTTCAGGCAATATTATTTTTTCTGAGTATTTACAAATCACGTATTTAGAAGGTGTTGGGGAAGCATCAATATTTTGTGGTTCTATCATCGGAGCATGTTTGGGATTTTTATGGTTTAACGCACCACCAGCAAAGATATTTATGGGAGACACAGGTTCATTAGCTTTAGGTGGCTCCTTGGGTGCTGTAGGAATTATTACAAAACATGAAATAGTATTAGCAATAACAGGTGGTTTATTTGTGTTAGAAGCAGTATCTGTGATTGTTCAGGTTATCTCATTTAAATTAACAGGAAAAAGAATTTTTAAAATGGCACCTATACATCATCATTTTGAAAAAAAAGGCTGGGCTGAATCTACTGTTGTAATTAGATTTTGGATAATATCAATAATACTTGCAATGATTGGTTTAGCAACATTAAAACTTAGATAATGATACCACCAAATGAAATTTTTAAAAAAAAAATTTTGATTTACGGTTTAGGAAAATCTGGTCAAGCATCATTAAGTTATTTGAAACATAAAAATTTATGTTTTGTATTTGATGATAATAAAAAAAAAATTAATAAAAAGATAAAAAAATTTTATATTTCAGAGATTAATTTAATAAAAAAACAATTTGATTATATTATTTTAAGCCCAGGAATTGATAAAAAAAATTGCCTTCTATCAAGCTATTTAAAGAAATATAAAAAAAAAATTATTACAGAGTTAGACGTATTTTATAAATTTAATCCAGAAATATTAACTATTACTGTTACCGGAACCAATGGAAAATCTACAACATGTAAATTATTAGCAAATATATTAAAAAATCATGACATCGATGTAAGATTGACTGGCAATTTTGGAAAACCACTCTTACAAGAAAAAAATATAAAAAAAAACACAGTATTTGTTGTCGAAGCTTCATCTTATCAATTAGAATATAGTAGATATTTTAAGTCAAAGTTTTCAATGATTATTAATATTTCACCCGATCATCTTGAAAGACATAAAACAATGAAAAATTATATCCAATCAAAATTAAAGTCAGTTATTAAACAAAAAAAGGGGGATATTTCAATTATAGAAGATAATAATTTAATAAAAAAAGAGATTAAAAAAAAAAATATAAAATCTAAAATAATATTTTTAAAAAAAACAAAATATTTAAAATTTAAATTTAAAATAAAAAATAATTATTTAAATAACCCAATAAATCTTCAAAATATATCGTATTTGTTAGAGTTATCAAAATATTTAAAATTAAAAAAAAATATTATTTTAAAAACTATTAATAACTTTAAACCCTTAAAGTTTAGACAAGAAATAACATATAAATCAAAAAATTTAATTGTTATTAATGACTCTAAATCAACAACATTATCTTCTAGCGCACCCTTTTTAAAACCAAATGAAAAAACTTATTGGATATTAGGTGGTTTAATTAAAAAAGGTGATAATTTAAATCTAAAAAAAAAATATCTTAAAAGTTTAAATCTATTTATTTTTGGAAAAGATAGATTTAAATTTTTAAAGTTGTTTAAGAACAGGTCAAAAATTGAATTAGCAGAAAATTTAGAAGAAATATTGATAATGATTTCAAAAAAAATAAAAAAAGAAAAGAATAAAGTTACTATTTTATTTAGTCCAGCAGCAGCATCTTTTGATCAATTCAAAAATTTTGAGGATAGAGGAGAAAAATTTAATTCTCTAACAAAAAAATATCTGTTAAATCGATGAATAAATATTTTGATACATTTTATGACTGTTGGAAAAATATAGATAAGTCTATTTTTTTTATTGTTTCAATATTATTCACCTTAGGATTATTTTTTTCTCTCGTTTCAACATCTATTATTGCATCTGATAAGCTAGATACAAATTCATACTATTTCTTTTTAAAACATTTTATTTTTGTTATTATTGGTATATTTATCGTATTAATCTTTTCCCTTTTAAACCAAACAATATTAGTACGATTATCATTATTATTATTTATTTTATCTTTCATTGCATTACTTCTTGTCCCTATAATTGGTGTTGAGGTTAAAGGTTCAAAAAGATGGTTAGATTTAGGAGTATTGCCAAGATTTCAACCTATTGAAACTTTAAAACCTTTTTTTATAATTATTACTTCTTTTATAATCTCCTTAGAAAAGAAAAATTTATATTTAAAGTATTTGTTTAGTACAATTATTTTAATACCTACAATAATACTACTTTTATCTCAACCTGACTTAGGCCAAACTTTGCTTATATTAACAGCTTGGTTAGCAATTATTTTTGTGTCAGGAATAAACTTAATTTTTTTTACTTTTTCATTATTTTTTTTAAGTTTATTTACTTTTTACTTAGTTTTCTTCGTTTCAAAATTTGAATATATAAAAATAAGACTTATTGCATTTCTTGATATTTCTGGAGGAAATAATTATCAAGCTGATAAAGCTAGCGATGCAATATCAAGTGGAGGTTTCTTTGGAAAAGGAATTGGAGAAGGCACTTTAAATTCTCAAATACCTGAAGCCCACACTGATTATATCATTTCAGTCGTTGCAGAGGAATTTGGTGTTATAATAGTTACTGGTATAATATTGATTTATTTAATTTTTTCATACAGAGTTTTAAGAAAAATAAATGATATAGAAAATAATAATCTTAAACTCATACTTACTGGATGTATTACTATGGTTTTATCACAAACTATAATTCATGTAGGTGTTAACATCAGAATGTTCCCAACAACAGGTATGACAATGCCATTTCTTAGTTATGGCGGCTCCTCAATTATAGGTACGTCAATAATTACAGGAATAATATTAAATCTTACAAAAAGAAGATTAATTTAAATGAAGAATCTTTTAATTGTTACGGGCGGATCAGGTGGTCATGTTATACCTTCAATATCATTATTCGAACATTTAAAGAATACTTTTTCTGTTAAAATTGTAACTGATTTGAGAGGAAGTAAGTTTATTGATAACACAAAATATAATTATGAATTATTAGATGTTCCAAATTTATTTTTAAAACCATATTTCTTTCCAATAAATATTTTTAAGTATTTTTATAAAATTATTGAATCACTTAGTTTTTTAAAAAAAAATAAGATAAATATAGTAATAAGCACTGGTGGATATATGACGTTTCCATTTTGTTTAGCTGCTTTTTTTTTGAAAAAAAAAATTATTTTACTAGAACCCAATAGTGTTTTAGGAAGATCAAATAAAATAGCTTTAAGTTTTTCAAACAAAATTATTTGTTACAGTAAAGATTTAAGAAATTTTCCTAAAAAGTATACATCAAAAAAAGCTATTATTGATCCTATTTTAAAAAAACAGATTTATAAAATAAAAAAAAATTCAACTAATTATAAAACAAAGATTTCAAAAGTACTTGTCATTGGTGGTAGTCAGGGTGCATCTTTTTTTGATGAAAAAGTAACTGAATTAATAATAAAAATTTCAAAAAAACATAAATTTGATGTTGTCCAACAAATATCAAATAAAAATTCGATACCTGTGATAAAAAAAAAATATAATGAAGAAGGAATAAATTTTAATTTTTTTCAATATAATTATGATGACAGTGAGATCTATGATGGTGTAAATTTTGCAATAACGAGAGGAGGTGCGGGAACTTTAAGTGAGCTTTCTTTTTTAAATATCCCATTTTTAGCTATACCATTGCCAAAAGCTAAAGATAACCATCAATATTATAATTCAGATTTTTATCATGTAAAAAATTGTTGCTGGATGATTAATCAATCAGATTTTGAGATTAACAAAGTATCTAATTTTATTTTTAATATATTTAATGATTATGAGATTTTTTGTAAGAAAATACATAACCTTGAAAAAACTAACAAAAAAAATAATTGGAATACAATAAATAAACGTATTATAGAAATTATTAATGAAAATTAACTTAGGAAAGACAGAATTAATTCATTTTGTTGGAATTGGTGGAATTGGGATGAGTGGTTTAGCATTAATAATGAATAGTCTTGGTTTTAAAATACAGGGAAGTGATATATCTGACAGCAAAAATTTGAGCAATTTAAGAAAGAAAAAAATAACCATTTTTTTAGGTCATAAAAGAAATAATATCAAAAATTGTACAGCTCTAGTTATCTCTTCAGCGATAAAAAAAACAAATCCAGAATACAAGCAGGCAAAAAAACTAAATTTACCAATTTACAAAAGAGGAGAACTTCTTGGTAATATTGTATCTCTTATGAAAAATATTGTTGTTACAGGTTCTCATGGTAAAACAACTACTACATCAATTTTATCTAACATTTTGAATTTTGCTAAATTAGATCCTACAATAATTAATGGAGGGGTTTTAAACTCAATAAAGAGTTCTGCAAAACTAGGAAAAAGTAATTGGAGCTTAATAGAGTCAGATGAGTCGGATGGAAGTTTTCTCCAAATACCTTTTAATTACTCAATTGTAACCAATATTGATAATGAACATATGGACTATTATAAAAATATTCAAAACTTAAAAAATAAGTTTATTGAGTTTATTAATAAGACACCATCTTTGGGAAAAACTTTTCTTTGTACAGATGACAAAAATATAAAAAATATTGTTCCTAAACTTAGAAATAAAAATTTTTATACTTATGGATTAAACAATAATTCAAATTTTTTAATTACTAACATTATACAAAAAAAAAATTTTTCAAAATTTGATATAAAAATTCGTATACCAGGGAAACGTAAGCATTTAAAAAATCTACAAATACCTTTGTTAGGTATTCATAATATTAAAAATGCAACTTCAGCATTAGCAGTTGCATTCTCTATTGGTGTACCTGACAATTTAATTAAAATTGGGTTAAAAAATTTTAAAGGCGTACAAAGAAGATTTAATTATTTGTTTCACAAAAATCAAATACCCTTTTTTGATGACTATGCTCACCATCCAACAGAAATTGAGTCTTTATTAGATGGAGTAAAAAAAGTTTATGACAAAGAAGAGATATTTTGTATTTTCCAACCTCATAGAATTTCAAGATTAAAAAATTTAAAAATAGAATTTTCAAAATGCTTCAAAAAAGCAAACACAGTTTTACTTTGTCCTATTTATAAAGCAGGAGAAAACTTAAAATTAGGATTTTCTTATAATTCTTATGCAAAATTAATAGCTAAAAATTCTAAAGTTAATTTAATAATATTAAAGGGTGAGACAGATTTAAAAAAAATTATAAAAAATTTGACATTTGGGAATAAGATTTTTATAGCGATGGGTGCAGGCTCTATTTCAAGTTGGGTCAGAAATTTAAACTAACATGATTATTAGTGATCTTATAAAATTTAAAGATTCTCATAATTCAGATCTTTTTTTTGATTTTAATATAAAAAAACTTAACTGGTTCAATATTGGTGGCAAAACTAAAGTTTTTTTTAAGCCAAAAAATCTAAAAGAATTAAAAGAATTTTTGAAAATATACTCTAGTAGAGGAAAATTATTTATTTTAGGTTTAGGATCAAACGTTTTATTTAAAGATAATACATATGATGGAGCAATAATAAAATTAAGTAATAATTTTTCGTCATTATCAAAATTAAAAAGTGATACCATAATTGCTGGCTCGTCTTGTTCTCAAAAAAATCTTTCAAAATTTGCAATGGAAAATCATATAGCTGGCTTTGAGTTCATGCATTGTATTCCAGGTTCGGTTGGAGGAGGACTTAAAATGAACTCTGGTTGTTTTGGAACAGAATTTAAAGATAAATTAATTTCAATTCAAGGTATTGATTTCAACGGAAATATAAAAGTTATCCCATCAAATAATATAAAATTTAGTTATCGAAAAATTGAAATAGAGGATAATTTGATCTTTTTAAGCGCAACCTTCAAAGGAAAAATTTGTAAAAAAAATAAAATTAAATCTCGAATGACTGAGTTATCAAAATTGAAAAATAATGCACAACCCACTAAAATAAAAACTGGAGGTAGCACTTTCAAAAATCCTATTGATCAAACAGATAAAAGGGCCTGGGAATTAATCAAAGCCTCTGTCCCAACAAATATTCATTTTGGAGACGCATGTATATCTGGAAAACACTCAAATTTCTTTGTCAATAAAAATAATGCTACATTTGATCAAATGAACTCGTTAATTAATTTTGTAAAAAAAAATGTGAAAGATAAAACAGGAATCAATATTAATTTAGAAATAAAAATTGTAGAGTAGTGAAAAAAATTTTAATTTTGGCTGGAGGATACTCTAATGAGAAAGAAATAAGCCTTCAAACTGCTAAAAGTGTTTATAAAGAATTATCTAAAGATAAAAAAAAAAAATTAAAAGTAATAAATCCTAATGGTGATTTAATAAAAAAAATAAAAAAATTTAAACCTGACTTAGTTCTAAATTTATTACATGGAAGATATGGTGAAGATGGATACATTCAATCAATTTTAGAAAATCAAAAAGTTAAATATACTCATTCTGGTGTATTATCTTCTTCAATAGCAATAGATAAAGAAATATCAAAAAAAATATTTAAGGAAAATAATATATTGACACCTAAATACTTTATTTATTCATTTAAAAAGAAATTAAATAGAAAGCAAATCATCTTAAAAATTAAGAATAAACTTAATTTTCCAGTTGTTGTAAAACCTTTAAATGAAGGTTCAAGTGTAAATGTTTTTATTTGTGGAATAAAAGATATTTACAAAAATATAAATAAACTTAGTCATTACAGTGAATTAATGATTGAAAAATACATACCTGGTAGAGAAATTCAGGTAGCAATACTAAATAATAAAATACTGGGTGCAATTGAACTAAAACCTAAAAGAAAGTTTTATGACTATACTGCAAAATATAGTTCTCATGCAAAGACAGAGCATATTATACCAGTAAAATTAAACGCAAAAAATTCCAAAAAAGTAAATAATATAGCCTTAAAAGCACACAAAATTTTAAAATGTAGAGGTGTAACAAGATCGGATTTTCGTTTTTTCAACGGAAAATTCTACTTACTTGAACTTAATACCCAACCAGGCATGACATCTTTGTCTTTAGTTCCAGAGATAGCAAATTATTATGGTATAAATTTCAAAAGGTTAATTGAAAAGATTATAAATGATGCTTCAACAAACAAGTAGAAATAAAATATCCTATTATTTTTTTTTTTTAATAACCTTAACAACTCTTCATAATACTCAATTAGTTAATATTTTAACAAAATACTTTGAAATAAAAGAAGTTGTTGTTTTAGGAGTCAATCCTCACGAAAAATTAAAAATTATCAATACCTTAGATATAAACGATTATACAAATTTATTTTTTTTAAAAAAAAATAATCTAGAGTATAAAATGAATACTTTTAAATTTATAGATAGCTACAATATAAAGAAATTATATCCTTCAGTATTAGAAGTGTCTCTAACAAAAACTGATATTTTAGCTATAACTTATATCAATGGACATAAATATTTTGTTGGAGAAAACGGAAAATTTATAAATTTTGAGGAGATTAAAATAAAAAAGAAACTTCCGATAATATTTGGAAAATTTAGTATAATCAATTTTTTAGATCTTAAAAAAATATTGAAAGATAATGGTATAAATATTTTTAATATCGACAATTTTTTTTTTCATAAAAACGGTAGATGGGATTTAAAATTTAATAATGGTGTCATTTTAATGTTACCTAAAAAAAATATTGAAATAGCAATTAAAAATTACAAAGAGATTTTAAAATTTAATAACCTTAGCAATAATAAAAAATATGATTTAAGAATTTCTAATCGCATAGTAATATCACATGAATAGTAATGAAAGTATAACTGTTATTGACTTTGGAACTTCAAAAATAAGATTAGCTACATTTAATAAATTTTTAAAAAAAATATATTCGCAAAGTGCAAAAATAAGTTCAATTAATGATGACGATGAAAATTATTTTAATTTGAAGGAGTTCATAAAAAAAAGCGAAAAAAATATTTCTCAACATATTAATAATCTAATTATATTATTTGATACAAAGAATTTATTGACTATTGATATTTGTTATAAAAAAAATCTTAATGATATTTATTTTATAAAAAAAAATTATTATGAAATAGAAAATGAAGTATTAAAATTTATTGAAAAAAATTATCCAGACTATAAAATTATTGATGTAGTTAGATCTAGCTTAACTTTAGATGGTATAGAAATAGATGAATTTCCAAATAAAAAAAAAGTTAAATCATTATTAGTAGAATTAAAAATTTTATGTACAAACAAAAAATCCCATGATGACATAATTAACAAATTCAAATCTGAAAATCTTAATGTTATAAACCTATTTTTTACAAGTTTTCTTAAATCAAAATATTATAGCAAGCAATTTGAAAAAGATAATATATTATTTTTTTTGGATATTGGTTGGGAAAAAAGTTCTCTAAATATCATTTTGAACGAAAAATTATTATACTGTAAAAATATACCTATTGGTGGAAATCATATTACGAAAGATATTTCAAAAATTTTTAAAATTGATCTTCAATCGGCAGAAAATTTAAAATTATCATTTTTTGAAACTAATGAGGAATTTTCCTTTAATTCAAAGAATTCAACCTCTAACTTTAATTTGATCAGAGAAATCAACAGTAAACAAATATCTATTGATACTTTAAAAAAAGTAATATTAGCAAGATCTGAGGAAATCATTAATCTTTCATTTTCAGATTTTGAATTGATAAAAAAAATATTTAAAATTAATACTTCAAAACTTATTTTGATGGGTGATGGATCAAAGCTATTTAATCAGAATCATTTTCATTTAGAAAATAAATTTAATTTTAGTAAAATATGTTACTATGATGAAATAGATGATGAAATTTGCTCTCTTGGAGCTAAATATTTTTTAGAATTAAAAAATAAAACCATCGAAAATCCAAAGAAATCAGGAATTTTTGAGAAATTTTTTAACTTATTTAATAGTTCTTGAATTATCTTGTAACATTAGTTGTATACGATTTTTAAGGGTTTTTAAGTATATATTCACATATGCCTATATTAACTCAAAAAACTATATCAAAAGAAATAAACTTTACAGGGGTAGGTATTCATACAGGAGTAAAGACTAATCTTAAATTAATTCCAGCTTTACCTAATACTGGAGTAGTTTTTAAAAGAATAGATTTAACTAAAAATAATATTTTGATTCCAAAATATAATAATGTGACAAACACAAATTTATGCACAACAATATCAAATAATTATGGAGTATCATTATCTACCATTGAACATCTAATGGCAGCATTATATGGATTAGGAGTAGATAACGTGATTGTGGAAGTAGACTCTTCTGAAGTACCTATCTTAGATGGATCAGCAATTGAATTTGTAAATTTAATTAACTCTACTGGGCTCAAAGTTAGTCAATCTCCAATTAAGTTAATTAAAATTAATAAAGAAATTTCTATATATGATAATGAAAAATTTATAGAAATTAAACAATCAAATGTAAATTTAACTATTGAATTTGAAATTAAATATAAAAATAAGATTATAAATACTCAAAAAAATAAAATTGACGTTTATGAAGATGATTTAAATCACATTTATGAGTCTAGAACTTTCTGCTTATATGAAGACATTGAAAAATTGAAAAAAATGGGTCTTGGCAAAGGTGGTAATCTACAAAACGCGGTTGTTGTGGATAATGATGAAATATTAAACAAAGACGGACTAAGAAACAAACAAGAATTTGTGAATCATAAAATATTAGACTGTCTCGGAGATTTATATTTGTCTGGTTATAGAATTGTTGGAAAGATTAAATGTTCTCAAGGAGGCCATAATTTAACAAATAAACTTTTGAGAAAAATTTTTTCTGATCAATCGAATTACTCTTTGATTGAAATAAAAGGTCAAAATTTGCCAAACGCTCTATCTAATATTGAATTTTTAAAATCTATAGCTTAAGTATTAGAATTTATCAAAAAATTTGATAAAAATAACAAATGCCTACAATTAGAGTAATATTTTATTTTCTATTAATTTTAACTATTTTTTCTTGTTCAAAAAAAGAGGCAAAAAAAAGTATTATTTTTGAAAAGAGTCAAGAAGATCAGATGATAGAAGCGTATAAGAAAGGTTTAGAAGAATTAAATAGTGGTGATGTAATATATGCAGCTAGAAAATTTAATGAAGTGGAAATTATTTATCCACAATCAATCTGGGCTCCTAGAGCATCGTTGATGGCAGCATATTCTTATTATAGTCAATCATATTTTGATGACAGCATAATAGAATTAAATAGATTTCTTAAAAAGTATCCAAATCACTCAAATAAAGATTATGCTTATTATCTTCTAGGTTTAAGTTATTATGATCAAATGATTGATGAAACAAAAGATACACAAATTATTTATAAAGCAAAAAATTATTTTGAAAAAGTTGTTAATGATTATCCTAATACTGATTTTGCACTAGATTCAGAATTTAAATTGGAGTTAATAAAAGAATTACTTGCAGCAAAGGAAATGTATATAGCAAGATACTACCTTGATAGAGAAAAATGGATACCTGCTTTAAATAGATTTAAACTTGTAGTTACAGATTATGATGATACTATTTTTATTGAAGAAGCTTTATTTCGACTAGTTGAGTTAAATTATAAAATAGGTTTAGAAAAAGAAGCAAAAAAATATGCATATTTATTAGGGTATAATTATCAATCAAGTGAGTGGTATTCTAAATCCTACACAATATTTAATAAAGATTATACAAATGTAAAAATTAAAGAAGATAAATCAAGAACTGGTAAAATTTTAGAAAATTTTAAAAAACTACTCAAGTAGCATTATCGTATGAGTAGCAATAAATTAAAAAAAAAATATATACTAAAATTAAATACACTTAAAAAACATAATAAATTATATTTTGAAAAAAATTCTCCTAAAATATCTGATGCAGATTTTGATAAACTTAAAAAAGAAATATTAGAAATAGAAAAAAATAACCCAAATATTATTGGAAAATTTTCCGTATCGAACTTAGTAGGATCTAAGCCCTCAAAGTCGTTTGATAAGTATACCCATAAAGTTCAAATGTTATCTTTGTCTAATGGATTTTCTGAAGAGGATTTGTTTAATTTTGAAAAAAAAATATTTAATTTCTTAAATAATAAAAAGAAATTTTATTATAGTGTAGAACCTAAAATTGATGGTATATCAGCATCACTTACTTACATAAATAACCAATTAGTATATGGAGTCTCTAGAGGCGACGGCAAGGTTGGTGAGGTAATCACTGAAAATTTAAAAACAATTAAAGATATACCTCTTAAAATTAAGGATAGAGATTTCCCTTCAGAAATTGAAATAAGGGGTGAAGTTTTTATAAAAAAAGCAAATTTTATAAAAATCAAAGATAAATTTGCAAACCCAAGAAATGCTGCTTCTGGATCGTTAAGACAAAAAGATCCTAATGAGACAAAAAAAATCCCTCTCAATTTTATAGCGTATACATTTGGTTATTTCAAAAATAATTTTTGCAAAAGTCAATCAGAATTTCTTGACCAATTAAAGAAATGGGGTTTTAAAACTAATAAAGACAATAAAATATTTCCAAATCTTAAGGAAATAATTAAATTTCATCAACAATTTGAAAGTAAAAGATTTAATTTAGATTACGATGTTGATGGATTGGTTTACAAAGTAAATGATTTGAATTTACAAGAGAGACTTGGTTTTACTTCAAATTCACCAAGATGGGCGATAGCCCATAAATTTTCTGCAGACACAGCAAATACAAAAATATTAACTATTGAAATACAGGTAGGAAGAACTGGAGCGTTAACACCTGTTGCAAAGGTTGAGCCTGTTAATATAGGTGGAGTAATAGTTGCAAATGCATCCTTACATAATGAAGATGAAATTTCTAGAAAAGATATAAGAGTTGGAGATGTTATTAAAATTGAAAGGGCGGGAGATGTAATTCCACATGTGATAGAAGTAGACAAAAGTAAACGATCAAAGGACTCAAAAATTTACTCTTTTCCAATAATTTGTCCATCTTGCGGATCAAGTACAGTTAAAGAATTTAATAAAACCACAAAAAAATATGATGCCGTTAGAAGGTGTACAAATGATGGATTTGGATGTGAAAGGATTGCAGTTGAAAAATTAAAGCATTTTATATCTAAAGAGGCTTTAAATATAGATGGTTTAGGAAAAAAGGTTATTGAAAAATTTTGGGAATTAAATTTTATAAAAAAACCACAAGATATTTTTAAACTAGATTATAACAAAATTAAAAAGCTTGAAGGTTGGGGTGAATTATCAGTTTATAATCTGAGAGCTTCAATTGAAAAATCAAAAAATGTCACACTTCAAAAACTTATCTATGCTCTAGGGATAAGACACATCGGCATGGAAAATGCAAAACTTATTACTGACAAAGTAAAAAGTATTTCAAATTTATTCAAAATAATAAAAGAAAAAAAATTCAATGAGTTTTTAAATATAGATGGTATTGGAGAAACTCAAATGAATTCTTTAGAGAAATATTTTTCTTTGCAATCAAATTTAAAAATTTTATATGATCTTAATGAAATTTTACATATTGAAGTAAAAAAAATTGACTCAAATGGAAAACTTAAAGAAAAGTCATTTATGTTCACTGGTAAGTTAGATGGCATAAGCAGAGCTGAAGCTAAATCTTTAATAGAAAAAAATTCAGGTAATACTGTTAGTTCAGTTAGCAAAAATCTAGATTATTTGGTTATTGGGGAAAATCCAACAAAAAGTAAAGTTGATAAGGCAAAAAATTTAAATATAAAAATTCTTACACAAAAAGATTTTATTAAATTACTTAATTAGTTTTACTAACCATTTTTTTTCATTTTCATTAAGAAAACTAGAAATTTTTTTGTAAACATATAAATGATAGTCAAATAAGTATTTCTTTTCAAATTTTGTTAACATTTTAAAATTTATTAGATCAACATCAATTGGTGCCAAAGTAAGATTCCTAAATATTAATTTTTTTTTTTCGTATTTTACATAAATTAAATTTTCAATTCTTATTCCATACTTGTTTTCTAAATAATAGCCAGGTTCATTACTTAAAATCATTCCTTCTTTTAGTATAACCTTATTTTGTTTATAAATCCCCTGTGGACCTTCATGCACATTTAAAAAAAAACCAACTCCATGACCTGTCCCATGTGAATAATCTAAACCTTTTTCTCTAAGAGATATTCTTGCAACTTTATCAAGCTCTTCTCCAGTGGATTTTTTGTTTAGGTTGGCACTTACAACCGCAATATGCCCTTTCAGAACTCTTGTAAAATTATTCTTAATTTCATTAGATACTTTTCCTAGACACATAGTTCTGGTTACATCTGTAGTTCCCCATTTGTATTGTCCACCAGAGTCTAAAAGTAAAATATCATTTTTTTTTAGTTTTCTATTTGTTTTTTTATTAGATTTATAATGTATTATTGAACCGTTTGGACCTGATCCTGCAATAGTATCAAAACTTGGATACAAATAACTTTTAGATTTTCTCCTTAAGTTTTCTAATTTCAATTCTATTTTTTTTTCATTTATTTCCTTATTAAGTTTCTTAAACCAATACATAAATTTAGTTAAAGCTACACCATCAGTGACATGACAATTAATCATATTTTTAATTTCCGTTTTATTTTTTAATGATTTAAGATAATAAACAGGATCATTTCTCTGTAGAATTTTAAATTTACTTTTTATTAATGACTCTTCATAAGTAGAACAAGTTTTATCGTCTATACAAAATGTCCCAATTTTTAAATGATTTATTACTTTAAAAAATTCATCCTCATTAAAAAATTTAATATTTTTTTTTAGTTTTTTCCTAATATTTGAAATTTTTTTTATATCTGTAAAAAGATATATTTCTTTTTTATCACAAATTATTATTTTGCAATTAGCCAAAGGTGAATTGGGTAAATCATATCCTCTAATATTTAAAAGCCAACAAACATTTTCACTCGCGCTCATATATAAATAATCAATTTTATTTTTTTTTAAAAAATTAATTACTTGATTAATCTTATTTTTTGATTCTTGACCAGTAATAGATTTATTTAAAAAAAAAAAATTTGATCTTCTATCTTTTTTTGTATTTTTAAAGTAAAATGGTTTTGCTATTAAATTTACTTTTCTATCAAAGTATTTATGTAAAATATTTTCTGTAAAAAGTTTTGGATCAAATCCGATATTATAATTTTTTATAAATGTTAAATTTTTAGGCCACTCTTTAGGAATTTCCTTTATAATAAAATTATTTTTAGTTTGTCTCTTTGCTTGAAGAGTGTATCTGCCATCAACAAACAAGTAATTTTCATTTTTTAAAATTAATGCAAATCCAGCAGATCCAGTAAAGTTTGTAACTTTTTTTAAATTATTTGTTTTTGAATACTCAGTGAAATAATTGTCATTTTTTGGCAATACATATCCATCTAAACTGTTTTTATTAATAAATTTTTTAATACTTTTTATCACTTTAGTTTTTTTTGGTATCTAATCCATCCTGGACTTCTTATTTCGTTTTCAAATTCAGTATCTTGATTAAATTCAAATTCGTTTTCATCCTGTTCAACAAAACTATTATTTTTTTTTATAAACTTATCTGGTAATTCATCAACAAATCTTGAGGCCATGCTATCTATCCAATCTCCTTGATAAAATCTATTCATTGAGAATGAGATTTTTGCCAACTTTTTTGCCCTAGTAAGACCTACATAGGCAAGTCTTCTCTCCTCTTCTAATCCACTCTCACCTTTTTCCTCTATACTCTTTTGATGAGGAAATAATCCTTCTTCCCATCCAGGTAAATAAACTACTTCAAACTCTAATCCTTTAGAAGCATGTAAAGTCATTAAATTTACTTTTTCATTTTCCCAATCCTGATCTAATGATGTTGCAAGTGCAACATGCTCCAAAAAACTTTCTAGGTTATCGAATTCTTTCATAGCACTTAACAATTCTTTAATATTTTCAAGTCTATTCTCATTTTCAAAATCTTTTTTATTTTTTAACATTTCACTGTATCCCGACTCATCTAGAACAGTTTGCAGCAACTTATTGTGATTAATTCTTTTTTTTAAGTCATCTCTCCATTTACTTAGTAGATTCAATAACGAGGTTAGTCCAATTTTTGTCTTAGGTTTAATTTTATTTAATTCAATTAATTTCCTAGAAGCATTTTCAAGCGAAAAATTATTTTTTTTTGCAAATTCAGAAATAATTTTAATTGTAGTATCTCCAATTGATCTTTTTGGAACATTAATAATCCTCTCAAATGATAGATCATCCTTCGGTTGGTGAATACATCTAAGATAAGCAATACAATCTTTTATTTCTGCTCTCTCATAAAATTTGATACCTCCAATAATTCTATAAGGTATGCCTACTTTTAAAAACCTTTCCTCAAATTCTCTAGTTTGAAATATTGCTCTAACCAAAATGGCTATTTCATTTAAAGAATATTCTTTTTTATAGTTTTCTATTGATGAACTTACTTCTATAGCTTCATCTTTTACATTTCTGAAACAATCTAAAGACACAGGTTCACCATCTTCTTGATTAGTATATAATGTTTTGCCAACTCTACTCTGATTATTTTCAATCAGCTTAGACGCAACATTTAAAATATTTTGAGTTGATCTATAATTTTTTTCTAATCTGATTATTTTCGTATCTTTATAAATTTTATCAAATTCCAAAAAATTCTTGATTTCAGCACCTCTCCAACTATAGATTGATTGATCATCATCTCCAACACAGCATATATTTTTGTTCTTCGTCGCTAAGATTTTAAGCCATTCACTTTGTATGAAATTTGTATCTTGATATTCATCCACTAAGATATATTTAAACTTTTTTGAATATAAAGAAGTTATGTCAGGATATTTTCTTAAAATTTTTACTGTATGTAATATCAAGTCACTAAAATCAGCACAGTTTAAATCTAAAAGTTTTTGCTGATATATTTTGTATATAGATAAAAAGCTTTTTTCCAAATTTTGATTTTTTTTTATTATAACTTCTTCAGGATAAAGTCCTTTATTTTTCCATTTATCTATAACTGCTAAAATATATTTTGGAGATATTTTTTTTACGTCTATATTCTCTGATTTACAAATATTTTTAATTAATCTTATTTGATCATCTTGATCTATAATTGTAAAATTTGATTTTAATCCTATTGCTTCAGCATGTTTTCTCAAAATCTTTGCACTTATTGAATGAAATGTTCCAAGCCAAGGTAGACCTGTTGCTTCTTTTTTAAGAAGTTTTGAGACTCTCATTTGCATTTCTTTTGCCGCTTTATTTGTGAAAGTAACAGCAAGAATTTGATTAGAGAATGCCTTATGTGTCCTAATTATGTGAACAATTCTAGAAGTTAAAACTTTAGTTTTACCAGATCCGGCTCCAGCCACAATCAGAAGTGGTCCATTAAGGTGAATTACCGCTTCTTGTTGCTTTTCATTTAAATTTGACAAATAATCCGTATTTAACATTAACTTTTATTGTATAAATCCTATGAGTTTTTATGAATAAAATTAAGCAAAATAAAATAAATTTTTCATTAATTTTAATTATAATAATTATAACCTTTTCTTCATTTACTCTTTTATCTTTACCAGTTTTATTCAATTATGAAAGCAAAGTTCTAAAATTAAAAAAAAATTTTTATAAAAATTTTCACATTTATCTGGATACATCGGGTAAAATTTCCTACAAGCCATTTCCAAAACCTCACCTATTAGTAGAAAATGCTTCATTAAAATTGAAAAAAAATGAGAAAAGTAAAGATTTAATATTCACAAAAAATCTAAAAATATTTATTTCTTTAAGAGACATTTATTTAACATCTTTTGAAAATATTATTTCAGCTGAAATCTCAAATACAAATTTAGAGTTAAAGCTGTCTGAAATAAAAAGCATAAGAAATCATTTATATAAAAAAATAAATAATCCAATAATTTTAAAAAATTCCAAAATATTTATAAAAAATGACAAAGATGAAGTAATTTTAATATCCCCAATTAAGAAAATTACTTATAAAATTAATGATAAAATAAAAAATAAAATTTTTTTTATCGATGGAAAATTATTTGGATTAGATTTTAAATCTAACTGGACAAGAAGTTACAAAAAACCACTGATCAGCAGTCATAATATAAGATTATTTAATCCAAAAATTGAAATAAACAATATTTTTAAATATGAAGAAAAAAATAAGTTTAATATTAAAAGTTATATTAATTATGCAAGAGATAAATTAGAATATAATATTAATTTTAATAATTATAAAATTGACGTCAGTTCTCCTAATAAAAAAAATTTAAATTTTAATATTGACGGTAACATTGATTTAAATCCGTTTTATTTTGATATTAGTTTCAATATAAAAAATAAAAAAATAGATAAAATTATAGATAATTTTTTATTAAATCTAATAATGTATAACAAAAATTACGTAGGAAATTTAAATGGGATTTTCAAAGTAAAATTTAATAATCTTAATAATAAATTAATTAATCAAGGTGAAGTAGATTTTATTATAAATGAAAAGAAAATTTTAATGAGAAATGCAAGCTTTGATGTAAAGAATATAGGTGTTTTGAATTCGAAATTGAAATTTATAAAAAGTAAAGATGAGATAAAATTTAAATCAAATAATAAATTAGAAATTAACAATCATATTGAATTTGCTAAAGCTTTCCAGATTTCATCAAAAAAAGCAAAAAAAATCGACCAAATTGATTTTGATTTAGAAAAAAGTATTAATGATACAGAATTTATTATTTCAAATGTAAAAATTAATAACCTAAAAAATTTTGAAAAATCTAATCTAAATTTTCCTATAAAAAATATCCAAAATCTTAGAGCATCAATTAGAAAAATAATCGATTAATTTGGTTTTATCATTTTTAAAGGATCTACCAAAAAATTAAATTCTTTTTCTGTAATTAAACCTGATTTAATTGCTTCATGTTTTAACTTTGTATTATTCTTCAAAGCCTTTTTAGCTATTTTTGCAGCATTATCGTAACCTATTCTTGGAGCTAATGCTGTGACTAACATTAAAGAGTTATCTAAGTATTCTTTGATCTTTTTTTTGTTCGCTCTAATTCCTTTCACGCAATACAAACTGAAATTTTTTACGCTATCAGCCAAAATATCAATTGATTGTAAGACATTATAGGCAATTAATGGTTTAAAAACATTTAATTCGAAGTGTCCATGACTACCAGCAACGCTTATACCTGTATGGTTTCCTATTACTTTTGCACAAACCATTGTGACTGCTTCACATTGTGTTGGATTAACTTTTCCAGGCATTATAGATGACCCAGGTTCATTTTCTGGTAACAAAAGTTCTCCATAGCCTGCTCTCGGCCCCGAGCCTAAAAACCTTATATCATTTGAAATCTTCATCAAAGCTACAGCGCACGTATTTAACGAACCAGAAAAATTTACTATTGCATCATGTGCTGCTAGTTCAGAAAATTTATTTGGTGCAGGTTTAAATTGTAATCTACAATACTTTCTTATTTCTTTTACAATCTTTTTATCAAAATTTTTTTTTGTATTTATTCCAGTTCCAACAGCAGTTCCTCCCTGAGCCAAATAATAAATATCCTCCAAACAATATTTTATTCTATCAATGCTTTTACTTACTTGCTCATAATAACCGGAGAATTCTTGACCAAGTGATAGAGGAGTTGCATCTTGAAGATGTGTCCTTCCTATCTTAACAATTTTTTTGAATTCTTTACTTTTTTTCCCCAACAAAACTCTCAATAAATTTAAACTTGGTAAAAGTTTATTGATAGTCTCGGTTGCCACAGAAATATGCATTGCAGTTGGAAACACATCATTTGTTGATTGAGATTTATTCACATGATCATTTGGATGGACTGGATTTTTTGATCCTTTTTTTCCTTTTAATATTTCTATAGCTCTATTTGCAATTACCTCATTAACATTCATATTTGTTTGGGTTCCAGAGCCAGTTTGCCAAACTTTTAATGGAAAATTCTCCTCCATCTTCCCGGCGATTACCTCATTTGAAGCCTTAATAATAGCTTTTGCAATTTGAGAGGGTATTAACTTATCTTTCATGTGAACTATCGCAGCACTTCTCTTAATAATTGCTATAGATCTTATTATTGATGATGGGACGAATATTTTACCTATATTAAAAAATTTTTTTGATCTTTGTGTGGATGCGCCCCAATATTTGTCATTTGGAACGTTAATACCACCTATGCTGTCGAATTCTTTTCTTGTTTTCATTTATTTGAATAATTAACCAAATAATTTATATACTAGTTTTTAATAATCTTACAGGAGTAAAATGACAAATTTTCAAAAAGTAAAAAATTTTATGGAGACTTTTGGGCAAGAAGTAAAATCATCACCTTCATTTAGCTCTCCTAAAATAAATGAGCTAAGATATAATTTGATTAAAGAAGAACTAGATGAATTTAAACAGGCTTTAGATAATAAAGATCTTTTGGAAGTTGCTGATGCTTTAACAGATATTTTGTATGTTACATATGGTGCTGGGCATGCATTTGGTATTAATTTAGATGCGTGTTTTGAAGAAGTTCAAAATTCTAATATGAGTAAACTCGGAGATGATGCTAAACCTATTTTCAATGATCAAGGCAAAGTTATGAAAGGTCCAAATTATTTTAAACCAGATTTATCTAAATTTATTAAGTAATTTGTAGCCAATCAGGTTTCTTGATTTTAACTTTAGCAGAGCCACAATTAAAAGTTTTACCAAAATCAAATTTTTCATTTTTAACTTTGATAAGAGCGTACGGATAATCATCATTTATCAATACTTTTCCTATTTTATCATTCTCAACTGATATGATGTCATATTCTAAATCGCCTTCTATTACTTCAATTGGTAGAAGACGTTTATTTAATTTATCTTTTAACTTAATTCTGGCAGTATTTTCCTGACCTACGTAACAGCCTTTTTTAAAATCTATTGCATTTAATTCGTCAAAGTTACACTCAATACCAAAAAGTTTATTTTGAAGATTTTCAGTATTATTCTGTGGAATACCAATTTCATGACACAATTTGTAATATTCGTTTTTATCTGCACTTTGAAGTCCAAGTTTTTTTAATGATAAATATAATTTTTCTAAATTAGTTACTATTCTTGCTCCTAGCTCTATATTTCTTGGATCTAAAAAAATACTATCTTCTCTAAATTTAATTGTACAACCAACATTAGAACTTGAGTTTTCCATATCTAAAAATTTTTCTTTACTAATAACTGCAATTACAAATTCATTACTTAAATTTAAAATTTCTACTTTTGATCTAAGTTTATATAAATTTAATTGATAAAATAAATTATCAATATTTTTCTTTTCACAATCTAAAAAATATCCAGATTTATGTTTTAATATATTAAAATCATATAAATATTTTCCCTGTGGAGTAAGCAAAGCAGAGAAACATGAATTTTTTTCATCTACTTTATTGATATTGTTTGTAATTATATTTTGTAAAAATTCTTTACAGTCTTCTCCCGAAACATACAAGAGTCCTCTCTCCTCTAAGATATAAACATTATTTTTTTTCATGATTGATTGCTTCAAGATTATAATATAGTAACAATTTCATAAAATGTTAGATCTTATTATAAAAAATGGAGAGTGTTATATCGATGGAAAAATTAGTAAGACTAACATTGGAATTCAAAATGAAAAAATCTCAATAATTGGTGATTTAAATAATGAAAAAAGCAAAGAAACTATTGATGTAAGCAATTTGCTAGTTTTACCTGGTTGTATGGATACTCAAGTCCATTTCCGTGAGCCTGGATCAACTAATGCGGAGGACTTACATACTGGAAGTAAAGCAGCTATTGCCGGTGGTATTACAAGTGTTTTTGAGATGCCAAATACAAATCCGCCCACTGCAAATATGAAAGAATTTAATAATAAGTTAAATCTAGCAAAAAATAGAATGTATTCAAACTACGCATTTTATTTTGGAGCAACTCCAGATAATTCCTCTGATTTAGCAAAGCTTAAAGGCTTAGATGGTTGTTGTGGCGTAAAACTTTTTGCTGGATCGTCAACTGGAAATCTTTTGGTTGATAAAGAAGAAGATATTGAAACAGTCTTTCAGAATACTTCAAAAATAGTTGCAGTTCATTCTGAAGATGAAGAAATAATTAACTTGAGAAAAAAATTAATTGAAAAAGGTAACGTTCATACTCATCCTGTATGGAGGAATGAAGAATGTGCTATGTCATCTACAAGAAGGATTGTTAGGATTGCAAAAAGACTTAATAAAAAAGCACATATATTACATGTGACAACAAAAGAAGAAGTAGATTTCTTATCTCAAAATAAAGGAAACATAACTTTTGAAATTACCCCCCAGCATTTAACAATATATGCACCAGATTGTTATGACAAACTTGGTACCTTCGCTCAGATGAACCCTCCTTTAAGAGACAAGTCTCATTATGACAGACTGTGGTATGCTATTAGAAATAACTATAATGATACTATAGGTTCAGACCATGCACCTCATTTAAAAGAAAATAAATTAAAAGAATATCCTCAGTCGCCGTCTGGTATGCCAGGTGTACAAACATTATTACCGGTTATGCTAAATCATGTGAATGACAAAAAACTTACATTAGATCAACTAATTAAACTTCTTTGTGAAAACCCAGTTTCTGTATTTGGTATTAAAAATAAAGGTTTTATCAAAAAAGATTATGATGCTGATTTTACAATAATAGATATGAATAGAACTATAGAAATCAGAAATGAAAATATTCACAGTAAGTGTGGATGGAGCCCATTTGATGGTTATAAGTTTAAAGGCTCGCCAGTTTATACAATTATTAATGGTGATATTAAAATGAAAGAGGATAAAATTTTGGGAGATCCATCCGGTAGACCAATTCTTTTTGATTAATTTATATAGTTTTACTTGAATATATATTTACAAGTGTTACTCCAACAACAATAAGAAACATGCCCAATATAGCTTGCCAACTTAAGGATTGTTTAAAAAATATATAACCCAATATCGCAATCGTAAAAATACCAAGTCCACTCCATGTTCCATAAACAATTGCAATAGGTAGTTTATCAACAACAAACGTAAGTAAATAAAAAGCAGATAAATAAAATACTGCTAAAAATACTGTTGGTGTTACTTTCGTGAAGTTTTGTGTAACAGGTAGAAGCATTGTTCCACAAACTTCACAAATAATTGCTCCTATTAAAAAAAGATATGTCTTAAGCATTATTTTAAAATATTGCTGCTTATTAAGTCTTCTTTTATTTCATCAAGTATAGCAGGATCATCAATAGTTGCGGGCATTTTATATTCTTCTTTGTCAGCAATCTTTCTAATTGTTCCTCTTAAAACTTTTCCAGATCTAGTTTTTGGTAGTCTTTTAACAACAATTGCTATTTTAAAAGCTGCAACAGGTCCGACTTTATCTCTAACCATTTGTACACACTCTTTTGAAATAGTCTCATTATCCTTAGAAACTCCTGCTTTTAATGCAATTAAACCAATTGGTAATTGTCCTTTTAGTTGATCTTTTATTCCTATTACTGCACATTCAGCAACAGACTGATGTTCAGACAAAACTTCTTCTATTGCACCAGTTGAAAGTCTGTGACCCGCAACATTAATTATATCATCAGTTCTAGACATAATCCAAACATATCCATCATCATCAATATGCCCTGCATCATAAGTTTGATAGTAGCCATTATAATTTGACATATAATTTTCTTTATATCTTTCGTCTGCATTCCACAAAGTTGGGAACGTACCTGGCGGCAATGGAAGTTTAACAACAATATCTCCCATCTCATTTGGTTTAGCTATTGTTTGATCCGGTTTAATTATTTTTACATCATAACCTGGGACAGCTTTACAAGCAGATCCATATTTTGTTTTTTGCATTTCAATTCCAGTACAATTTGAACTTATTGCCCAACTTGTTTCAGTCTGCCACCAATGATCAATTACAGGAACCTTAAGTAAATTTTCAGCCCATTTAATCGTATCTGGATCTGCTCTTTCACCCGCCAAAAATAATGACTCAAATGAGCTTAAATCATATTTAGAAAAAAACTTACCTTCTGGATCTTCTTTCTTTATTGCTCTGAATGCGGTTGGAGCAGTGAATAAAGATTTAATTTTATATTCTGATATAATTCTCCAAAATACACCAGCATCTGGTGTACCTACAGGTTTTCCTTCAAATAGAAGTGTTGTACATCCTTTAAATAATGGAGCATAGACAATATAGGAATGTCCTACAATCCAACCAATATCACTTGCTGACCACCATACATCGTCTTGATCAATGTTATAAATATTTTTCATTGTCCATTTAAGAGCAACTATGTGACCACCAATATCTCTAACTATTCCTTTTGGAATACCTGTGGTCCCTGAAGTATAAAGGATATAAGCATAATCATTGGCACCCATCTCAACACAATCTTTATCATTTGCTCCAGATAGCGCTTCATTCCAACTTATTTCTAATGGTTTATTTAATTTTACCTCATGATCTTTTCTCTGAAAAAGTATCACCTTTTCAATTTGGTGTTTTGCTAATTTTAAAGCCCCATCTACAAGTGGTCTATACTCAACTGTTCTTCCAGGTTCAAATCCACATGATGCTGTTATTAAAATTTTAGCTTTACTATCATCAATTCTACTAGCTAATTCATTTGACGCAAAACCACCGAATACAACAGAGTGAATTGCTCCTATTCTTCCACATGCTAGCATAGCAACCACCGCCTCTGGGATCATTGGCATATAAATTATTACTCGATCTCCTTTTTTAACTCCTTGTTTATCTAAAGCTCCTGCAAATTTTGAAACTTTTTCTTTTAATTCTTTAAAAGTAAAATTTGATTTGTTACCTGTAATAGGGCTGTCATAGATTAAAGCTGTTTTATCACCCCTTCCTTGATCAATATGAAGGTCTAAAGCGTTATAGCAAGTATTTGTGACACCATCCTCAAACCACTTATAGAAAGGAGGGTTGTCTTTTTTTAAAATCTTAGTTGGTTTTTTGAACCAAAACACATCTTCAGAAATTTTCTGCCAAAATTCCTCAGGATTTTTTAGAGATTCGCTGTAAATTTCATTATAATTTCTGCTCATTTTGATTTGCTTTTTGGTGTCATTTTTCTATTGAATTTATGCAACAGGTTGTATTTAATTTTAAAAAGTCAGTAAAATCAACACTTATAACGCGGCAAAAAGTCTTCAACAAACTAATTTAATTTGATATTAAGCCCCTAACTTTGGAGAAACCTTTGTGGTTTGTCCGTAGTTTAAATTTAAACTAAAAAAAACTAACGAGAGGGAGTTTTTTATGAAAAAACTTAAAATGTTTGCATTAGCAGCAGTGGCTCTATTTGGTCTTACTGGTGCAGCAAACGCAGCAACTGCTATGTTAGCTTCTGACGACTTTGTTGGGATTTCCTTTTGGGTAATCGCAATGGGTATGGCAGCAGCTACAGTATTCTTCTTCATGGAAAGAAATACTGTTGCAGCAGGCTGGAAAACTTCAGTAACAGTAGCTGGTCTTGTAACTGGTGTTGCATTCATTCACTACATGTACATGAGAGATGTATGGGTAATGACTGGAGATTCTCCAACAGTATATAGATATATTGATTGGTTAATCACTGTACCATTACAGATGATCGAGTTTTACTTAATTCTAGCAGCAGTTAAGAAAATCCCAGGAGCAATCTTCTGGAGATTATTAATTGGTTCGCTTGTGATGTTAATTGGTGGATACTTAGGAGAAGCAGGTTACATCAATGCTATGCTTGGTTTCATAGTCGGTATGGCTGGATGGATCTACATCTTATATGAAGTATTTTCTGGTGAAGCTGGAAAAATTGCAGCTAAAACTGGAAACAAGCCATTAGCAACTGCATGGGGTGCTATGAGAATGATCGTAACAATCGGTTGGGCTATTTACCCATTAGGTTACATTTTTGGTTACCTAGTAGGTGGAGTAGACGCTAACTCATTGAACGTGATTTACAACTTAGCAGACTTCATCAACAAAATTGCTTTTGGTCTAGTAATCTGGTCAGCAGCAGTTTCACAAGGTGGAGCACGAGCTAGATAATTAGCTTTTAATATTAAAAAGAGGCGGGTATGCTAAAACATACCTGCCTTTTTTTTTGGTCTAAAAATAGAAAATGCTAAATTTCAAAAATTTGCCGCAGTCGCAAATTAGTTTATAAGAATTATTTATTAAATATGGCAAAAATTAAATACATAGAATTCAATGGCACAGAACACGAGGCTGATATTGCCAATGGTCTTAGTGTAATGGAAGGAGCTATACAAAATGATATCCCGGGCATAGATGCAGATTGTGGAGGAGGTATGTCTTGTGCGACTTGTCATGTATATATCAACGATGATAAATGGTTCAAAAAACTTCCAGAGAAAGAAATGGGAGAAGACGACATGTTAGATCAAGCATTTGAACCTTCATCTAAAAGTAGATTAAGTTGTCAATTAATAGTCTCTGACGACTTAGAAGGTTTAACAGTCCATATGCCGGAGAAACAAGTTTAATGATTAAAACCGATGTAGTCATTATTGGAGCAGGACCCACAGGTTTATTCTGCGCACATCAATTAGGGATCATCGGATTAAAATGTGAAATTGTAGATAACCTAGATAAAATTGGAGGACAATGTATTGAACTTTATCCTGATAAACCAATTTATGATATTCCTGCAGTTCCTAAATGCACAGGAGAAGAACTTACAAACAATTTAATTGAACAAATTAAACCATTTAATTTTAATTTTCACTTAAGTGATAGAGTTCAAGAATTAAAAAATGATAACAACAAATGGTTAGTTAAAACTTTAAATGGAAAGAAATTTGAAACACCAAATATTGTTATTGCAGGAGGCGTAGGTTCTTTTGAACCAAGAAAATTTCCAACAAAAAGTGCCGAAAAGTACGATGGAAAATCAGTACTATATTCAATAAAAGATAAAACTATTTTTAAAGACAAATCAGTAGTTATATTTGGAGGCGGAGATAGTGCACTTGATTGGGCTATAGAATTATCTAATTCATCTAAAGTAACTCTTATTCATAGAAGAGATGAGTTTAGAGGTGCGCCAGCCAGTGTTCAAAAAATAAAAGAATTAAGTGATAATAAAACTATCGATTTAATTACCAAATACTCAATTAAAGATGTCAAAGGGAATGGCTCATTAGAAAGTGTAGAAATAAAAAGTGAAACTGGTGAAAGCAAAGTTATAAAAGCCGATTATGTTTTAGGTTTTTTTGGATTAATAATGCAATTAGGACCAATCGCAGAGTGGGGTCTAAATTTAGATAAAAAAACAATTCCAGTAAATACAGAAAATTTTGAAACAAATAAAAAGGGAATATTTGCAATTGGAGATATCTGTACTTATCCAGGTAAGTTAAAGTTAATACTTTCAGGTTTTCATGAAGGAGCTTTAGCTGCAAGAGGCTGCTTTAAATATGCAAGACCTGATGAAAAATATAGATTTGAATTTACAACTGCATCCAGCACTATCAAAGATAGATTGGGTGTTAAAGAATGATTGAACTCTTTACTGCTGATACTCCTAATGGTTGGAAAATTAGCATAATGCTCGAGGAAATTGATTTTAAATACAAACTTACAAAAGTTAATTTAAGTGGAGATCAATTTAAACCAGAATTTAAAAAAATAAGTCCATTTAATAAAATACCTGTAATTATAGATCATGAAACTAATAAGACCGTATTCGAGTCTGGAGTTATCCTTATGTATTTAGCTGAGAAAAGTAAGAAACTCTATCCTGAAGCAGAGAGGCTAGAGATAAATCAGTGGTTGATGGCTCAAATGGCTATTGTCGGCCCAATGATAGGACAACATCATCAGTTTCATTATTATCATCAAGGAAAAAGTGAGTGGGGTGAGGAAAGATACTTCAAAATCACAAGAAAGATTTATGAAGATCTTGAAGCTAGATTGGCTCAAAGTAAATTTTTAGCAAATGATAAATACTCTATTGCTGATATTGCTACATGGTCATGGATTGCAAGACATAAAAGACATGACATCGGATTAAATAATTTTGAAAACCTATCCAGGTGGTTTGTTGAAATAGCTGAACGTCCAGCTGTAGTAAAAGGGTTTAAAGCTTTAAATAAAGATGCTGAAATTGATTTTCCTTAATCGTCAGCGTAAACTTTTTCGTCTTTTTCGTGTTTTTCTTGAGCCGCAATGCAAAGCGTTGCTACTGGTCTTGCCATTAATCTTTTTAAACCAATAGGCTCACCAGTCTCTTCACAAAAACCGTATGTTCCATCCTGTATTTTTTTCAATGCACCATCTATTTTAGAAATTAGTTTGATTTGTCTATTAATAGCTCTCATCTCTACATTCTTTTCAGTGTATGAACTTGCTTGATCAACTATGTCAGCTGATGCACTATTATCATCCATGGACGCTTGAAAAATCGCCTCGTTGTTAGATCTCTTTAAATCTTTTTTCCACTCCATTAATTTCATCTTAAAATACGCTAGATGTTTAGCGCACATGTATTTCTCTTTTTCTTTTGGAGTATAAGTTTTTGAAATTCTTACCATACCTAGCTATTTTGAGTTGGTGAATATATTCATGAATAAATGAGTGTCAAGAACGGTTTATTCATATAGATTGATGAAAATGGCGCTAAACAAAAGAAATATAAATAATATTTTTTATATTTTTGCAACGACTCACTTAATTATATGGACAGTTGTTCCTACGATCACGAATTCAAATTTACCTTTAGATACAATTGAAGCTTTGGCTTGGGGTAGTAATTTAGATTGGGGATTTAACAAACATCCACCACTGAGTGCATTTTTCCCAGAAGTTTTTTTTCAAATATTTGGACCACAAGATTGGGCTTATTATTTTTTGAGTCAAATTTTTGTAATTATGTCTTTTTTCATTATTTTTAAACTATCTCAGGAAATTCTTAATGATGGCACTTTGAGTTTGTTATCAGTTTTTCTTATTGAAGGAATATACTTCTATAATTTCACAACTCCAGAATTTAACGTAAATGTTTGCCAATTACCTTTCTGGTGTTTAACTGTTTATTACACTTGGAAAATATATAACAGTAAAAAAGCCGAGCTCTATGATTGTATCTTGTTAGGAGCTGCAGCAGCGTTTGGTATTTTATCTAAATATCTTTTTATTTATTTATTAGTCGCAATAGATTTATTGTTTGCATATTTAATTTTTTTTAAAAAATCTAAAAAATTTGATTTTAAATATTTAGTTTCTTTAGAAGTATTTTTTGTAATTTTAATTCCACATATAATTTGGTTATTCAACAATGATTTTATTACTATTAAATATGGTTTTGCTCGTGCAAGTTTGGACGAAGTACAAATAATAAATCATTTTAAATATCCATTATTATTCACATTAAAACAAATTGGTATTTTAATACCATTTTTAATTTTAGTATGGCTACTAATAAAAAAAATTCCTAAAAAATTAAATTTAAAAGATGAAAAACTTTTATTTTTAATATTTATTAATTTAGTCCCAATTATATTAGTATTTATGACTGCGTTAATAACTGGATCAAAAATTAGAACTATGTGGACGACCCCTTTTTACTTATTCTTGGGAACTTTATTTATTTACATTTTGAAAGATCAAATAAACATTAAGAAACTAAATTCTTTTTTAATAGGATTTATATTTTTATTTCTGTTATCCCCAATTTTATATGGTTATGTCTCCATTTATAAGACTGATAAAAGGACTGATTATCCTGGAAAAGATATAGCTATAAAAGTTCAAATTGCATGGCATGAACAACATGATGAACCTATTAAATATGTGCTTGGTGATGAATGGGCAGCTGGAAATTTATCATACCATATTAATTCAAGGCCTATTTGGAAAGGCTTTGTGACTAAGGAAAAATTGAATTCATTTGAAAAATACATGTGTATTGATAAGATTTGTGTAGGTTCTTAGATATGAAATTCAATAAAAACATACTTTTTATCGTTCTTATTGTTGTAATAATAGAGTTGTCTGGACATGGAATTGTAGCCTCTTTATTGAGGTTGCTTGCAAGTTAAATAAATGAAAATTACTATTTTAACACCAGTTTACAATGACTGGAAATCAGCTTCAAAATTAATTGAAGAAATAAATATAATTGTAAAAGACTTAGATACAGAATTTTCTCTTGTCATTGTCAATGATGCATCAATTGAGGAAAAACCAACCTCTATCTCCAATACAGAAAATTTATCATCGGTTGAAATTTTAAACATTAAAAATAACCAAGGACACGGCAGATGTATTGCAACTGGCCTTAAACATGTATTTCAAAATAAAGAATTTGATTACGTAATTCCTATGGATTCTGATGGTGAAGATAGACCTGAAGAAATCAAAAGTTTTCTTGAATACATAAAATATGATGAAGGAAAACCAATTGTCGGAGAAAGAGTAAAAAGATCTGAAAACATTATTTTTAAAACTTGTTATTATTTACATAAAATAATCACTTATATATTCACTGGTCACTCGATAAAATTTGGAAACTATACGTGTCTTCCAAAGTCAACTGTTGAGAAATTAATAAACGATAAATCTACTTGGTGCAGCTTTTCAGGAGCGTTAGCAAAATTAGAAAAAGATAGATCATCGTCTCCATCTATAAGAGGAACAAGATATTTTGGTCCTTCTAAAATGAGTTTTAAAAATTTAATTAAGCATTCCTTAGCAATCATAGCTGTTTTTAAATCTACAGTTATTATTCGATCAATTTTATTTTATGCTATTTATTTAATCTTAATGGCTGATTACATAAGTGTTGTAACAGCTATCCCCTTGGCTCTAATTATCGTATTTGGATTATCAGTTGTAATGATTGGAAGAAGGGAAAATTTAAAAGAATTAAATAATTCTTTGTCAAATATTGAAAGTATAGAAAAAATAAAATAATATTAATTAATAAAAATTTAAACTTATTTTTTTATAGTTAATTAATTATGAAAAAAATTTGCATTTTTTTAATATCATTTGTTTTTTTAATTAATACTGAAGTATATTCAAAATCATACAAAGAACTTTATGATGATGGTTTGAAAGCGATCAAAGAAGGTGGAAAAATTATTTTTTTAAGACACGCTTATGCACCCAGAACAGTTGAAAATGGTGATAATGATAAAAACTATAAAGATAAAGATTGCTCGACACAAAGAGATATTCTCAAAGAGGGAATAAGACAATCTAAGGAGATAGGTAATTTTGTAATTTTAAACAACATTGAAATAGATAAAGTTATTTCTAGCCCAACTTGTAGAACTTATAAAACAGCAAAATATGCAGGATGGGATTATAAAATTGACAAAAATTTAAGAAACACTAGCAAAAAAAATATTCAAGAAAAAAGATTTAAAAAAATAAAAAAAATTGTCTCTAGCTGGAATAGTGAAGGAAATCTTGTTTTGGTAACTCACTTCAAAGTTATTAATCCTTTGTTTCCAGGAGTTAAATCAGATAGCGGAGAAATGGTAATCGCAAATAATGATTTAAGATTACTTGGCAGAATTAAATTTAAATATGATCCAACTATTAAGGATTAAAATTTATTTTAATTAAGCTCTTATTGTTGGCAAACAGTAGAAATCAGCAGTATCTATCTTTGAGTTGTAATCCCTTTTCATGCTCCAGGACTTTCTAACACCAGCACTTGCGAGACTTAGTGTGGATCTTCCATACCTATAGTTTGTATTATCAATTGATCTCATAAGTCTATTAATTCTCTCATCTTTTGCAGATGAAAATAAGTTTTCATTATTTTCTGCATCTGTTAACCCAGTTAGCATCACACCTGCTTTTTGATAACGATGTCCTTTTCTAAAAATTACTTTTAAGACAGATAAGGCATTTTTTACGATCTCTATACTATTGTTAGTTGCTATAGGAAAATCAACAGTTCTAGAGTTTGAATAAAAACCAAATTGTTTTTGAAATGGACTTGTTCTAACGAATACCATAACTGCTTTTGCAACAAGGTTTTCAGATCTTATCTTTTCTGATGCATTTAAACAATAGCTAGCAACAGCTTCTTCTAGTTCTTGAAATCTTTCTATTCTTTTTCCAAACGATCTTGATACTACACAGCTTTTTCTTTTTGATGCTGTTTTTTCTAAATCAATACAAGGTACACCTCTAAGTTCCATTGCAGTTCTTGAACTTAGAACATTTGAGGATTTTTTAATCCAGGTGTTTGATTTATTTTTTAATTGTTTAGCATTATAAATTCCATTTTTTTGATAAAACTTTGTCATTTGTCTTCCAACACCCCAAACATCATTGATATCAATTTTTTCAAGAATAGGATCGAGATTTTCTATTCCAATTAAACTAGTAACACCCGATTGTTTTTTCTTAGCTATATGATTTGCAACTTTGCTTAAAGTTTTAGTTTTAGCTATTCCTATACTTGTTGGAATACCAGTCCACTTTAAAACTGTTTCTCTAATTTCTCTTCCAACTTGCTCTACTCCATTGTCAGAAAAATTTGATAAATCCATAAATGCTTCATCAATTGAATAAACTTCAATATCAGAGTTAAATCTTTTTAAAGTTCTCATTACTCTTCTAGATAAATCTCCATACAAAGAATAATTTGATGAGAATACTTGTACATCATTTTTGATAATAACATCCTTTGCTTTAAAGTAAGGTTCACCCATTTTAATTCCTAAGGCTTTTGCTTCAGTAGATCTTGAAACGATGCAGCCATCATTATTAGATAAAACTACAACAGGTTTTTTCCTTATTTTTGGATTAAATAATCTTTCACAAGAAACATAAAAAGAATTGCAATCAACTAGTGCTAATTTTTTAGTGTACTGAATGTATGACATAGGTAACTACTCCCCAAATAAAAATATCTTGTTCTTCATTTATTAAAATTCGATCAGAAAATTCTTTAGAACCTGATGTTAAAAATTGTTTGTCTTTTTCTTTAACTAAAGTTTTAACAACGAGCTCATCATGAACATTTGCTATAACAGTTGAAAAATTTTTCGGAGTTAAACTTTTGTCCACAACTAATAAATCTCCATCATTTATTCCAACATCCACCATTGATTTTCCTTGAACTCTTATGATGAAAGTTGCTGGAACATTCTTGATCAGATGTACATTTAAATCTATATCTTCTTCTATGTAGTCAGTTGCGGGGGAAGGAAAACCAGCTCCTGCTTTATGTAAATAATAAGGTATTGTCAGCTTCATAAGTGTTCTTGTTTTGTTCTTATTAGTACATGAGTTATACAATAGTGTCAATTAGGTTGTATTTTGAGTCTGTAAGTGAATCAAAAGTGAATCAAAACGTGAACATCCAAAACCATATTTTGTGCTATTGTGGATAACTTAAACCATTAGTAGTCTATAATCTTAATTTAATTATAAAAGGAGAAGAGCATGAGTTCAATTGAAGTTAAAAGTTTTGATAATCCAGATGAAAGCAATACCAGTTTCAACAATGCTAAAATGGATATCGTAAAAGTGGGCGATCAAAGAGTAATGAGATTAGTTTTGCAGCCAGGATGGAAATGGTCACAAGATATTAAACCAACTGTAGGCACTGATAGCTGTAAAGCAAAACATCTTGGAGTAATAGTTTCAGGAGCAGTTTGTGCCAAACATGATGATGGAACAGAATTAACATATAAAGCAGGCGATGCATATTCAATTGACCCAGGTCATGACGGCTGGGTAGTTGGTGATAAGCCAGCAGTTGTTTATGAGTTTCATGGAAAATGGGGAGAATAATTAATGCCGAAACTAACATGTCATTGTGGATGTGTAGAAGCAGAAATCAATGTTCCAATCAAAGAATTACCAAAAATTGTAAGATGTAACTGTTCTATATGTAAAAGAAAAAATGCAACAATGGGAATGATAAAAAATGAAGATTTTAAAGTCACTAAGGGAGAAGATAAATTAAAGCTTTATCAGTACCACACAAAAGTTGCTAATCATTACTTTTGTATTGAATGTGGAATTTACACACATCATAACCCAAGAAGTGCTCCCGCCATGACTGGATTTAATTTAGGTTGTGTAGATGAAGTTAAAGTCGACGATTTAAAAGATGTTGTTTTCTTTGATGGTTTAAACCATCCACTTGACCAAAAATAGATTAAATGAATTTAGTTGAGGATTGTTTAAATAATGTAAAAAAAGATTGCTACAAGTTTATTAAAACACAAGAAACATATTCTGATAAATTTAAAAACAAAGACAAGATGCTTAAAGATTATCTTGTTCCTATGAGTTTCTGGATTGCAAAAAAAACAAATATAAAGAAACCTTATATTGTTGGTTTAACAGGAGGACAAGGAACCGGAAAAACTACTATAAGTTCTATCTTAATGATAATTTTAAAAAAATATTTCAAGTTAAATGTTTTTAAAATATCAATTGACGATATCTACAAAACTAAGAAAGACAGAATAAAATTATCTAAGAAAATTCATCCATTATTATTAACAAGAGGTGTGCCAGGAACCCATGATATACGTTATATGTCCAGTTTTATTAAAAATGCAAATTCTAGAAAATTTAGATCAATTATGTTACCCAAGTTCGATAAGGCAATTGATGACAGATTTACAAAAAAAAATTGGTACAAAGTAAATAGCAGACCAGATGTGATCATTTTTGAAGGTTGGTGTGTTGGAGCAAGACCTGAAAGCTTAAAAACATTAAAAAAAAGTATTAATTTGATGGAAAAAAATGATGATAATAAATTAATTTGGAGAAAACACGTTAATGATCAGCTAAAAAAAGGATACAAGAAACTTTATAGTAAGCTCGATTGTTTGTTATTTTTAAGGGCAGAAAATTTTAGTTTGTTGCAAAAATGGAGAGTTATTCAGGAAAAAAAACTTAAATTAAAAAATAAGAATAAAAAAACAAAAAAAAAAATCATGACAAAAAAAGAAGTTTTAAACTTTATGCAAACTTACCAAAGAATTACACAAAATATGTTTAAATATGCGCCAAAATATGCATCAATAGTCATTAAATTAAATTCTAATCATCAAATTAATTTTGTAAAATACAACTAATGAAAAAAATATTAATAATAATTATTAGTTTTTTTTGCTTAACAGCTCAATCGCTTGCTGTCACATTATATGAAGCATTAAACGAAACTTATAATAATAATAAACAATTAAATGCCGAAAGAGAAAATATAAAAGCTTCTGAAGAAGATATTAATATCTCTAAAGCTCAATACATGCCATCTGTAAGTTTAAGTGGATCAAAAAGTTTTGAGGAAACTAATAAATTAACTAATTATAGTGGAGGAAACGCACCTGTTACTGACTCAGATCCATTAACAACTTCTATAAAATTAGAGCAGACATTATTAGATCACGAAAGAGATATAAATTACGATAAAAATTTGATTGGTTTGGAACTTTCAAAAGCCAAATTGTTTAAAAAAGAACAAGATGTTCTTTACAGTGCCATAGAAGCATTTACTTCTGTAATTTTATCGAGAGAAAAAGTTGTGATTAATAGACAAAATCTAAACTTACTTATTAAACAACTTGAAAACGATAAAGTCAGATTGGATAGAGGACAAATAAAGACTGCAGATTTATCACAAACCGAATCTTCACTTGCTGGAGCAAGCGCTCAATTAACTCAAGCAAGAAGTGAATTAATGATAAATAAATTAAATTATGAAAATATTATTGGCAAACTTTTAAATATCAATGAGCTAAAAAAAACAAATAGATCAATTGAAGCTATTCCAAGCGAACTTAGTACAGCAATTAATTTGGCAAAAGAAAATAATCCAGATATAAAAATTGCCAAAATTGAATTAAATCAGTCTGAAATGGATATTGCTATTGCTGAAAGTGGTTTAAAACCAACTGCCTCTTTATCTCTTGAAAGATCTTACGCTGAAGATTTTAGTTCATCTATTGACCAAAGAGAAAAAGATACATTAAAAGCAACTTTAAGTTGGCCATTTTACTCAGGAGGAAGTAAGCGTGCAAAAATTAATAAAAATACAAATTTAAAATCTAGAAAAATGTTATTGTTAGAGGATGTTGTAAAAACAACTGAAAAAAATGTAGGAAGTGCATGGTCAAATCTTGAAGCATCTAAAAGTTTTTTGAATTCTGTAAGAGCTCAAGTTAGAGCAGCAAAAATTGCAAATGATGGTATAGCTGCAGAGTATGAAAGAGGTTCAAGAACAACTTTAGATGTTATTCAATCAAACTCTTTGTTGTTGGCTGCAAAAATTTCTCTAGCAGAATCTGAGAGAAATAATCTTATCGCTCAATATAATGTTCTAAAAGCCATTGGCTTATTGAATAGCGAACACCTAAAACTTAAGTAATTCTGCAATTTTGAGCTATTTTGAGAAATATATTGCCAATGAGAACAAAATGTGTACATTTAAATATATGATTCGAGTGATAAAAAAAGCAAAAAAAGAGGCAAAAAATGACTAAAAATAACCTAAAAGTGGTGAAAACCGCAAAAGATAAAGAATTGGAAAACAAAGAGAAAAATAAAGCATTAGACGCAGCAATCAGCCAAATTACAGATAGCTTTGGAAAAGGCTCAGTAATGAAGCTTGGTGAGCAAAAAGCTATGGATGTTGAGTCTATCTCAACAGGATCTTTAAGCTTAGATCTTGCTTTAGGAATCGGTGGATTACCAAAAGGAAGAATTATTGAAATTTATGGACCAGAGTCTTCAGGAAAAACTACTTTAGCATTACAAGTGGTTGCAGAAGCTCAAAAGGCAGGCGGAATTTGTGGTTTCGTTGATGCAGAACACGCTTTAGATCCAGTGTATGCAAAGAAATTAGGTGTAAATACTGAAGAGTTACTGATTTCTCAACCAGATACAGGTGAACAAGCTTTAGAAATTACTGATACATTAATTAAATCTGGTTCAATGTCAGTTCTTGTTGTGGACTCTGTTGCAGCATTGACACCAAGAGCCGAAATAGAAGGTGATATGGGTGATACTCATGTTGGTTTGCAAGCTAGATTGATGTCTCAAGCATTGAGAAAATTAACGGGCTCAATTTCACGAACTAATACAATGGTTATATTTATTAACCAAATTAGAATGAAAATTGGCGTTATGTTTGGAAGTCCAGAAACAACATCAGGTGGAAATTCTTTAAAATTCTACTCATCAGTTAGAATGGACATTAGAAGAATTGGAGCAATCAAAGATAAAGATAATATCGTTGGTAACACAACAAGAGTTAAAGTTGTGAAAAATAAAGTTGCTCCACCATTTAAAGTTGTTGAGTTTGACTTAATGTATGGAAAAGGAATTAGTAAAGTAGGGGAACTAATAGACCTAGGTGCCAAAGCAGATATCGTAGAGAAATCTGGAGCTTGGTACGCTTACAAAGGTAAAAAAATTGGTCAAGGTAGAGAAAACGCTAAACTTTACCTTGAACAAAATCCCAAAGCCGCTGCTGAAATTGAAATGGCAATAAGAGAAAAGGCTGGTGTGATCTCAAAGAAAATTGAAGGAAACCCACTAAGTGAAGAAAAAGTAGAGGCTCAAAAAACAGAAGAAGAAGTTCCTACTAAAAAAAATTAGCAGATAACTTTTAGTTATTAAAAAGGCGCTCGAATGGGCGCCTTTTTTCCCAAACTTATATCTTTTGACACCAAAATTGGTACATCTTAGCGAAAATTCGAGGATTACTTAGCTCAAATTGATTCCACTGTTCCAGATCGTAGATATTAGTGCCTTCCCTGTGAAACTTTCTAAAATTTGAGATAGCCTCTTTATTTATAAATCCACAGAACTTTAGTCCTAATTCTTCCAGACAATTTTTAATCTGAGGGATAGTAAAACGATGCTCTTGTACATGAAATATTAAGTCTCTTAATGTGCTGAGGCTATAAAAATCACTAGACTTAGTTAATTGCTGATGATCTTTTTCATTCGATTCTGATAGTGTTTGCCTGTATTCTCTAATTTCAGACTCAGACGTTCCCACTTTCTTTAATGCTATTTCTTTTCGAATGTTCACAATTTCTTGTCTAGCTAATTCGCTATATAAACCTATCCTCATTAAGCCACCAGGCTTAATGAGATTTGTAAGAACTTTCCACCCAGTCATGGGTTCATCCATATGATGAAGAACACCTACACTGTCAACTATATCAAATTTTTCCTTTAGTTGAGCAAGCTCTAGGATGTCTGCTTGCAAATATTTTAAGTTAGTAATCCCAAGATCAGCAGTCTTCCTCTTAGCGTAAGAGAGACTTGCTAGACTTAGATCTACTGCAGTAATTTGGCAATTAGAAAAGTGAGAGGCCATTTCTATAGAATGTTGTCCTGTACCGCAACCAGCAACAAGTATAGATGGAGCAATTACGTTTTTAATAGTTTCGGAATAGAGATGTATATTTACATCAGCACAAGCCTCAGAGATTGATTTTGCCTTTTTGTCCAATCTAGTTTTTATCCATCTTGGATAAGGGTTTTGTTCATACTGTGCTCTTACTTTACTTGATACATTGTCCGATATGTCTCCTAATAAAGGAATTTCAGCCATTATCGCTCTTTCAGCATAAGGCTCTTCAATTAGTCGAGACTTTACCTCCTTCAGATCATCAAGAGTTTTTAATTTTTTGCACCAATCGTATTGATGTAAAGGTCGATAAGATGCTAAACACAAAACGGTTTTTGCCTGAGGTTGATTTGATTTTTCGATGTTTTGCGAAATCTCAGTCTCTAGGTTTTTAATGATTTCAGTCTCTTTATTTTTTTCTAAATATACATATTCATTAGTAAAACAGTGAAGGGAAAGTGTAGATAAAAAATAGATTAATTCAGATGATGTATCTATATTATCCAAATTATTAAGAATTAAACTTCGCATATTTACAAAAAGTCTTTCAAATCTGAGATCAGGAAGTGGGCACACTCGCATTAGATGATGAAGGATAGCAAGCTTATCAAGATTTTTGATTATTATATTTAAATCTTCGAGGCTTGTTACTAAATTTTTTTTAATCAGCAAGTTCTTTATTATGGGATCATGTTCTAAGAGACTTAAAATACTTGGAGCTATATTGGAAGGCCGAACAAAATTATCAGCATTTATAAGTCGGATTAAAATTGGGTAGATCTTTGTATTTGATGAATTGAACCTTACGTTTTTTAAAGTTATACTAAGATTTGTAAAAGCATCAGCAAAATGTGGATTTAAATTTATTGCTTGAAAAAAAGCATAGCATGCTTCATCTAACCTTTCTTGTTCTTTTAGTACGATACCCAGATTATTGTAAGCTCTTGTATAGTTTGATTTTAACTCTATCGCCTTTTTATAACTCAATTCAGCCTCTTTAAATCTACCCTGGATTTGTAGAAGAACTCCCAAGTTACCATGCGCTTCAGCAAAATTAGGTTTTAATTCTATCACTTGTCTAAAGCTTATCTCAGCATCTTTAAATTTACCTTGCATTTTAAGATTGTTACCTAAATTTTCGTGAGCCTCGATATATTCAGGTTCTAATGTTATTGCTTTTTTAAAACTAATTTCAGAAGCTTTTAATCTACCTTTTTCTTGTAGTATGATACCTAAATTTTTGTGGGCTTCTGCATCCTTTGGATCTAACTGTATAGATTTTTGACTGGCAATTAATGATTCATTAATCTTTCCATTTTGTTTAAGTACAGCAGCAAAGACTTTCCAGGCAAGCTTATGTTTAGGGAATTCTCGAGTGATAGATTGTGATAATTTTTCTGCATCAGTATATCGTCTAGCTTTATAATGTTCTAGAAGGCTTTTCAATTGATGCTCAGATGGTTCAAAAAAATTATCGTGAATTTTTTTCATTGTCACGAACTTACTAAAACTCATGTTAGGTGTCCAGGCGATCGAATAAGCTAACTAGACATAGTTTAAAAAAGTTGTATTTTAAAAACATGGCAGACAAAACACTAAATAAAATAAGAAATACTTTTTTAAAGTATTTTGAAAAAAACGATCACAAGATAGTAGAATCCAGTAATTTAGTTCCAAACAACGATCCAACGTTAATGTTTGCAAATTCTGGAATGGTCCAGTTTAAAAATGTTTTTACTGGATTAGAAAAAAGGGATTATCATAGAGCAACTACTTCTCAAAAATGTGTTAGAGCTGGAGGTAAACACAACGATCTAGAGAACGTTGGCTACACTCCAAGACACCATACATTTTTTGAAATGCTAGGAAATTTCTCTTTTGGAGATTATTTTAAGGAGAGGGGAATTGAATTAGCTTGGAATTTAATTACTAAAGATTTTGGATTAAATAAAGATAGATTATATGTAACAGTTTTTCATGAAGACGATGAAGCATTCAATTTTTGGAAGAAAATAGCGGGTTTTAGCGACGATAGAATTATTAGGATAGCAACTTCAGATAATTTTTGGTCAATGGGTGAAACAGGCCCATGCGGACCTTGTTCTGAGATATTTTATGATCATGGTGATCATTTAAAAGGTGGTTTACCCGGAACCAAAGATGAAGATGGCGATAGATATATTGAGATATGGAATTTAGTCTTCATGCAATTTGAGCAAGTTTCAAAAGATAAGAGAATTAATCTTCCAAAACCTTCAGTAGATACTGGAATGGGTTTAGAAAGAATTGCAGCATTACTTCAGGGCACACATGATAATTATGAAACAGATCACTTTAAAAAATTAATTAGTTCGATTTCTGAATTTACAAAAGTAAAACAAGATGAAAATAATTTATCAAGCTTTAGAGTAATTGCAGATCACTTAAGAGCCAGCTCATTTCTACTTGCAGAAGGAGTATTACCCTCAAATGAAGGTAGAGGTTATGTTCTTAGAAGAATAATGAGAAGAGGAATGAGACATTCTCATTTGTTAGGTTCTAAAGAGCCAGTATTCAATAAAATTTTTGATACATTGAGAGATGAAATGAAAGGTAATTATCCTGAATTAGAAAGATCAGAAACTTTAATTAAAGAAACATTAAAAATGGAAGAAGAAAAATTTTTAGTATTACTTGATAGAGGAATTAAAATTTTGAACGATGAAATTTCTAAAATAAAAAAAGTTTTACCAGGTGAAGTAGCGTTTAAATTATATGATACGTATGGTTTCCCATTAGACTTAACTGAAGATATTTTAAAAAATAAATCTTTGACTGTTGATCAAAATAAATTTGATGAATTAATGAAAAAAAGCAAAGAACTTGCAAAACAAAATTGGAAAGGTTCTGGAGATGCCTCTGAAGAAGAAATCTGGTTCAGTATAAAAGATAAAATAGGACCTACAGAGTTTCTTGGATATGAGTTTAACCATTCAGAAGGAGTTGTGTTATCTATAATTAAAAATAATAAAGAAACACAAAATATTTCAACTGGTGAAGAAGGAATAATTATTACTAATCAAACACCGTTTTATGGAGAGTCTGGTGGACAAGTGGGAGATCAAGGAACAATAATATCTGGTAATTCAGTATTTGAGGTTACAGACACTCAAAAAAAACTTGGAGATTTGTTTATACATCATGGAATTTTAAAATCTGGGGATATTAAGATTAAGGACGTTGTAGAAATGAAAATAGATATTGAAAGACGTAATAATCTTAAGGCATATCATTCTGCAACTCATTTATTACATGAGTCTTTGAGAAGAACATTAGGAAAACACGTTATGCAAAAAGGATCTTTGGTTGCGCCTGATAGGCTAAGATTTGATTTTAGCCATATGAAACCAATCACAGAGGATGAATTAACAATTATCGATAAATTAGTTAATGAATACGTCCAAAACAAAACTGATGTAACTACAAGAATTATGACGCCAAAAGCTGCAATTGAAAAAGGTGCTTTGGCTTTTTTTGGTGAAAAATATGGAGAAGAAGTGAGAGTAGTTTCTATGGGAGCGGAAAATAACTCTTATTTTTCAACAGAATTATGTGGTGGAACACATGTAAAAAATACAGGTGATATTGGAAAATTTAAAACTGTTAGCCAATCCTCAATAGCTGCTGGAGTGAGAAGGGTTGAAGCTTTAAGGGACAAACAACTCGAAATATTCTTAAAAAATAAGGAAAAAATGTCAAACCTTTCTGCACAAAAGGATGAAGACAGTATTAAAGAGGTGTCTGCTCAAATAATCAAATTAGGTGGAAAACCAAATCTAGAAAATAAAGATACAAAAGGATTAATTAAAGATCTCAATAAACAATTAGAACAATTAAATGTTCAATCAGTTTTAGCTGATAAAACAAAAAACATAATTGAAGACGAAACTATTAATGGTACAAAAATTAGATTGCAAAAAGTTCAAGATTTATCTCCAAAAGATCTAAGAAAACTTGTTGATGCAGGTAAAAAAGAATTAGGAGAGGGAATAGTAGTTGTATTTGCAAATAAAGATGACAAAGTTGGTCTTGCTGTAGGTGTAACAGAAAATTTAATAAATAAATATGATGCAGTTAAATTTGCAAAACTAGGATCTGAAATTATTGGTGGAAAAGGTGGAGGAGGACGTAAAGACTTTGCACAAGCTGGTGGTCAACGATTTAGTGAAGTAGACAACGCAATAAAAAAATTAAAAGAACTAATTTAAATATTTCTTTATAAAATTTATAATACGTTCACTTGTAATTTGATCGATAGAAGTATTATTTATTTTACAATCAAAAATAAAACAATTCTTATTAATTGGCTTAAATTTTTCTGAATAATCATTATAAATTATAAAGTTTTTATTTTTAGAAAAGGATAACATATGTGAAATTCCATTATCGATAGATATATTAAAGCTTGTCAAAGATCCAAGAGCTGTGACCATCATGGGTTTTTTATAAATTTTATTAATTTGTTCTTCGGGAAAGTATGAGTTTCCTACACTTTTTTTAATTTTTTCTTTAAGGTCTACATATTTATCTTCGATAAAAAAAGTTGGTATATATTTATCTGAAAAATACTTAGCTACTTTAATTATTTCGTCAAACTTAATTTCTTTATTTCTAGTTTTATGTCCAGCAGTAATCGAAAATCCAATATATTTTTTGTCATTTTTTATTAATTTTTTTGCTTCATCCAAAAAAGATTTTGAAATATCAATACTATAATTGGGCATCTCATTATTGTTTGTTAATTTGTTAAGATAATCAATTATTCTTATTGAGATTGCTTTGCTTTTCTTTATAAATTTAAATGGTCTTGATAAGAAATAATTAATACATGGAGAGATATAGTATTTATGAGGTATTTTTCTGTAAATCAGTGTATTTTTGAGCCTTGTTTGATTATCAATTATTAAATCAAATTCGTTAAAATCAAATTTATTAATTAATTTTTCCGCGTCTTTTTTGTGAAAATTTCTAAAACCAAAATGTTCTGGAAAATTTTTTATTATGCTTAAATTAACAGGTTTATATTCTAACAATTTTTCTTCGAACCAATAATTATTAAGATCAGTCGCATAATAGTAAATTATTTCTGGAGAAAGTATTTTATTTATATAATTAAAAGTTGGTAAGCAAGAAAGTGCATCTCCTATTCCACCTCCTGTATTAATAAATAAAATTTTATTAATTTTTTCTTTCAATTAATTAATTTTCTTTTCTAAACTTGATTTTATAACTTCTAAAAATTGTTTTGTTGTTAAATATTTATTGGATGGACCTATCAATATAGCTAAATCTTTAGTCATATTTCCACTTTCAACTGTTGAAATACATACTTCTTCTAAATTATTTGCGAAGTTAATTAGTTCCTCATTGTTATCCAATTTTCCTCTGTGAGCAAGTCCTCTAGTCCACGCAAAAATTGAAGCAATAGGATTTGTAGATGTTTCTTTACCCTGTTGATGCATTCTAAAATGTCTGGTTACAGTCCCATGAGCTGCCTCTGCCTCCATGGTTTTTCCATCTGGTGCAAGCAAAACACTGGTCATCAGACCTAAAGAACCATATCCTTGAGCCACAGTATCAGATTGTACATCTCCATCATAATTTTTACATGCCCAAATATATTTGCCCTGCCATTTCATTGCGCATGCCACCATGTCATCAATTAATCTATGCTCGTAAGTTATTCCATTTTTTTGAAAATCACTTTTAAAGTTTTTTTCGAAAACATCTTGAAAAATATCTTTAAAACGGCCATCATATTTTTTCAATATAGTATTTTTTGTTGATAGATATACAGGCCATTTTTTAATTAAACCATAATTGAAACAAGATTTCGCAAAATCCTCTATTGATTTATCTAAATTATACATTGACAAGGCAATACCCGGTCCTGGAAAATTAAATACCTCATATTTTTTTTCATCACTTCCATCATCCGCTGTCCATTTAACTTCTAATTTTCCCTTTCCTGGCACCAAAAAGTCTGTTGCTCTATATTGATCACCAAAGGCATGTCTTCCAATTATTAAAGGGTCTGTCCAAGATGGAACAAGTTTTGGAATATTTTTACAAATTATTGGCTCCCTAAACACTGTACCACCAATAATATTTCTTATTGTCCCGTTAGGAGATCTCCACATTTTTTTTAAATTAAATTCTTTAACTCTTGACTCATCAGGAGTAATTGTTGCACATTTTATTCCGACCCCAATTTTCTTTATGGCATTAGCACAATCGATAGTAATTTTATCGTTAGTATCATCTCTACTTCTCATCCCAAGATCATAGTATTCAATCCCTAAATCTAAGTATGGCAAAATGAGTTTATTTTTAATGAATTCCCATATCACTCTGGTCATTTCATCACCATCTAACTCAACAATGGGATTTTTTACCTTTATTTTGCTCATTTTTTGATGTATCTTAATAATTGAATTTAATCTTTTTATATACATATTAATCCAAAATTATCAATTGAACGATTATGCTAGATAAAATTTTTCCAAAGATTCACAACGAGGGCTATAAATTTATAGCAATTTTTGTAATAGCTACGATAATTCTATATTTCATACATGGTTTTCTAGGCTTCCTAGGTTTTGTTTTGAGTATTTGGTGTTATTATTTTTTTAGAGATCCAGAGAGAATTTCAATAAATGATGAAAAATATTTAACAAGTCCTGCTGATGGATTGGTTTTGCAAGTCTTAGATACAAATGGTCCAAAAGAATTAGGTCTTGAAAACAAAAAATTCAAAAAAGTAAGTATATTTATGAATGTATTTGACTGCCATGTAAATAGATCGCCATGTTCAGGAAAAATAGAAGATATTTTGTACAAACCTGGAAAATTTATAAATGCTTCGCTTGATAAAGCAAGTGAGGATAATGAAAGAAATTATTATAAAATTAAAAATTCATATGGTGAAGATATTATAGTAGTTCAAATAGCTGGTTTAGTTGCACGCAGAATAGTAACAGATACATCTGTTGAAGAAAATGTTGATCAAGGATCTAGAATAGGCATGATTAGATTTGGAAGTAGAGCGGACTTATATTTTGAAAATTATGAACCATTAGTAAAGGTTAATCAAAGAGCGGTTGCTGGAGAAACATTAATCGCTAAAAGATAAATGGAAAACCCCGAAAAAAAAATAAGATTAGTTTCAAATAAAAATTCTAGAGTTATTCTACCAAATATTATGACTCTAGTTGGAGTATGTATTGGTTTAACTTCTATTAAATTTGCATTTGATGGAAGATTTGAATTATCAGTTATTGCAGTATTAATTGCTGCAATTATAGATGGATTAGATGGAAGAATAGCTAGATTAATTAAAGCCACATCAAAAGTTGGAAAAGAATTAGATTCATTAACCGATGTAATTAGTTTTGGAGTTGCGCCAGCTTTTATAATGTATTTTTGGGCATTAGATAATATTGGGAGATTTGGTTGGCTAATATCTTTAATATATGTAGTTTGCGTTGCCTTAAGACTTGCAAGATTTAATGTTACCACAGGAGGTGAACCCTCATGGAGGGATAATTTTTTTGAAGGCATACCTTCGCCAGCAGGAGGAGTTTTAGTATTGATGCCATTAATTTACAGTTTTAGCGAGGTCCAATTTTTAATGATAAACAAAAATATAGTTGTTCCAACTTTATTTATTATCATTTCTATACTTTTAATCAGTAAAATTCCTACATATTCTTTAAAAAGAATTGTAGTACCTAGAAGTACTTCAATATTTCTTCTATTTGGAATTATTTTATATTTTGGTTTATTACTAATATATACTTTTAATACAATTATAATTTCAGGAATAATTTATCTATTAATTATACCCGTAAGTTCAATTCATTTTTTATTCTTAAAAAAACAAAATAAAGAAAAAGATGTTGGAATTGATCATCATGAAGATATTTTGTAATGAGTGAAAATGTAATAGTTTCTCTAGCAGACTCTAATTATTTTGAACTATTAGATGAGCTAGTAGATTCTATAAAACGATTTGATGAGAGTAAAAATATAGCTATTTGTATCTTAGATGCTGGTTTGACTGTATCTCAAAAAGAAATTTTGAGAAATAAAGTGGATGAAATTAAAGCAGCAGAGTGGGATATTGAAGTTCCAAAATCAAAAGTTAAAGATAAAGAGTGGTTAAAAAGTCAAGTTTCTAGAGCATTTCTTCCAAAATATTTTCCTAATTATAAAAAATATTTATGGATAGATTGTGATGCCTGGGTACAAGATTGGAGTTCAATAGATTTATTCATTAGAGCTTGTGATAACGGAAAACTAGGCATTACTCAGACCATGACACCTGGTTATAGGATATTAAGCAATGTTAACTGGCTGTTTGGTAAATTGGCAATAATAAAATCTCAAAATTTTAAACATGCTATCAAATCTAAAATTGATATAAAGAAAGCTAGAAAGCTAGCATTTGCTCCACATATTAATATTGGTGTTTTTTCTTTAGAAAAAAATTCTAGTTGCTGGAATGTATGGCAAAAAAATTTAAAAACAACACTTAGCAATGGCGAAATATTTGGTTCAGAGCAACTAGCAATAAATATATGCGTATATATTGATAATGTAGATGTTGAATTTCTTCCTCATAATTGCAACTGGTTAGCTAGTAACTTACTTCCAAAGTTTGATGAAAAGAATAAAATTTTCGTGGAACCTTTTTTACCAAATCATAAAATTGGAATTATACATTTGGCTAGTGGAATTAAAGTAAATGATAAAGATATGAGAAACGAAAAAAATCTAGAAATAGAATTAAATACTTTAGATAATAATAAAATCTTAAAATCTTTAAGGTTCAAAACTAATTGAAAAAAAATAAAATCTCAAAAAATTGGATTAATAAGCAGAGAAGAGATATTTACGTTAGACAATCAAAAGTTGAAGGATATAGATCAAGAGCTGTTTATAAATTAAAAGAAATTAACGAAAAATTTAAATTTTTAAAAAATAATATATCAGTAATAGATCTTGGAGCTGCTCCTGGAAGCTGGTCTCAATATATATCAAGTAATTTAAAATGTAATAAGCATTTAGCAATAGATTTAAAAGAAATAGAAGAAATAAAGAATGTAAAAATTATAAAAGGAGATTTTACAGATACCGAACAACAAAATAAAATTAGTAATTATTTTGGAGGAAAAATTGACCTGATTATTTCAGATATGGCAGTCAATACTACGGGAAATAAAAATCTAGACTCTATGGTAACCGGAGAGTTAGTTTTAGAAGCTTTGGATTTTACTACAAAAATGATGAAGCCTAATGGCTATTTTGTCTCAAAACTATTTATGGGAAATTCATTTAATGAGATAATTGCATTTTCAAAAAAAAATTTTGTAAAATTTAATGTTTATAAGCCTCCCGCAAGCAGAAAAGACTCTAAAGAAAGTTTTTTAATCTGCAAAAATTTAAGATAGATACTTTCATTTTTTAAAGAATCGTTTATATAAGGACATGGATCCTATCAAAGAAGCACTCACTTTCGATGATGTAACTTTAGCACCAAATTATTCTGAAATTTTACCTTCAGAAGTAAGGACAGAAGTTAAATTGTCAAAACACCTAAATATTTCTATACCCCTTATAACTTCAGCAATGGATACTGTAACAGAGTCTAATATGGCTATTTCAATCGGTAAAAAGGGTGGAATAGGTGTTATACACAGAAATTTATCAATAAATGATCAGATAAAAGAAATAAGAAAAGTAAAAGCAAAAAAAATGTTAGTTGGTGCAGCAGTTGGTGCAAGTTTAAACGAGCACATTAGAGCTCAAAAGATTTTAAAAGAAAATATTGATTTAATTGTTGTTGATACAGCTCATGGCCACACAAAAAAAGTGGCCGAAATAATAAAAAAAATTAAAAAAATAAAACCAACTAAAACAGCTTTATGTGCAGGTAATATTGCTACAGCAGAAGCAGCTAAATTTCTGATTAAGCAAGGAGTAGATATTATAAAAGTTGGAATTGGACCAGGATCAATATGCACTACAAGATTAGTTGCGGGGATAGGAGTTCCACAGTTAAGTGCAATTTTAGATGTAAAAAAGGGGATGGGCAAAAGTAAAACAACACTAATAGCTGATGGAGGTATCAAATTTTCTGGGGATATTTCAAAAGCACTTGCAGCAGGAGCAGATGCGGTGATGATTGGATCATTATTTGCAGGAACAGATCAGGCTCCAGGTAGAATTATAAAAAGAGGTGGTAAATTATTTAAAAGTTTTAGAGGAATGGGATCTATTGGAGCAATGAATAAAGGTTCAGCAGATAGATATTTTCAATCAAAACAAAAAGATACTTCAAAATATGTAGCAGAAGGTGTTGAAGGTTTTGTCAAATACAAAGGCACAGTTGAAAAAATCATCTACCAACTAGTAGGTGGATTAAAATCATCAATGGGTTACTTAGGTGCAAAAAGAATTAAAGATCTTAGAAAAAAACCAAAATTTGTCAAAATTACTAAAGCGGGTTTTTATGAAAGTATGGTACATAACATAGACGAAATAAAAAGATGATAAAAAAAATTACCTTAGCAATTATTTTACTTTTTAATTTAATTTTTAATGTTAGCGCGGAGAAAGTTAATTTTTTTGATGAAGCGAAAAATCTTTTTGAAAATGAAAAATATGAAGATTCAAAATTTTTATTTCAAAGAAATATTGTATATAATCCTAAAGATTCAAAGTCGTATCTATATTTAGCAAAAATATTTAAAAACGAAGAGAATAAAACAGAACTAGAAAAAAATATAAATACAGTCTTACTACTCGAGCCAAACAACGAAGAGGCAATGTATCTATTAATAGATATTGAGTTAGAAAGATCTAATTTTTCTAAAGCAGAGGAACTTAGAGAAGATTTTAAGAAAATATGCTCGAACCTTTGTGATAAAATCGTATCTATTAACAAACGCCTAAAAGAGTTTGAAAAAAAAGATGCGTCTTGAAAATAATCTAGATAAAATTTTAATAATCGATTTTGGGTCTCAGTTTACACAGTTAATTGCAAGAAAAGTAAGAGAATTAAATGTTTTTTGTGAAATTATAAGTCACAACAAACTTAAAGACTACAAAACTGAAAAAAATGTGAAAGGCATCATTTTATCAGGTGGTCCCTTAAATGTTTACCAAAATAAAAAAGTTAAATTCACTAAAAGTATATTAAGTTCAAATATTCCAATTTTAGGTATTTGTTTTGGCCACCAGATAATCTCTAAAGAATTAGGAGGTAAAGTAAAACAAGCAAAATCAAGAGAATTCGGGTTAGCAAAAGTTACAAAATTAAAAAAAAGTGCTTTAACTGAAAATTTTTTTTCAAAAAAATCTACCAATGTATGGATGAGTCATGGAGATGAGGTAATTAAATTACCTAAAGGTTTTAAAGTTATAGCAAAATCCTCAAATTCGAAATTATGCATGATAGAAAATATAAAAAAAAAAATATATGGCATACAGTTTCATCCAGAAGTTTCCCATACAGTTAAAGGCAAGATAATATTAAAAAACTTTGTAATTAAAATTTGTAAAAATAAAAAAAACTGGACATCAAAAAATCAAAAATCCAAACTTATACAGCAAATTAAAGAACAAGTTGGAAATTCTAAAGTAATTTGTGCATTATCTGGCGGAGTAGATAGTAGTGTAGTTGCTAAATTAATTAGTAATGCGATTGGAAAAAACTTAACTTGTATATTCGTTAATACTGGTCTGCTCAGAAAAAATGAAGAAAAACAAGTTGTAAATACTTTTAGAAAAAAATTTAAATTGAATTTAATTTATGTAAATGCTGGAAAATTATTCATAAGCAAATTAAAAAATGTAACAGATCCAGAAAAAAAAAGAAAAATTATTGGAAATTTATTTATTAAACTTTTTGAAAAATACGCAAAAAAAACAAAAAATGTAAAATTTTTAGCTCAAGGAACTCTATACCCTGATCTAATTGAAAGTAAATCTGTAACAGGAAGTCAAACGTCAAAAATTAAGTCTCATCATAATGTTGGTGGTTTACCAAAAAGAATGAAATTAAAATTAGTTGAACCATTGAAGTATTTGTTTAAAGACGAGGTTAGAATGTTAGGTCTAGAATTAAATTTAAGTAAAGAAATTATTTCTAGACATCCTTTTCCTGGTCCTGGTTTAGCCATTAGAATGCCAGGCATAATTACTAAAGAAAAAATAAAAATTTTAAAAGAAGCAGATAATTATTTTATAAGTGCATTAAGAGAACATAATCTTTATCATAAGATATGGCAGGCTTATGCCGCATTACTACCTGTTAAAACAGTTGGTGTAATGGGAGACAATAGAACCTATGAATATTTATGCTTGCTAAGAGCAATAACATCTGAAGATGGAATGACAGCAGATTATTTTCAATTTAATAAATCATTTATGCAAATGGTATCGAATAAAATAATTAATAATATTCGAGGTATAAATAGAGTAGTTTATGATGTGACTTCTAAACCACCAAGCACTATTGAACTAGAATAAAAATAAATTATAATTTTACTATGAAATATTTACACACAATGATTAGAATTTCTAATATTGAAGAGTCTTTAAAATTTTTTTGTGATGGGCTGGGTTTAAAAGAGACAAAAAGAATGGAAAATGAAAAAGGCAGATATACATTAATTTTTTTAGCTGCACCAAACGACAATAATGCAGAAATTGAACTTACTTATAATTGGGACGGCGATAATTTAGGAGACGGATCTAGAAATTTTGGTCACTTAGCCTATAGAGTTAAAAATATATACGAAATATGTCAAAGACTAATGGATATGGGTTATACAATTAATAGACCACCCAGAGATGGTCATATGGCATTTGTGAAATCACCAGATAAAATATCAATTGAAATACTTCAGGAGGGAAATCTTCCTCCAAAAGAGCCCTGGTCATCAATGGAAAATACTGGAACTTGGTAATGTTAGAAATACTTTATATATTTTTCGTTAATGTTTAAAATTTCTAAATCGACTAATCCACCTATTACTAATTGAATAGCAACCAATAATATAAAACCTAAACCTATATAAGCTATCCATAGATGTTTTTGTATATAATTTGCTAAATAAGTAGCTAAGGCTCCAGTAAGAACTACTGATAATACTAAGCCAAAAATCATAAAACCAAAATTACCTTTGGCCGCACCCACAACGCCAATAACGTTATCAAAACTAATCGTAATATCTGCAAATAACACTTTGTAAATACTTTTGATAAATGAAGGTTCCATAGATTTCTTTTTAGGAGACTTAATTTTTTGAATTTCAAATAAATCTTTTCTTAAGTCATTAACAATCCAAATTAAAAGTAATCCACCAAGAATTTTAATGAAGTAAAACTTAAATAAATATGTTGCAAATATTGCAAATATAACTTTGAAAACTAACGCTCCAACTACTCCCCAGAATATTATTTTTTTTCTATTTTTTGGAACAAAATTGGCTGCAATCAATCCTATTATTATTGCATTATCTGCCGCAAGAATAATATCTATAAATATAATTTGCAGTAAAATGAGTGATTGTTCGATCAAGATGTTATTATAATAGTAATTATTTATTATTTTTCAATAAAACATCAAAAATTTTTATTGATTTAAGTTTTAATACATAATGAGATATGTTTTTTAGAAATATGGAGGATTTATGAAACTTTTCAAAATTTTGCTCTCTGTTTTATTTTCTGTTATTTTATCTGCTAATGCTTTTGCCGCAGAAAAATGGGATATGGCACTAGCATATGGTGCAAGCAACTTCCATTCTGCTAATGCAGCTGAATTTGCTAAAAATGTTTCAGAAAAAAGTGGGGGGAAATTAACAATAGTAACACACCCAGGTGGATCTCTATTTAAAGGTGGAGAGATATTTAGGGCTGTTAGAACTGGACAAGCTCAAATTGGTGAGAGATTTATGTCGGCTCTAGGTAAAGAGGATCCGTTATTAGAGATTGATTCACAACCATTTCTTGCGACATCTTATGATGATGCTATGAAACTGTATCAAGCATCTAAGCCTGCAATAATTAAAGGTCTAGATCAAAAAGGTCTTGTATTTTTATACGCTGTACCATGGCCTGCGCAAGGTCTTTATAGTAAAAAGGAAATTAATAGTGTTGCTGATTTAAAAGGTTTAAAATTTAGAGCATATAATTCTGCAACTATTAGAATGGCCGAGTTGACAGGTATGGCTCCTACAAAAATAGAAGCAGCTGAAATAAGCCAAGCATTCTCAACTGGTGCGGTTGAAAGTATGATTACTTCACCAACTACTGGTAAGAACAGTAAAATTTGGGAAAATGGAGTAAAGTATTTTTATGATATTGCAGCTTGGTTTCCAAAAAATATGATTGTAGCTCACAGAGGTTCTTGGAATAAATTAGATAAAGCTACACAAAAAATGATTATGGAAGAGGCAGCAGTTGCTGAGAAAAAAGGTTGGGCACTTTCAAAAAAAGGAAATGTTGCTGATAAAAAAGCTTTAGCTGATGCTGGAATGAAAGTAGGCAAAGTAAATGCAGCCCTTGAAAGTCATTTCAAAAAAGTTGGTGCTACAATGGCAGAAGAATGGAAGAAAAAAGCTGGCGATAGAGGTGCCAGTGTTCTTGCTGCTTATAATTAAATCATTATAATTAAAAAGGCCGTATTAAACGGCCTTTTTATATGTTTACTAAAGTCAATAAATTTTTAAATAATCTTTATAGTTACTCAGGCTATATCGCTGCATTCTTTCTCATTTTGGTTGCAGTTTTTATTTTAATTGGAATTTCATCAAGAATATTTGGTTTTTATATTAGAGGATTAGCTGAATATTCTGGATATTGTATGGCTGCCTCATCTTTTTTTGCTTTATCTTATACTTTTGTAGAAGGTGGTCACATTAGAATTACTTTATTTTTAGAAAAAGCTACTGGGGTTAAAAAGAGATTTTTGGAATTATGGAGTTTGATAGTTGCAACTATATTCTCTGGTTATCTAGCATTCTATTTTTTGAAAATGCTAAAAATATCTTATGAATTTCAAGAGAGAAGTGAAGGAGCTGATGAAATTTTAATTTGGATACCACAAACTAGTGTTGCCTTAGGATCACTAATATTTTTCATATGTGTATCTCATCAATTAGTTTTGCAAATACATACAAAAAAAAATGACTGAAATTTTACTTACTATATTTTTCATAAGTGTTCTCTTGATATTTTTAGGCTCAGGAATTTGGGTCGCTATAAGCATGGTTGGTGTTTCATCTATAGGAATGATGCTGTTCACCACAAGGCCAGTTGGAGATGCGATGGCAACAACAATTTGGGGAGCCTCATCCTCATGGACTTTAACTGCACTTCCTTTATTTGTTTGGATGGGTGAAATTTTATTTCGGACGAAATTATCCGAAAATTTATTTGAAGGATTATCTCCATGGATGCAGAAACTACCCGGTGGCTTAGTGCATGTTAATGTAGTTGGATGTGCTTTATTTGCAGCTATTTCAGGATCTTCTGCAGCAACTGTAGCCACAGTAGGAAAAATGTCTATTCCAGAACTAAGAAAAAGAAAATATCCAGAAAGTATTCTACTTGGAAGTTTAGCTGGTTCAGGAACGCTGGGTCTTCTAATTCCACCTTCAATTATTTTAATTATTTATGGTGTGACTGTCCAAGAGTCGATAGCAAAACTATTTATCGCAGGAATTTTACCAGGAATAATGATTGCGTTGATCTTTATGACATATGTAATGATTTGGTCGTCAATAAATAAAAAATCCATGCCTACTTTTAAACAAGACTTCTCACTTATGGAAAAGGTAAGGAAATCAGGAAAACTGATACCTGTAATATTATTAATAGTTTCAGTTATTGGCTCAATTTATACTGGTATAGCAACCGCAACCGAAGCAGCTTCTTTGGGTGTAGTAGGTGCATTAATTTTATCATACTTTCAAAAGAGTTTGTCTTTAAGAACATTTAAAGAGTCTCTCTTGGGTGCTACTAAAACTTCTTGCATGATAGCTTTTATATTAGCTGGAGCCACTTTTTTATCTTTGGCAATGGGTTTTACAGGATTGCCAAGAAATCTTGCTCTATGGATTGAAGGAATGGAACTTTCTCCATATGTTTTAATTTTTGTTTTAATGATCTTTTATATAATTCTTGGAATGTTTCTTGATGGTATTTCTGCTGTAGTTTTAACAATGGCTATAATTGAACCAATGATTAGACAAGCTGGTTTTGATATGATTTGGTTTGGTGTCTTTCTAGTTATTGTTGTCGAAATGGCTCAGATCACGCCACCGGTTGGTTTTAATCTTTTTGTTCTTCAGGGTATGGCTAATAAAGATATGGGTTATATAGCAAGAAGTGCGTTTCCACTCTTCTTGCTAATGATTTTTGCTGTTATCTTGGTTGTGATATTTCCTGAAATTGCTCTTTGGATGCCTGAGCAAATGATAAAAAATATAAACTAGTATTTTGATTTTTTAGATCCGTCTATAACACCCTTTAGCTGATTGTATTCTTCACAATTACATCCTTCTAGAACACTCAATCTTTCTTTTGCTAAATTCATCCTATTGGTTGCAACATATAATTCACCAAGATATTCGTTAATTCCTATATGATTTGGCTCAATAGCTAAACCTTGAAGATAATATTTCTCACCATTTTCAAAATCACCAGTTTTTCTAGTTGCAAACCCAAGATAATTTAATGTGTCTGCTTTATTTGGCTTCATCTTATTTGACTTTACTAAAAATTTAATTGCTCTTTCGTATCTTTTAATTGCCTTCTCTGTTTTACCTTTTTTTTCTAATTTTTTTGCAGCTTTAATCAATTTTACTGCCTTATCATAATGGCTTTCTGTTGATCCAGAATCACTACTAGATCCAGCAGCAAAAGATGTTCCTGCTAAAAAAATTAAAAAGAACATTGAAAAAAATATTTTCTTTATCATTATTTAAATTTCCTTAAGTTAGTTAGTGTTTTTAGTTCTAAGCCATTATCTATTAAATTATTTTTTATAGATATAGCTGTAGCTAAAGAACTTTCGTTATCGCCATGTATGCACACAGAGTCTATTTCACAAGGTATTTGCTTTCCGCTGTGACAATTAATGGCTTGGTTCTGAACCATGCTTAAAACGTGACTTTTTGCTTTATCTGGATCTGTAATAAGTGCATGAGGCTCTTTTCTTGATATTAAGTTTCCATTATCTTCATAATTTCTGTCTGCAAAAATCTCACATGCTATCCTCATATCAAATTTCTTTGCTGCCTCTTCCATCTTTGAACCTGTAGGCACTAAATAAATTAAATCTTTATTAAAATTGCAGATTGATTTTGCAATGATTGTTGCAAGCTCAATATCTTCGCAAGCCATATTATTTAATGCACCATGTGGTTTAATATGTGTAACCATCTCACCATGTTTTTCAGCTATATTTTGTAAAATTTCATACTGATCAATTAATAATTTATTTATTTCATCTGACGATAAATTTAGTCTTTTACGTCCAAAGTTTTCTGGATCTTTAAATGATGGATGTGCACCTATGCTAACACCGTTTTTCTTACAAATTTTTACAACTTGGTTCATGCTCTCTTCATCACCAGCATGATAACCACAAGCAACATTAGCTGAATTGACAATTTCTAGTAATTTTGGATCATTTTCATCTGAATGATGCTTTGATTTTTCACCTAAATCACAATTGATATTAATTTCCATACTAATAAATCATAAGTATAACATGGTATGATAAAAAATATATTAAATCTTGGTGACGCAGCTTTGTATTGCGACTTTGGAAGCGATGTAAATCAAGAAATTAATTCAAATGTTATCAAATATTTTTACCAAATAAAAAAATTAAATTTAAAAGGTATTACAAACTTAACTCCATCTTATAATAAATTAATAATTTCATATGATTTAAATATACATTCTTTTTTATCTTTAAAAAAAAAAATTGAAAATATAGAGATTAAAGAAAACAATAAATTAGAAAAAAACTTAATCAAAATTCCTGTGTGTTGTGATAATAATTTTGCATTAGATATTAAAAGAGTTGAAAATAAACTAAAATTAAAATCAGAAATAATCCTAGAAAAATTTTTTAGTAAAAATTACTTTTGTTATATGACAGGATTTGTGGCTGGCATGCCTTTTCTTGGTGATCTTAACCAGGAAATGAGATTAAAAAGATTAGAAACACCAAGAGTTAAAGTTCCAAAAGGTTCAGTTGGAATAACAGAACAATTTTGTAACATATACACTTTTGAAACACCTGGGGGATGGAATATTTTGGGAAATACACCACAAAATATTTTCGACACATCTAATCAATCAAACCCTAATCTTGTTAATCCAGGTGATACAATAAAATTTTATAGAATAACTTTAGATCAATATAATGAAATCAAAAGATAGAAACTACTTTAAAATTTTAAGAGCTGGTATCAACACCACATATCAAGACCTAGGAAGAAATAATTTATACCATATTGGTATTCCTTTTAGCGGAGCGATGGATAAAAGAAATTTTCAATTGTTAAACTCACTTCTACAAAATGATTACAATTCACCTGTAATAGAATTTGCTTATCAAGGCCCGCATTTGAGGTATTTTGGAAAAGATATTTTTTTTTGTATTTCTGGAAATGTATCATTTAAAATTATAACAAAAGAGGGTGTTATTGATGGAAATTCCTACCAATGTTATTTGTTAAAAAATGGTGATGAAGTCGATATCCGTTCAACAAACAAGTCTGTTTATGGATATTTTTCGATTAATGGAACTTTTGGTGTTGATTATTATTGGGGAAGCTGTTCAATAAATACACAAGCTCAAATTGGACCAAATAATGGGAATAAATTTTCTAAAGATTTAGAAATTGAAATAATTGATATTAATAATTCTTTTAACAAAAGAAAACTCGATTACTTAGGTAGCACTATTGAAAATATAAGAGTCATTAAAGGCACAAACTATGATTATTTTTCTGAGTCTTCACAAAATAAATTCTTTAAAGAAAGTTTTAAAATTACAAAACTTTCAGACAGGATGGGTATGAGATTAGAAGGTCCAAAAATTGAAAATATCGTTGATCCTAATATAAAATCTGAAGGTTTGGTAAAAGGTGTAATTCAAATAACATCTGCTGGAGATCCAATTATTATGTTATCAGATCATGGGACTATTGGTGGATATCCGAAGATTGCAACTGTCATATCTGCTGACTATGATCGACTGGTACAATTAACACCAGGATCTAATATTAAATTTAAAGATGTAAGCTTAGAGGATGCTGAAACATTATATAAACTTTATCAGATGGAGAGTAATAATCTAATTTCTCAAATTAAATGAATTTAATTACAAAATTACCAGGGCCGCTTTTGATTTTTTTTGGTGCTTTTAGTTTAAGTTTTGGAGGGTTAATAGTCAAATCTTTCGAAGGTTCCACTCTATGGCAGATTCTATTTTGGAGATCAGTTTTTTTTATAATTGTAGTTCTGATCTTTCTAATTATTAGTTATAAGCAAAATTTTATTTCAGCATTTTATAAATCTGGAATCCCTGGTCTTATTGGAGGCATAATACTTGCGTGTGGCTTTAGTGGTTATGTTTTTGCAATGTATAATACTACTGTAGCAAATACTAATTTTATAATTCAAACCCAAACATTATTTTTAGCAATCTTTGGATATATCTTTTTAAAAGAAAAAATAAACCTAATAACATTAACTTCTATAGTTTTAGCAATTTCAGGAATAATTTTGATGGTTGGAAGCTCATTAACAGTTGGACAAATGAGTGGAAATATTGCTGCTTTTATTATGCCAATATCATTCGCAACATTAATTTTAATAGTAAGAAAATTTCCAAGTATAGATATGGTTCCATTACAATTTATTGCAGGCGTTATTGCTTTGATCATTGGATATTTTATGTCTAAAACGATCTTTATATCTTTAAATGACATTTTTTTGGGATTTCTAGCTGGTTTTTTCCAACTCGGTTTTGGTTTTATTTTTATTACAATTGGTGCAAGATCTACACCTTCAGCCTTAGTTGGAATCATAATGTTATCAGAGGCAGTTTTAGGACCTTTTTGGGCGTGGTTGTTTATAAATGAAAATCCTCCAGCCAGCGTTTTAATTGGTGGTTTAATAGTGATATTTGCAGTTTTAATACAATTTCTTTCACTTATGAAAAAAAAAAGTGCAACAAATTAGAGCTATAAATTTATATTAGTTATGTTATAAGAATTTATACGGGAGAGACTACTTTTGTAGCGCCGAAGGAGCAACCACCCCGGAAACTCTCAGGCAAATGGACCGTACATATTAACTCTGGAAAGAGAATTATTCTCGCCGAAGGAGCAAATCTCTCAGGCAAAAAGACAGAGGGGGCATAAAGAGTTAATATGAGTATAAAAAAAACATCGTTAAATAACCTCCACATCAAGTACGGCGCAAAGCTTGTAGAGTTTGCTGGATATCAAATGCCCATCCAATATAAAGATGGAATTATACAAGAGCATAAATACACACGTTCACACTCTGGAATTTTTGATGTTTCTCATATGGGTCAATTATTTATATCGGGTGGCGATGATCTTACAAATGATCTTGAGAAGATTTTTCCTGCAGATTTGAAAAAATTGAAAACTAACCAAAGCAAGTATTCATTTTTAATGAATAACAAAGGAGGAATTCAGGACGATCTAATAATTACCAAAACATCTGATGGATTTTTAATTATCTTGAATGCTGCGTGCAAGTATAATGATTATGAAGTAATAAAATCTAAACTTGATAATCAATATAAATTAAATCTTGATGATTCATTGTCATTAATTGCATTACAGGGCCCCGAAGCAAAAAATGTTTTAAATAAAGTTATACCTGGTTGTGATAGTCTAAAATTTATGAACGGAAACAACTATGTCTATAAAAATGAAAAAGTATATATAACTAGATCAGGTTATACTGGTGAGGATGGATTTGAAATTTCTATAAAACATAGTGATGCTGAAATTTTTGTAGAAAGTTTGATAGAAAATGGATCTAAATTGATTGGTTTAGGAGCAAGAGATACATTAAGATTGGAAGCTGGACTCTGCTTGTATGGAAACGATTTAGACAACGATACAAGTCCTATCGAAGCTAATCTAAAATGGGCAATACCTAAGAGCAGAATTGAGACTGAATTTGTTGGATCAGAAGTTTTAAAAAACCAATTTCAAAGCGGAGTAAAAAAATTGAGAGTTGGCATAAAACCAGACAGCAAAGTAATTGCTAGAGGAAATACCAAAATTTACAATGATAAAAATCAAGAAATTGGGAAAGTAACAAGCGGCACATTTGGACCAAGCGTTGAACATCCAATAGCAATGGGATATGTCGATAATAGTTATTCAACTGTAAATACAAAAATATTTCTTGAAGTTAGAGGAAAAAAAATTCCTGCAAATATTTGTAACTTACCGTTTTATAAAAAAAATTACGTAAATGGGGAAATTAATGTCTGAAGTTAAATATTCAAAAGAACATGAGTGGATTAAACTTGATGGAGAAGAAGCTACAATTGGAATAACCAAGCATGCAACAGAAATGCTTGGGGATATAGTCTTTGCTGAACTCCCAGAGAAAGGTTCAAATGTTGATAAAGATGGAACTGCTGGAGTGGTTGAGTCAACGAAAGCTGCTAGCGATGTTTACACTCCTGTTAGTGGAGAAGTTATAGATACAAATCAAATGATAGTTGATGATCCATCAAAAATAAATGAAGACCCAGAAGAGTCTGCATGGTTTTTTAAACTTAAAATAAAAGACAAATCTGAAATGGATAGTCTTATGAGTAAAGAAGAATATGAAAAATTTGCAAAGGAGACGTCAGCATAATGTTACCAAATTCAGAAAAAGATTTTATAAAAAGACACATTGGACCTTCTAAAGAAGATCAATCAAAAATGTTAAAAGAATTAAATTATCAAACAATGGATGATTTAATGAATAACACTGTTCCAGAAAAAATAATGTTTAAAGGTGAGCTTAATATCGGAGAGTCTAATTCAGAATATGAGGCATTAAGAAAATTAAGAGCAATTTCAAAAAAAAATCATGTTTACTCAAATTTTATTGGAATGGGTTATTATGGAACTTATACGCCATATGTAATTTTAAGAAATATTTTAGAAAATCCAGGTTGGTATACATCATATACACCTTATCAGCCTGAAGTAGCTCAAGGAAGACTTGAGATGTTATTAAACTTTCAACAAATGATTGTTGATTTTACTGGAATGGATATCGCTAATGCTTCTTTATTGGATGAAGGTACAGCAGCAGCAGAAGCTATGGGTCTTAGTCATAGATTAAATAAAAAAGATAGTAATTTAGTTTTTGTATCTGAGAGTTGCCATCCTCAAACAATAAATGTAATTCAAACTAGAGCTGAACCAATGGGTTTAAAAGTTTTAGTTGGAAAAGAAGATGAAGTTTTAGATCAATTAAAAGAGGATTTAGTTTGTGGAATTTTACAATATCCTGGAACTTTAGGAGATATTAAAGATCCTAGTGAAGCAATTAGCAAAATTCATAAAAAAAACGGTAAGGCTGTATTAGCTTGTGATTTATTAGCTTTAGCAAAATTAAAAACTCCAAGAGAACTTGGTGCTGATATAGCAGTAGGAAGCTCTCAGCGATTTGGAATACCGATGGGGTATGGAGGTCCACATGCAGCATTTTTTGCAACTAAAGATGAGTATAAGAGATCAATGCCTGGTAGAATCGTTGGTGTGTCAGTTGATAGACATGGTAAAAAGGCATACAGATTATCTTTACAAACTAGAGAGCAACACATTAGAAGAGATAAGGCGACAAGCAATATTTGTACTGCACAAGCTTTATTAGCAATTGTTTCAGCAGCATATGCTATTTATCATGGTCCAGATGGAATTAAAAATATTTCTGAAAGAGTTTCTCAATTAGCAAAAAGTTTTGCTGATAAAATAAAACAGTCAGGTTATGAAATTTATTCTGATTATTTTTTTGATACTGTTACAATTATTACCAAAGAAAAGACTGATCAAATTTATAAAAATGCTCTAAATCAGAAAGTTAATATACGAAAAGTAAATTCTGAAATGCTTGCTGTCTCTTTTGATGAAAGAAAAAACATTTATAGAGTAAATCAATTATTAAAAATTTTTAATGCTGCAGAATCAATAAAAAAAGAGGATCCTTCAGTTAAATTACCCAATTTACCAAAAAATTTATTAAGAACTTCAAAATATTTAGAGCATCCAATTTTTAACTTATATCATTCAGAAACTGAAATGCTTAGATATCTTAAAAAGCTAGAGGATAAGGATATAGCATTGAATAGAACTATGATAGCACTTGGTTCCTGCACAATGAAGTTAAACGCTGCTGCTGAAATGATCCCGATTTCTTGGAAAGAATTTGCAGAACCTCATCCTTTTGTTCCTGTTGAACAAATGGAAGGTTTTAGAGATTTGTTTACTGATTTAAAAAATTGGTTGAGATCTATAACAGGTTTTTCTGGTGTCTCTCTACAACCTAATGCAGGCGCTCAAGGGGAATATGCAGGTCTAATGGTTATAAGAAAGTACCACCTAGATAGAGATGAAGCTCATCGTAATATATGTTTAATCCCAAGTTCGGCACATGGTACAAATCCAGCAAGCGCACAAATGGTTGGAATGAAAGTGGTTGTTGTTAATTGTGATAAAGAGGGAAATGTAGATTTCGATGATTTAAAGAAAAAAGTAGAGCAACATTCAGAAAATCTCGCAGCTTTAATGGTAACTTACCCATCTACCCATGGAGTATTTGAGGAAAAAATAACTGATATTTGTGAGTTAGTTCATAAACATGGTGGACAGGTCTATATGGATGGAGCAAATTTAAATGCCCTTGTTGGAGTTGCAAAGCCTGGAAATTTTGGTCCAGATGTTTGTCATATTAATCTGCATAAAACATTTTGTATTCCACACGGTGGTGGCGGACCTGGAATGGGACCTATAGCTTGTAAAAAACATTTACAAGTTTATCTGCCTAATCATCCAGTAATAAAAGATTGCGGCCCAACAAGTGGAATTGGAGCAGTATCAGCAGCTCCTTGGGGTAGCTCAAGTATTCTATCAATCTCTTGGATGTATATTAAAATGATGGGATCAGAAGGATTAAAGCTTGCTACTCAAGTTGCAATTTTAAACGCAAATTATATTGCTCATAGACTAAAAGATCACTTTCCAATTTTATACAAAGGTGCAAATGGCAATGTTGCGCATGAGTGCATAATTGATATTAGAAATATTAAATCTGAAACAGGGGTAACCGAAGAAGATATTGCGAAAAGAATGATAGATTTTGGATTTCACGCACCAACTATGTCATGGCCTGTAGCTGGCACTATGATGATAGAGCCAACTGAAAGTGAAGGGTTATCAGAAATAGATAGATTTTGTGACACTTTAATTAAGATTAAACAAGAAATTGAAAAAATTAAATCAGGTGAATTTGATAAAATTGATAATCCAATTAAAAACGCTCCTCACACTGATACTGAATTATCATCAGATGTATGGGAACATAAATATTCAAGACAAGAAGCAGCATATCCTGCAAGTTTTCTAAAACAAAATAAATTTTGGCCTCCAGTTGCCCGGGTAGACAATGTTTATGGAGATAAAAATATATTCTGTACATGTCCTAGCATGGATGAGTTTAAAGAAGACGCAGCATAGCCTTAATGCGAATTGCAGTAATTGGATCAGGAATCTCTGGTTTATCAGCAGCACAAAAGCTTTCCAAAAAACACCATGTTGATTTATTTGAAAGTGAAGATCATTTTGGTGGTCATTCATATACCTTAGATACTTTAATTAATGGTAAAAAAGTTCCTGTAGATATTGGCTTTATTGTTTTTAATCATGAAACTTATCCAAATCTAATAAATTTTTTTAATGAATTAAAAATTGAAATTGAAAAAAGCGATATGTCATTTTCTGTTTCGGTAAAAGATACAAATTATGAATATTGTGGCAGAGGTTTAAACGGAATTTTTGCAAACAAAGCTAATCTTTTTAATTTAAAATTTTTAAAAATGTTTTTTGATATTATAAATTTCTACAAAAAGTGTGATCAAATTAAAAGTTTAAATGAAGAAATTACTCTTGGTGAATTTCTTGAAAAAAATAAATGGTCAAAAAATTTTATTAATTTTCATCTAATACCAATGGTTTCTGCTATCTGGTCTATGCCACCAGTAGAAGCAAATCAAATGCCAATTAAATTTTTCTTAAAATTTTTTCAAAATCATGGACTTTTTAAATTAAAAAATAGACCACAATGGTACACAGTTACCAAAAGAAGTAGAACTTATGTAGAGAAAGTATTAACACAAATAAGCGGAGAATATTTTAAAAATTATAAAATTAGTTCGATAAAAAGAAATAAAATTGGTGTTCAAGTATATTACGGTGCTAGCAACGAATTTTTTGACTATGATAAAGTTGTCATCGCTACTCATGCAGATGATGCATTGAAAATTTTGAGTGAGCCGACTGAGGATGAAAAAAAAATACTATCAAATTTCAAATACAAATCAAATTTAGCAGTAATACATACTGATGATGTATGTATGCCAAATAATAAAAAAGTTTGGTCTTCATGGAATTCCTCAGTTGATAAATCAGATATTAGTAAGACATCATTAACTTATTGGTTGAACTTATTACAAAATCTGAAAACAGAAAAAAATATTTTCTTAACCTTAAATCCTTTTTTTGAAATAGATCAAAAAAAAATCCTAGAAAAAGTTAATTTTACCCACCCTTATTTTGATCAAGATGCTTTGAATAATCAAAAGTTATTAAAAGAAATACAAAATAAAAGAAATGTATTGTTTTGTGGAAGTTATTTTGGTTACGGTTTTCATGAAGATGGAATAAAATCATCCATTAATATGATTGAAAACCTAAATGATTAAAAATTCCAATATTTACGAAGGTAAAGTAATTCATAAAAGATTTAAGCCAAAATATCACTTTTTTAAATACAACGTTTTCTCACTCTTTTTAGATCTTGATGAAATTAATTTAATACAAAAAAAAATTAAAATTTTTTCTAACAATAGTTTTAATATTTTAAGTTTTTATGACAAAGATCACGGACCTAGAGATGGTAGTGATTTAAAAGCCTGGGTAATAGAAAATTTAAAATCAAATAACATTCAATTTGAAAATATAAAGGTAAAATTACTTTGTTATCCTAGAATATTTGGTTACGTATTTAATCCATTAAGTATTTTTTTCGTTTATGATAATTATTCAAAAATTATAGCTATATTGTATGAAGTTAAAAATACATTTGGTGAGCAACATACCTATATATTTAAAGTCAACGACGAAAAAATAATTACAAATAGCTGTGAGAAGAAGTTTTTCGTTTCACCATTTATTGAAATGAAAAGTAAATACAATTTTAGAATCCTCAAACCTGAAAAAATATTATCCGTAATAATTGATCAAAGTGATATGGAGGGAAAATTGTTATATGCTTCACAAGATGGGGTTGCAAAAGAAATTAACAATAAAAATATGCTTATATCTTATATTTCTCACCCTTTAATGACCTTTAAAGTTATTGCCGCAATTCATTTTGAAGCATTAAAATTATGGTTAAAGGGAGTTAAGTTAGTTAAAAAAAATATAAAAATAAAAAATAATATTACGTTTGAAAAAAAATGAATTTTAATCTTTTGTCAGATAAAATCGTATTTAATTCCCTCAAACTAATAAAGCATGGATTTCTTGAAATTCAAAATCATGACAGCAAAATATATAAGTTTGGTAATGAGAGTGAATTATTAAGAGCAAAAATTAAAATTAACGAGCCTGGTTTAACACTTCAAATAATAAAATCGGGAAGTGTAGGACTGGCAGAAGCGTACATGCGAAATGAATTTGAAACAGATAATCTAACTAATCTAATAGAAATAACAGCTAAAAATATAAAACTTGTTTATAAATTTTCAGGTATTTTTGATTTATCAATGATTAATAAACTAAAAAGTATTTTCATAAAAAATAACAAGAGCAGAAGTAAGAAAAATATTTCAAAACATTATGATTTAGGAAATGATTTCTTTTCATTATGGTTGGATCCCTCACTTACTTATTCAAGTGCAATTTTTGAAAAACAAAAAGACGATTTATTTTCTGCTCAATTAAATAAATATAAAAAGCTTACAGAATTAATAAAGCCAAACGTAGGAAATAAAATTTTAGAAATTGGCTGTGGTTGGGGTGGCTTCGCCGAATATGTCGGTAAAAATTATGATGTAAAATTAGATTGTATAACAATTTCTAAAGAGCAATTTGAATTTTCAAAAAAAAGAATATTTGAAAATGGGTTGAATGAAAAAGTGAATATATTTTTGAAAGATTATAGAGATGTAAAAGACAAATATGACTGTATCGCATCCATAGAAATGATAGAAGCTGTCGGTCAAAATTATTTAGTCAATTATTTTAAAAGTATTAAAAAAAATTTAACCGAGAATGGAAAGGCTGCTATACAAGCCATAACAATCGATGATAGTTTATTTGACAGATATAAAACTAAAGAAGACTTTATACAAAAATACATATTTCCTGGAGGTTTTTTGCCATCAAAGAAAAAATTATATGATTTATCTTACAGCAATGGCTTAGAAATTGAAAAATATGAATCTTATGGTTCTCACTATTCAAATACTTTAAAAATATGGAGAGATGAATTCCTAAAAAAATGGGAAGAGATTTCAAAACATGGATTTGATATTAAATTTAAACGTATGTGGCATTTTTATTTGTCATATTGCGAAGCAGGATTTAAATCAAAGAATATAGATTTAATTCAATTTTCCATGCAAAATAAAATTTAATATGATTAACAGAAAATTTTTTAAAGTATTTTTATTGATAATTTTTACAGGATTAATTACAAGCTGTATAAATAATCAATCTATGAAACCAGAAGATTTTAAAGATCAAAAACCAAGATTAATAATTGAGGAATATTTAAGTGGGAACGTCAAAGCTTGGGGCATACTCCAAAACAGATCAGGTAAAGTTACAAGACAATTTTCAGCAGACCTGGACGGTAAATGGGATGGCAAACAACTTATATTAGACGAAAAATTTATTTGGAATGACGGTGAAATACAAAATAGGCAATGGGTAATAGATAAAATTGATGATCATAATTATGAGGGAACTGCAGGCGATGTAGTTGGTAAAGCTAGAGGGTATTCGTATGGCCCAGCATTTAAATTTGAGTATGTTTTGTTAGTTCCAGTGAAAGGAAAAAATATCAAAATTACTTTTGATGATTGGATATTTATGCAAGACGAAAGAGTAGCTATCAACAGAGCCAAAATGACAAAATTTGGAATTAAAGTTGCAGAGTTGACTGTGATGTTTGTTAAAGATTAATTTTATTTTTTTTGTAATTTAGTTAATTTCCGTATTAAATAAAAATACAATCGATCAGGAATTATTTTTAAAAATTTAAGGATCAAAGTTAATTCTTTTGGGTAATGTATTTCAAAATTAGAACCATTAATAAGCCCATCATAAATTTTGTCTGCTGAGAATTCTGGAGTTTTTAGAAAAGGCATCTTAAAATCATTCTTATCAGTCATTGGTGTTTTGATAAAACCTGGAGAAACTAAACAAACCCTCACGCCATATCTTCCAAAATCAAAATGTAAACTTTCAGCAAGATTACTTAAAGCAGCTTTGGATGGTCCATAGCCACTTGAGTTAGGTAAGCCTTTGTATCCTGCAATCGAAGATACAATGGTAATAATACCTTTTCCTCTTTCTCGAAAATGAGTTTCAACTGCTTTTATACAATTTAATGTTCCAAAAAAATTTACTTTAAATACATTTTCAATTTGCTCTACATCAATTTCTTTTTCTTTTTTTGGATCCCAAGTACCTGTAGAAAAAAAACAAATTTCAATGTCACCAAGTTCCTTTTTTATATTTTCAAAAACAGACTTACACTTTTCCTTATCATTTACATCAAGTGGAAAAGATTTAATATTTTGATGCTTATCTTCAATTTCTTTTAATAAATTTTCTCTTCTTGCAGAAATAGCAACTGTCCATCCATTATTAGCAAATTTTAATGCAAGTGCTTTGCCAATTCCTGTGCTTCCGCCGGTGATCCAAATTACTTTTTTATTCATATTTAACTGCTGTATAGTACTTAAATGCTAAAAAATAAAATTTTATCTTTTATTCTCTTTGCAATTACTACGTTTTCAGCTTCATTTATTGGAGGTTTGGTTATTATAAATTTTAAAGAACCCTGGTATTCAAATTTATCTAAACCTCAATACAATCCACCAGATTGGATATTTGGGCCAGTATGGACATTACTTTATTTATTTATGACAATAGCCATATGGAATGCGTGGCATAAAAACACAAAAAATTTAAATATTGTATTTTTATATTTCATTCATCTTTTTTTTAATACAACTTGGAGTGTTGTTTTCTTTGGTTTCCATAATATTTCTTTAGCAATTTTAAATCTTGTTGTGTTAATTATATTTATTGTTTTATTGGTATTTAAATATAAGAATATAAGTCTATTAAGCATGTACTTAATGATTCCATATTTGTTATGGTGTTGTTTTGCATTGCTTTTAAATATAAACATTTTTTTGATAAACTAATATGGATGATGTTGTAATAGTAGGTGGTGGTATAATTGGAGCTGCAACTGCATACTTTATGTCCAAAGAAGGCAGAAAAGTAAAAGTCATTGAAAGGGATCCAACTTATAAAACTGCGTCATTCCCATTATCACTTGGTGGATTTAGACGACAATTTTTTCAAAAAGAAAATATTCTTCTAGGAAAATTTGCAAGGGAATTTATATTTCAAATACCAGAATTATTGAAAACTGAAAAAAATCCAAATCCAACAGCTAGCATGGTGCCCAATGGATACCTTCTAATGTTTGGACCAGATCATGCAGAAGAGCAATACAGAGCTTTAGAAAATCATAAAGAATGTGAAGCGGGTACAAAAAATATTAAAGGTTCTGAATTAAAAAACTATTTTCCTTACATTAATGAGGAAGGAATTGAAACTGCAACATTTACTGATAACAAGAGCGAGGGATGGATTGATCCATTTTTATTTCATAGCGCTTTAAAGCATAAAGCAATTGATCTTGGGGCAGAATTCATTAAGGGAGAGGTTAAGAGCCTATCTGAAATTAATGCAAAGACAATTATTTCTGCAGCTGGGTGTTGGACTAAGGAACTACTTGAAGATATTCCTGTAGTACCTCAAAAACATACAGTCTTTAGAGTTAAATGCCCTAAACATATTCCAGAGATGCCATTATCCGGAGATCTAACAACAGGAGTATATTGGCGACCAGAAGGAAAAGAATATTTAGCAGGTTCTCCAATTTCAGTTTTTGATGCAGAAGATCTCGAACCTGCATGGAATGATTTTGAAGAATTAGTTTGGCCTGCTCTTGCAAAAAGAATACCAGCATTTGAAGAACTAAAGTTAACAGGTGGATGGGCTGGATATTATGATTGTAACAAATTAGATAATAATGCTGTAGTTGGAAAACATCCAAAATATGAAAATGTTTACATGGCCTCAGGATTTACCGGCAGAGGTTTAATGCAAGCACCAGGAATTGGTAGAGCTCTAACTGAATTAATAACTACAGGCAGTTATCAAACTATAGATATTAGTGTTTTCGCAGTCGAAAGAGTATTAAATAGCTCTGCAAGGCCCGAGCCCTACGTCTTATAATTTTTTTACGTAAACCCCCATCATCCCATTAAAAAAAGATACAGCAATTATAAGAATTTGACCTTTTAGTGAGTAAAAATCAAATGATGGATAAAAACTGATAGCTATACTCAAAAAAATATAGGTTAATAAAAAGGGTCTATAAAACTTCTTTAAAAATTTCATAAAAATTCTAATTAAATTTTTACAAGCATTTTTCCTATGTTTTTACCTTCTAATAAATCAATGAATGATTTTGGCGTATTTTCTATACCTTCGTAAACAGTTTCTTTAAATTTAATTTTATCTTCTAATAGCCATTTAGCCATATCGGTTTCAAACTGTTCTCGATCATTTTCATGATCAAAAATTATAAAACCTTTAATAGTTAGTCTTTTTACAAGAACATGAGCCATATTTTTTAAACCAGAGCCAGGATTAGTTGCATTCATTTGGGATATCCTTCCACAAATTACAATCCTTCCAAAGTTTTTCATTTGAAAAATAGCTGACTCTAAGAAATCACCACCTACATTATCAAAATATAAATCAAATCCTTCAGGACAAACTTTTTTAAGATGCAAAACAAGATTTTCAATTTTTTTATAGTTAAACGCATGATCAATTTTTAACTCATTTTTTAACCATTTAACTTTTTCATCTGATCCTGTACTTGCAATTACTTTACAACCCATATTTTTTGCAATTTGACAAACAGTAGATCCAACACTACCCCCAGCTGAAGAAACAAGGATTGTTTGACCTGGTTTTAACTCACCATGTTTAAAAAGTCCTATATAAGCTGTATGACCTGTCATTCCAAGTGGACCTAGATATGTTTGTATAGGAATATTCATTGGCTCAATTTTTTTTAGGTCATTGGAACTACAAACAAAGTAATCTCTCATTCCGAAATTACTAAAAACAATATCTCCTTCTTTAAAATTTTTATCTTTAGACTCTTTAATTATACCTAACGCATAACCTTCCATCTCTTCACCAATATTAAAAGGTGGTTTATAGTTTTTTCTTTCAGTCATTCTTGCCCTCATATAAGGATCAACTGAAATCCATAAATTTAAAACCAATATATTGTTCTTAGTATCTAAAGATATCTCTTTAGTTTTTATTTCAAAGTCAGTTTCTTTTGGTAAACCTGTAGGGATATAGTTTTTTAAAGCTACGAATTTGCTTGTTACAGGCATTAATTATGATCCCCAAATAATATCAAGTATTCTCTCTCTTTTGCATGCTTTCTTATATTTTAAATAATTTTCTAAATATACTTGATAGTAATCTTGATGTTTATCTTCTGCTTTGTAAAAAATCTCAAATTCTTTAACATATGTGACTACCTTCTTTTTAAATTTCTTTTCCAATCTTTTTATATCTTTATCAATTAAATCTTTCTGATAATCGTTTTCATAAAATGCTACAGATCTGTAGCTGTATCCTTTATCGCAAAACTGGCCATAGGCATCAAATGGATCAATATTAAGCCAGAAGTTTTTTAAGAGTTCTTTATAAGATATTTTCTCTTTGTCATAAATTATTTCAACAACCTCAAAATGACCAGTATCTCCATAAGTGACTTCCCTATATGTTGGATTTGCAGTTATCCCTCCTGAGTAACCTGATATAACTTCTTCTACACCTTCCAACATTTCAAAGGACTCCTCCATACACCAGAAGCAACCTCCTGCAAAATATGCCTTATCTTTAGAATGAGAGAATGATGTCGAGATAAGAAATAACAATAAAAAGTAGTAAAATAACCTCATATACAAAATATATAATAATGAGGGTTTAAATCTATGGTATTAAAGGTAGCTACTTATTTAAGTAGCATACCTTTAATAAATCTATTTTATTTTTTTTGATATTTAGCAGCTTCTTCTGATCCACTAGTTGCAGACCCTTTACTGTAAGAATGTGCCCCCATTCCTGCTAATTGGCCATCTTTCACAATCAAATATTGATTTCTAATTTCTTTTCCTTCAAAGAAACATTCCAATATTTCTCTAACTCCATCTGCATATCTTGCTTGAGCAGATAAAGATGTACCAGAAGTGTGAGGTGTCATTCCATGATTTGGCATTGTTCTCCATACATGGTCGTTTGGAGCAGGCTGTGGAAACCATACATCACCTGCGTAACCACTTAGCTGTCCACTTTTTAGGGCTTTAGCTATTGCATCTCGATTACAAATTTTACCTCTTGCAGTGTTAACTATGTATGCTCCTTTTTTCATTTTACTTATCATTTCATCATCAAACAAATTTTCAGTTTCAGGATGAAGTGGGCAATTTATTGTAACAACATCACAAACTTTTACCATAGACTCTACTGATTCATGAAAAGTTAAGTTTAGTTCTTTTTCAACACTGTCAGGTAATTTATGTCTGTCAAAATAGTGCAAATGAACATCAAATGGTTTCATTTTTCTAAGAGCATCTAATCCGATCCTTCCAGCAGCAACGGTTCCTATATGCATTCCTTCAACGTCATAACTTCTCTGAACAGCATCTGCAATATTCCATCCACCTTCATTAACTATTCTATGTTGATTGTGATAATCTCTAACCATTGAAACAATCATCATTACTATGTGTTCAGCAACTGATCTAGAATTACAGAAAGTTACTTCAACAACATCAATTTTATTATCCATTGCTGCTTGTAAATCAACGTGATCAGAACCTATTCCTGCTGTAATTGCCATCTTAAGGTTTTTAGCTTTAGCAATTCTTTCTTTAGTTAAATAATAAGGGAAAAATGGTTGAGAGATAACAATGTCAGCATCAACAATATGTTTATCAGCTTCACATCCATCTCCATCTTTACTGTTAGTAACAACCAACTCGTGTCCATTACTCTCTAAAAACTTTCTCAAACCAAGTTCACCTGAAACACAACCAAGTAATTGGCCTGGTGTAAAATCTCTTCCTTTAGGCGATGGCAATGTCATTCCATCTGGATATTTCTCTAATTTTGGTAAATCCGACAAAGGATAAGATTTAGGCATTCCTCCTTTTGGATCATCATACAATACACAAAGTACTTTCATTTTTACTCCTATTACTAGCTTCTTAAAGCTTATTATTAATTATTATTTGAAAAGACTAGCACAAGTTAAATAGGACTAGCAAACAAATTGTGTTTATTTTGGGTAATTCCTTTTTGCAATAAATTTGTTCAAGATTATGCCGAAAACTATCACAATAATTGATCCACTTATAACTGGGGATATTAAATATTCAAATGAAACTGATCCCATGATTACAATTATAGGATTTCCTCCTGCAGGAGGGTGGGTTACATTAAGAATAATCATTAATCCGACACCTACTCCAACAGCAACAGGTATAATAATATATATCGGAAGTGGAACGAAATTCACAAATATAACACCAACAAGCGAAGTTAAAAAATGACCAAAAAATATATTTTTGGGTTTTGCAAAAGGACTTTCTGGATACCCATAAAGCAAAACCATTGTAGAACCAAAGGAAGCAATCAAAAATAATCCATAAGGTGTTTTATAAGTAAGCAATGACAAAACCCCAATTGTCAAAGTAGAAAATATTGCAGCGATAGCAGGTTTTTTAATATCTAAATTATTCATCAATGCTGAGTTTCTTAATTGCAATTAATGGCATTAATACACAGTTTTTTCTAGATATATTTTTTTTATTAAACAATTTATTAAATTTATTTAGTTTTTTTGGCAAAGGTTTAATTTCATTTTCAAAATAATCGATAAGATTTTTTAGTAAATAATTAATTTTATTTTTACTTTTTTTGATAAGTTTATGAGATATTAAGCTTGCAGAAGCTTGACAGTAAACACAGGACTTCGTCTGATACCCAATATCTTGTATTATGTTTTTCTTAATATTAACTCTAATTTCAATTATATCGCCACAAGTTTTATTTTTATACTTCGATCTATGAGTGTAATCTTTCAATATTTTATTATTAGTTGTTTCGGATGCAATTTTTATTATATCTAAATCCATATTTATTTAATAATATCACTAAAAATTTAAAAAATATAAATTAATTTATGCCTGATTTAAAAAATCCTAAAGTAGCTATTCCAATAGTTTTATTTGCAGGCATACTTTGGTCATTTGGACCATATGTTGTAAGACATATAGATCAACCCGAAACTGTCCCTTGGCAATACTTATTTGCGAGAGGCATTGTTATTTTTTTATTGCTCAATGTTTACTTATTTTTGGAAGAAGGAATTTCATTTTATAAAAATTATATAAAAATTGGGATATCTGGAATTATAGGTGGTGTCGGTTTAGGAACAGCAATGATAACTTTTATTTGGTCAATTACTAACACGACAGCAGCAGTAACTCTATTATGTTTAGCTGCAATGCCTTTTATAACTGCACTACTTGGCTTCCTTTTCTTGAAAGAAAAAATATCAATCACAGTTTGGATATCAATTTTAGTTGCAGCATTTGGTATAATTGTAATGGCCTACGATAATACCGGAGAAAATTCTTTAATGGGTTTAATATTTGGATTAGTATCAGCACTAGGTTTTTCAATTTTTTCAGTAAGTCTGAGATGGAGAAAACAAACTCCCAAGTTTACAACTGTTGCTATAGCTGGATTATTTTGTTTTTTATTTTCAATGGTTATGCTTTTAAATAACGATGCAAATTTCTTATCTTCAAATAAAAATGAAGCATTATTTGCCACTCATGGAACACTTGTGTGCATGGGCTTAATTCTTTATTCAATTGGATCTAAACATATTCCTGCAGCTGATTTGACTCTGTTGTCTTTGACTGAAGTAATAGGAGGAATATTTTGGGTTTGGCTTCCATGGCTTGGAATAAATGAAATTCCTTCAACTAACACAATTATTGGTGGCTTCTTTATTTTTTTAGCTATATTTTATTATAGTATGATAATGCAATCTAATAGAAGATTTATTGGATTAAATTAATTTTACATGGTTCAAAATAATAAGATTGTTAATAGTTGGAATGAATGGGATCCATTAAAACATGTAATTGTTGGTAGAGCAGATGGTACTTGTATTCCAGCACCCGAACCTGCTTTAGATGCTAAAGTTCCAGAAGACTCTGATATGCGAGGAACTTATGGTCCAAGAACTAAGGACACTGTCGATAAAGCTAATGAACTATTAGATAACTTTTCAAATTTGCTTGAAAAAAGGGGAATAAAAGTTGATAGACCAACACCTTTAGATTTTAATCAACCAACATCAACTCCTGACTGGAAAGCCGAAACTATGTTTGGATGTATGCCACCTAGAGATGTTTTGTTAACTGTTGGAAATGAAATATTAGAAGCTACAATGAGCTACAGGTGCAGATGGTTTGAGTACCTATGTTACAGACCATTATTAAAAGACTATTATAATAAAGATCCAAATATGAGACATGAGTCAGCACCAAAGCCTAGATTAACAGATGCAGACTATAGAAAAGACTATTTATCAGATAAAATTGGCGTAACTAAAAGACTTGAATGGACAGAAAATAAATACTTTGTCACAACTGAGGAAGAGCCATTATTTGATGCCGCAGATATTCTAAGATTTGGAAAGGATTTGGTTGTTCAACACGGATTTACAACTAATTTAAAAGGAATTGATTGGATAAAAAGACATTTTAAGGATCATAGAGTTCATGCTGTGAATTTCCCAGGCGATCCTTATCCAATTCATATTGATGCAACCTTTACCCCAATTAAAGAGGGGTTAATTATTAATAATCCACAACGAAGACTTCCAAAAGAACAAAGAAAATTATTTGAAGATAATGGATGGGAAATTATTGATGCTGCACAACCTGCTCATAATACCCCGCCACCACTTTGTTACTCTTCAGTATGGCTATCAATGAATGTTTTAGTTCTTGACCCTAAAACTGTATGCGTTGAAAAAAGTGAAAAATATCAAGCTGAACAATTAGATAAATTAGGTATGGAAGTTATCCCTGTAGAGTTGAGAGATGCATATGCTTTTGGTGGAGGCCTTCATTGTTGTACAGCTGATGTTTATAGAGAAGGTACTTTAAAAGATTATTTTCCAAAACAATAAAATGAACGCAAAAATTAATACAAAACGTAAAAGAGTAAAATTTGCTTCAGACAATGTGACAGGAGCTTGTCCAGAAGTTTTAGATGCAATTATCAAAGCAAATGATGGTATTGCCCCACCATATGGTAATGATGAAATTTCAGGTGTGTTACAAGAAAAATTTTCTAAAATTTTTGAAAATGATGTGATTGTTTATCCCACAGCATCAGGAACCGCATCAAATGCTTTAGCACTTTCTGCTATATCTCCATCATTTGGAAATATTTATTGCCATAAATTTTCTCATATCAATGTTGATGAGTGTGGAGCCCCTGAATTTTACACAGGTGGAGCAAAACTTGTTCCATTGAATGGTAAAGACGGCAAAATAACAGTCGATGAGCTAAATGATAATATTGGAGGGTTTGGAATTGTGCATCACACTCAACCATCTATTGTTAGTATAACCCAAGCAACAGAAACTGGTGAAGTTTATACTTTAGATCAAATTAGAAGTATTTCTGAAATTGCACATAAAAAAAAATTAAAAGTACATATGGATGGCGCTAGATTTGCTAATGCGCTTGTTTCACTAGATGTTACTCCCGCAGAAATGACATGGAAATCAGGAATTGACATATTATCTTTTGGAGCAACGAAGAACGGATGTATAGCAGCTGAAGCAATTATAATATTTAACAAAGAATTAGTTGGCAATTTACCTTTTTTGTTAAAAAGATCTGGTCATCTATTGTCTAAAATGCGTTTTGTTTCTGCACAATTAGATGGATATATCTCAAATGATGTTTGGTTAAAAAACGCAAGACATGCAAATCTAATGGCAAAAAAATTAAGCGATGGTTTAGTTTCTAGTAATCAAGTTAAACTTGAATATCCAACCGAGGCAAATGAAGTTTTTGTTAAACTGCCAAAAAAGATGGTTGAGCATTTAAATACAGAAGAATATATGATGAGCAATGAGGAATTAGGCGGTAAGACAGTTAGACTTGTCACAGCCTGGAATACTAAAAGTAGTGAAGTAGACGAGTTTCTAAGAACTATATCTAGTTAACTAGGATTTTCTTTTAAAAATTTAATATAGTTGATTACTTCATCAAATTTCTCATCAGGAATATCTTTATAAGTAGAATTAAATTTATTTTTTACACATATTGCTACATGAGCATATGGATTTCTTCCTTTTGGATGATTTGGATGATCAGGAAGTTGACCATCCAAATAATCGCCAGCTTCCTGTATCATTTTCCAAAGTTTACTTGAGTTTTCTGGTGTCATACTACTAAAAACTTTGTTTAATCTCTTTGTTATCGAGTTGTAGATCGAGTTTTTTAATTAAATTAATTTAATAAATTTTCTTTCCAGAAAGCTAAATACTCTGGCATAAAAGTTTTTCCATGGTTACCCCCTTCAGTAACACCTTTTCCAATACAATTTTCTTTTTTAAGACCCTTGAACATTGTTTTAAAAGCTTTTCTTGGATTTTTACGTGATAACTTATTAAATTCATCCAAACTTTTTATTTTTGTATTTTTTATAATTAAATCAATGAACTCTTTATTAGGATTCCCATCATCCTCTGTGTAAAAATTAGGACACTTCCAAAAATATTGAGTTCTTTTTTCAATTTCTGGCTCATAATTTCCAGTAAATAAATGATACCATCCCTCTCTTAAATCAATTCTAATATCAGCACCTTTAGCTTGCATTTTTTCCATTATATCTACACATGGACCTGGCAGGGTATAATCCTCAGCTAAACCATGTACATACCAAATTTTAGTTTCTTTAACTGGAGTTGGATTTCTAAACATTCCAGTAATTCCACATTCAGCAGATCTTGGTTGAGACGCAGCAAAATAAAGATCTTTGCTAACTAATATATCTCTCAATCTTTTTTCTGCAGCCATTATTGAAAGATTTCCTCCCCTTGAATAACCAGAGACACCTACTTTTTTAATATTTATTTTTGGATCCTTGCTCAGATACTCTAATGCCATAAACACATCTATATAAGTAGACCATATAGAAGCTTTTGATTGATCTGTATAAGTATGTTTTGCACCTCTCGCAGAAAAATTATCTAAATACATTGTCGCTATCCCCATATCTAACAAAGGTTTTTGTTGATCTCTCATAAACTCTAGCCAATTTGCAGTAAATTCATCAGCACCACCACTACTATGAACGATTAATAATAAAGGAAATGGACCTTCTCCCGCTGGATAAGTAATAAGAGCATCAACTATTATTGGGCTCTCTTTATACCAGCCCTCCATAATACCTTTATAATCAGAAGTTTGATATGAATTAATCTTAATTAATTCTCCATTGCCTAATTGTTTAGATAATTTTTTTAGTGGTGTTTTTTTTGGTTTAATTGTTTCTGCGTTAAGAACTGTATTTGAGATAAAAATTAATAATGTAATAACAAAAATTTTTTTCATAATTTAAAATAACAGATTCTGAAATGTAAGTCTATTTGCTTTAAAATTAAAAATGGCTATTTGATTTATCCCAAAAATTTCTAGGATTAATTAGATTAATAGAGATTCAACAAATTCCCAATCTATAAGATTATCAACAAATTTGTCTAAATATTCAGGTCTTCTATTTCTATAATCAATGTAATATGAATGCTCCCAGACATCACAACCAAGTATTGGTTTTAAGTTATCAATTAAAGGATTAGCAGCATTAGCTGTCTTTGTAACAACTAATTTATCATTATTTAAAGATAACCAACACCAACCTGATCCAAACTGAGTTATGCCTGCTTGTTTGAATTCATCTTTGAATTTTTCGACACTTCCAAAATCTTCAACAATTTTTTTCTCAAGTTTTGATGGAATATTTCCACCACCATTTGGTTTAATGCATTTCCAAAAAAGGTTATGGTTCCAATGCTGGCTTGCATTATTAAATATTCCAGCTTTTGAGTTATCTTTAGAGCTTTTTACAATTATATCTTCCAATGACATCTTAGCCATGTCTGTATCTTTTATAAAATTATTAAGATTTGTTATGTAGGTTTGGTGATGTTTTCCATGATGTAATTCTAATGTTTCTTGTGACATTATTGGAGATAAGGCGTCATTAGAAAAATCTAGTTTTGGTAATTCAAATGTCATAATTCTCTTTATAATATTTTCTTGTAAATAAACTTAATTAAGTTGACGCAACTTAATTAGAAATTAATTTTCAATCGCATTTTCTTCTTTCATAAGAATAGGTCTACCATCATGAGCAGTGTTTAATGGTATAATTTTACCATTATATCTAGCACATAAAGTAGGTGCACTTCTCACCTGTTCTCCCAAATTTACCTCTAAATCTGCTATAACTAATTCAACTCCTTTTAATATACTCAATATCTTCATTATTCCTCCATTTTATGATGATGGCTTAAATATTAAACATAAGCCGTTATTACAGTATCTTTTTCCAGTAGGTCCAGGACCGTCTTCAAAGACATGACCGTGATGGGCACCACATTTTGCACAATGATATTCAATTCTTTTCATGCCAAAGCTGTAATCAACTTTCGTTTTAAAAGCTCCAGGAAGTGCCTCTGTAAATGATGGCCAACCAGTTCCACTATCAAATTTTGAGTTAGACTTAAAAAGTTTAGCTCCACAATTTGCACAGTGATAAAAACCTTCTCGTTTCTCCTGATTAAGAGGGCTTGAGAATGGTCGTTCAGTTGCCTCTTCAAACATAATTTTTTTTTGGGCTTCTGTTAAATTTTGATTAATTATTTTTTTGGTTTCAGCTAATGAAATTTTGTAAGGAAAAATACTATATAGTAACGATCCAAATATAGATAATTTTATAAATTTTCTTTTGTTCATAACTTTCTTAATAGATCAATATTACTTTATTTGAATGAGATATTTTGACAATTTCGATTTTAAATTGGTAGCTTCATAATTAATGAAGCTACCATTAAGATTACTGTCCAGGCACTTTATAACCACTTGATACTTTTGTTGCATGATTTGCAATTTCATTCATTGGTGTTTCCTCACAAATAGCGATATTTTTAAGTGCACCACTACCCTCAGTGGCCATTTTTATAGCAGCCATTTGCTCAAATGTACCATGGGTTTCAACTATAAAGTCATAGGGTCCTCTCAAATATGTGTAAGATTTCATTTCAGCCCCAACACTTTCAGAACACTTTCTAGCAACCTCAGATCTATCTGATCCAGGATCTTTTAAAAAACCTGCGAATGCTTTCTCTGTAAAATTACCCATTAAAAAAAATTTAGCCATAAATACCTCCTTTAAATGTATTATAGCACTTAAAATAATTTTTTTTAATATTTTATTGATTTATAAAAAATTTATTCTCTTCCAATTTGTAATAATTGTGGTGGTTCAAATACTCCACTTTGTATTTCACTGTTTGATATATTTATCATGGATTTGGCAACTATTTCTGCATTTATCGATTTATATTTTTTTAAATCACCAACTAAAATTGGTGATATACATTTCATGGCGAAAATACCTATTTTTTCTCCCAATCTTTCCTCTATTCTTTTTCCAATTAAAAATGAAGGTCTAATTACAATAAATTTTTTAAAGTTTAGTTTTCTTAATTCTTCTTCAGCCATACCTTTATTTTTTAAATACAAATTTGTTTTTTTTGAACTGGCACCCAACGAAGAAATATAAGTAAAATTTTGTACATTATTATCGCTACAAATTTTTCCAATTGTTATAGGTAAATTGTACTCGGTGTTTATATAATCTTGTTTGTTAGGTGTTTTTTTTCTTGTAGTGCCAATACAAAAAAAACAATCATCGCCTTTTATTTCTGACTTAATGTTTTCTAATTTTGTAAAATCTGTTTGAATAACTTCTATTTTAGAATCAATTTTTGAAGTAGAAGATCTTACAAAAACCTTAATTTTTTTATATTTTTTATCACTTGCTAACAATTTAAGCAATATTCCACCAATTAATCCAGTTGAACCGAATATTAATGCTGTTTTCATAATTTTGAACTTACACTAAATTTTCTTAAATTCTTTCAAATTATTTGGTTCATCTATTGGTTCAGTTGAAGGATTAAGTTCTATACCAGCTGGAGTAATCGTTTGAGGCATAGGTGCAAATTGTGAATCTGGGTTATCTCCAGACTCTCTAATTTGCATTCTATATATTCCAAATAAACCAATAAATGAATGAAATATAATTAGAAAAATAAAAAATCCATTTTCCCCTAAAAATTCCATAAATAATGAGCACATAAAAGGACCGCAAATTGCACCAAGACCAAAAACAAATTGTAATCCTGCTCCTGCTGCTACAAATTTTTCTTTTGGTATAAAATCATTTGTGTGTGCAAAAATTAATGCAAACATTGGTAGACTACAAAAAGAAAAACACATTATACAGATATAAAAAAATATTTTTGATGTAGCTAAACCTGCAGGCATATACATTTGACCCGAGGAAATAATCGCCAAAAAACAAAATAAAGCTGCTCCAAATGTTGTATAAATAATTACAATTCTTCTATCTAAAATATCTGATAATTTTCCTATTGGCCATTGAGATATAGCTCCGGATATAGCAAATAAAAAGGTTACTATTGATATTTCTAAAATACTAAAATTCATCGATGTAGCATAAACTGCAATCAACGAGAAAACAGCTGAATGTGATATTCCAATTAAAAAAGAACTTACAACACCAAATGGTGAAGATTTATAAACTTCCTTTAGCTTCATACCTGATATTTTTTTAAAGTTTGGAGCCTTTCTTTTCGTTAATAATATTGGAACAAGAGATAATGACATAAATAAAGATATAAGTATAAAAGGTTGAAAGTTTTCTGGCTTACTAAAGTTTATGAAAAACATTCCAATCGCCATAGAGGCATACATAACAATCATGTAGATTGATAAAACACTACCTCTATTCTTGTTTGTAGATCTATCGTTTAACCAGCTTTCAGCAATTGTATAAAGACAGACCATGCTAAATCCAGAAAACATTCTAAGCACAAACCATGAAATAGGATTTACAAAAATAGAATGTAATAAGACCACAATTGAAGTGACAGAAGCAAAAGCTGCGAATACTCTAATATGCCCAACTCTATGAATTAATGATTGTATAATTTTTGCTCCAATAAAATATCCAACAAAATATCCAGAAAATAAAAAACCTGTCGATGATAGACCAAAATTTTCTTTAACTGCTCTAACACCTAACAGAGTACCTTGAAAACCATGAGCGAGCATTATAAATGCCATACCCATAAAGAGAGCCCAAGAGTTTTTTATAATTTTGTTCATAAAATTAGCGGTGTTTATGGGCGATCTAATTTTAAATCAAGACAAATTTATGACAAAAAGAAAAAATAATTTATGTAGAAGAAGATTTTAATTTTAGATAAGAGTGAACAGCTATAGTGAAAATAATTACAAGTCCACCAACTATTGTCTCTAGACTAGGCTGCTCTTTGATAACTAACCAAACCCAAATGGGTCCTAAAATGGTCTCAAGAAGAAAAAACAGATTCACTTCCTCGGCAGGTATAAATCTAGGAGCAATCGTCACCAAAACGAATGGTATTGCTACACACAAAATACACATTAAAGGTATATAAATCAGGTCTTTTTCAACTAACTCATAACTTTCAACGAAAAAGAGAGCAAATAGAGCTACGGTAAGCTTACCAACAACTGCTGAGGGTAGCAAATCTCTATCTTTTGCCGACCTAATTATTACTGCGTTGGTGGCGAGTCCAAAAGCTGTTGTTATACCCATAAGATCACCAAATAAGTTACCCATCTCTAGAGAGTCGTAAAATATATATATTACAGCGACTAAAGTAATGGCTATAGCTATCCAAGTCTTCTTATCGGGAACCTCTTTTAGAAATAATGCACCAAGGATTGCCGAAAGCATGGGTGCCATTGCAATCATTATTAGTGTATTTGCTACATTTGTATTTTGGATTGAAATTATAAAAGTGATGTTACAAATCGAAAAACTTATAATATAAAAAATACCAGCATAACCAACATTCAAAAATGCTTTAATAAAGTTTTTTTTATAAAATATGAGAAGTCCAATTAATACAGCTACAAATGGTATTGCACCTCTATAAAATAGTAATCCCCAAGTATCTATAGAAGATAATCTTATAAAAAGTGAATCTGGTGTGATAAACATCACAGCTATAAATGCAAGAGATGATCCTTTTTGCTGACTTGATAAGTTTTTCAACTATAAACCTTTCCAAAAAGTCTTAGCCAAGTTTATCTGAGATAAATCAAAGTATGTTTTTATACCCGTTGGTGATGTTACATTTATATCTCCATTTAACTTTCCATCAATAAAGTCTATTCCTGCAAAGTAAATTCCGTCTTTCTTAATTTTTTTTGCAATTATATTTGAAACTTTTAGCTCTTTATTACTTAAAAATGCGATTTTAGGTTTTGCACCTTTGCTCATATTGCTTAATATTGATCCTGATTTTGGAACTCTAGATATAGCTCCGCAAACCTTACCATTTATAATAAAAACTCTTTTATCTCCAAACTTAATTTTATTTAAAAATTTTTGACACATAATGTGACCGTGTTTTTTTAATATTTGTTTTATTTTAATTAAATTAAGCTTCCCTGAAATAAGATTTATATCATTGCCACCATAGCTATGAATAGGTTTAATTATTATCTTTTTATGTTTTTTGAAAAATTTTTTAATTTCAATCAAATCTTTAGTAAATATTGTATCCGCCATATAATTTTTAAAATTTAAAGAATAAAATTTTTCTGAAATATTTCTTACTGAAGTAGGATCATTAATAATTTTTGTTTTATCTTTGATTCTGTCTAACATTAATGTTGTTGATATATATTCCAAGTTAAAAGGTGGATCCTGTCTGATTAAAATATATTTTGCAAAGGATAAGTCTAATTTTGATTTTTTTAAAATTTTATAAAATTTCTTTTTTGAATAATCAATTTTAATAAAATACCCTTCACTTACAGTTTTTCCTCTTATATTCGATAAATTTTCTGGATAATAATAGAATAATTTATAACCCTTGTTTTGAGCTTCATTAGCTAAAAAAATAGTTGTATCTGTTTTGATATTTATTTTTTTTAAATTATCACCTTGTATAGCAACAATTTTATTGGTCATATAAATCATTCAAATTTTCGGAATTTGAATACTTACTTATTATATTATCAGCATTTGTTTTTTTATTTTTTATAATTTTTTCTAAGTGATCTAAAAACTTTGCTTCACTTAATTTTTTTCTATTTAAAAAGTCTCTCTTTTTTAATCCTGATCTTGATATGTCTATAAATCTCTCTGCCCAATACGAAATATCTTTGCCCATCAAATTGGTTTTTAAGCCATTTTTAGGAGCATTTTTATAAGCTGCAATCACTTCATTAGCCTCCCAATTTTTAATTAAATCTAAAGCTTCTTCCAGATTTCCATAAAGTAATCCAGTAAATAGGGCAGGACCAGCACATAAACACTCCCATCCGCACGCATCCATTGATCTTAGTTCGATATATTGTTTTAATCTGTTCTCTGTAAATATTGTTCCTAAATGTGTATCAAGATCATTAGTATTAGGAGTTTTATTTCCAATTTCTTTAATTTCTCCATTCATAAAGTTTTTAAATAAATATTTTTTTCCAGATATATAATTACCTTCACTTTGTAAAAATAAGATTGGATAATTCATAATATAATCTGCATATTTTTCAAAATTTACATCTTTTAAAAAAAACTCAGGCAATCCACCTCTAGATGTTTCTTGCCAAACTTTAGATCTGTAAGATAAGTATCCACTATTACTTTTTTCAACTATAGAGGAATTTGCAAAAAGTCCGATAGATATTGGAACTAAATTATTTGCCAACTTAAATTTTTTTATAAAATCTTCTTCTGAGGTATAATCTAAATTTAATTGCGTACCTGCGGTTTTATACATCATATCCAAACTTAGTTTTCCTCCAACAGGCATATCTTTGGTCATAACCTCATACCTTTTTTTTGGATTATTAGGTATATCCTCAAGTTTAGATATAGGATCATATCCAGAGCTTACTATTATAAAATCTAATTTTTCAATTACCTGATTTAACTCAAATAAATATTCATGAGATTCAGCACAAGCTTCGTGAATATTATTTAATTTTGCTCCAGATAGCTCTATTTGATTGCCAGGCTCTAAAGTAATACTTTTACCATTCTTAGTTAACGCTATTGGATTTTTTTCTTCAAAAATAGGTTTCCAGCCAAACTCATATAAGTTTTCAAACATTTTTTTGATTTTGGAAAAATCAATTCTAGTATTTGTTTTTTTATCAAAAATAAATTTTTCATGCTCAACTCCAATCTTTAAATTAGATTTATCCTTTGAGCCTGACTTAAAATGTTCTATTATTTGTTCCTTTGTTTCTATCATTAGCTTATACTGTTTCTTTCTAGATAATCTTCAATTTCCTTTATATTACTTAATTTGTTTGAGCAAGTTTGATTTTTACAAATAACAATTTTTGCCTCTTTTTCTTCATTATCTAGATATTTAAATGTAGCCCTGGTAAAAAATTTTTTTTGTAAATACTTTTTTATATTATGATCTAAATTATGCTTTCCATGAATTGTAAAAGATATACTTTCGTTACAAATATCCAGTGATTTAACAAAACTAAACATTTGTGCAAAGTTTGAGTTTAAAACTTGGTGGAAACTTTTCATTAAAATATCAATTTTTTCAAACCATGTTTTATCACTAGTTATTATGTATAATTTATTACATAAGTTCAAATATACGCTATTTCCATTAGGTATATTATTATCATTTAGATCTACTGGCTGAACAAAAAGGTCATTATCTAATATTTTATTTTTTTGCATTAATCCCGATTTTTTATCAAAGAAAAATTCCCAGGTTTTTATTAATATATCTTTTGCTTTTTCGATGTATTTAACGTCACCATCTAATTCATAAATAGTTATTAAAAGACTAGCATAGTATACATAATCTTCCAAAAAAGCGTCAATCTCTGTGTCTTGATAACAATGGAAAATTTTGTCTGATAAATATTTTTCCAATATATTTATACTAGTAAGAGTATTTTGTTTTAATTCTTCGTTATCAGTTACTAACGATGAAAAAAGGAGAGTTTCTAACAAAAAACAATTTTGATCAGTTTGAGATTTATCGTCAAATAATGGTTTAGTACGTTTGTTTCTTTGATCTAATAATGTTTTTTCTATAATTGAGATTTCTTTATTCTCTTCATCGGAAAGTTTATTATGATTTTCTATTAAAATGTTATTACCTTCAAAGTTTCCCTCTTCTTTTATGATATATTTTTTTGCAAATGAATTAAATTTAGAACCTAGAGCACTCTTAAGTTCTGCATAATTCCAAACATAATATTTTCCCTCAACACTGTCGCTATCAGCATCATATGCAGACCCGTAAAGATCAAAATCATTTTTAAATTCTGAATTAATAAAATTTACAGTTTGCTCTAACTTTTTTTTATAATAAAGATTATTGGTTTTTTGAAAGAACTTGTTTAACAATCCGATATATTGAATATTATCATAAAGCATTTTTTCAAAGTGGGGGACGATCCAATTTTCATCGACAGTATATCTTGCAATACCACCAGCTAAATGATCATACATTCCTTTTGAAGAAATATTATAAAGCAAAGTCTCAACTGGCTTAAAGTATTCTTCTTTTCCTGTTTTTAAATAAAAATAAAACATTGCGTCAAATAAATAAAATTGAGGAAATTTAGGAGCTCCTTTGAAGCTTCCATTATCTTTATCAAGGTGTTGAATAATTTTTTCTAAAAATGGTTCTAACGGCTGATTTAGAACTGCTGATCTTTGATTGATCTTACCAAATATTTCCTGCATTTGGGGGGCTTGATCAAGAATTTTTTGTCTATTTTTGTTATATACATCAGATACATTATTTAGAACTTTTTGAAAATCTGGTCTTCCATGCATTTCTTTTGGAGGAAAATAAGTTCCACCTGTGAAAGGAACTCCATTTTCATCAAGAAACATCGATAAAGGCCAGCCTCCCTGTGTTCCTGTAAGAATAGATAAACTTCTTTGAAAAACATAATCTAAATCAGGTCTTTCTTCTCTATCAACTTTTATGTTTATAAATTTTTCATTCATTATTTTTGCTGTTTGGTCATCTTCAAAACTCTCATGTGCCATCACATGGCACCAATGACAACTTGCATACCCAACACTTAGAAATATTGGTTTCTTCTCTTTTTTTGCTTGTTCTAAACTTTCTTTATTCCAAGCAAACCAATTTACAGGATTGTCTTTATGCTGCTTTAAATACGGACTTTTCTCTTCCTTAAGTTTGTTAGTCATATTTTATTTTAAAAATTAGTGATGATAAAAAGGTTTTCTATCAAATATCTTTTTCACCATTGGTTCAAACTCTTCTAAAGACATAGATTTGTAATTAGGATCAAAAGAAGATTGATCGTATTTTTCACAAAAATCAACTGTATCTTGATAATATTTATGATCTTTGAATTTATCTCTAGCATTTCTATCTCCACCTAAATGATGAGCGCTGTAATAAGTTTGAAAAAGTCCATGATGAAGTATTATCCAATATGTTTTTTCTGAAACATATGGTCTGATTATTGAGGCTGCATATTGAGAATGATTCATGGGTGCCAAGTCATCTCCTATGTCATGAAGTAAAGTTGCCACAACCATCTCTTCACTTTCACCATTCTTATATGCTCTTGTTGCTGCCTGTAATGAATGTTCTAATCTAGTTATTTGATAACCCTCAAGAGTTGTAGTTTGACTTGCAAGATATTTAAGTAATCTATCTGCAGTTTTGCGTTCAAAATTTTTTTCATACTTTTCTAATAATTCATAATCTTCTTTTGAACCATTTTTCATTTCAGTAAAATTTACTTTTTTCATTAGTTGCTCGATCCTGTGCTTAATAAAGATAATTGTGTAACTTTATCTTCTCCAAGTTCGTCAATAATTTTTACTGGATAATCACCAGTAAAATGATGATCAGTTAACTGAGGATATGTGTCATTTCTCTTATCAAAACCCATTCCTCTATATAAGCCACCTAAAGTTAAAAATTTAAGCGATTGTGCTTTTATAAATTTTTTAATTTCATCTACTGATTTATTTGCTGCTAATAATTCTTTCTTTGTAGGTGTATCAACTCCATAAAAATCTGGGTATTTTATTTCTGGACTTGCTATCCTGACATGTATCTCTTTAGCACCATTGTCATATAACATTTTTACAATCTTTGATGAAGTGGTTCCTCTAACTAAAGAGTCATCAACCAAAATAATTTTTTTATTTTTTATAACCGAAACATTTGCATTTAATTTTAATTTAACTCCTAAACTTCTAATCTGCTGTGATGGTTCTATAAAAGTTCGACCAACATAATGATTTCTTATTAAACCTAAATCAAAATTTATTTTTTTTTCCTCAGCGTAACCTAATGCAGCTGCATTACCAGAATCTGGCACTGGCACAACTAAGTCAGCTTCAATATTATCTTCTTTTGCTAATTCGGCTCCAAATCTTTTACGATATTCATAGGCCGTTTTGCCATTCAAAATACTATCTGGTCTTGAGAAATAAATATATTCAAATACACATGGTCTCACTTTTTTTTGAGGAAATGGCTTTATACTTTTTAATTCATCATTTTCTACATAGACAATTTCACCATTTTCAACTTCTCTAACAAACTTTGCACCTATAATATCAAACGCACATGTTTCAGAGGCAAAAACATAAGAATTTTTTATTTTTCCTATTACCAAAGGTCTAATTCCATAAGGATCTCTCACACCTATAAGTGTATTCTGTGTCATCATAACTAATGCATATCCACCTTGAATTTGAAATAGAGCATCAATAATTTTATCTATTGTCTTTGATCTTTTCGATTTAGCTATGAGTTTTACTATCGTTTCAGTATCTGATGTTGTGTAAAAAATTGAACCTTCTTCAACCATTTTATTTCTTAGTGTTATGGCATTAGTTAGATTGCCGTTATGTGCTACACCAATTCCACCTGAATTAGTGTCAGCAAAGAATGGTTGCACATTTCTTAAAGCAGTTCCTCCAGTTGTAGAATATCTATTGTGACCTATTGCATAATTTCCTGGTAAGTTTTTTAAAACTTTTTCATCATTAAAATTGTCACCAACTAGTCCAAATCTTTTTTCAGAGTGATATTTTTCACCATCAAATGATACAATTCCACAACCTTCTTGTCCTCTATGTTGTAGCGCATGAAGTCCTAAAGCTGTCAAAGTCGATGCTTCTGGTGTATTACTTATACCAAATACGGCGCATTCCTCTTTTAATTTAGGGTTATACATCTTGAACTTTTTCTTTAGCGTCTTCATATTGTTTTTGATTTGGAAATATCTTTATAAGATAGATACTACCTTTTTCAACCCAAGGAAAAGTTAACGAATTATTTAAATTTAATGGCCATTTTTTGCTGTCGTAGATAACATCAAGGGAAGTATATAGACAAACGAGTAGAATATAACTTTTAGCGATTCCAAAAAAAAAACCAAAAATCTTATCAATTGATCCTAAACCACTGTAAGTTATTACTTTACTGATTGCTTTGTTAAGTAAAAGAATAAGGAAAATAATTAATACAAATAATATAGTGCCAATCGTTATATCTAGAACATGCTCACTATCTAACAAACCTTTAAAGTAAGGTCTAATTTCTGGAAAAAAATAAATAGTTAAAATATAAGCAAGCACCCATTTTGATGCCGACAATAAACTTAAAATAAATCCTTTTCTTGATCCTTGAATTATAAAAAAAATTGTTGAGATAAAAAAAATATAATCAAATAAAACTATTTGATCAAAAATACTTTGAATATTTTCAAACATTAATTAAATGGTTTTATTTTTAATAACAAAGCAGGCAACAAAGTTAACACTGAAATCATTGCAAGTAACATTGCTATGCCAGTAAAAACTCCAAAATATATTGTAGGTATAAAGTTAGACATAACCAGTATAGAAAAACCAAATACTATAGTTATCGAAGTATTTAAAATTGCTTTTCCAACAGTAGAGTGACATAATTTTAAAGTTTTATTGTAATCTTTTATTCTTGAGAATTCTTCTTTGAAACGGTAAATGTAGTGGATACTATTATCTACCGCTATACCAATAGTAATAGCCGCTATAGTTATAGTCATCATATCGAGAGGAATTTTCAGTAAACCAATTAGACCTAATATGAAAAATGCTGCAATAAAGTTTGGAACAACACCAATCAAAGATAATTTTAAATTTCTAAATAATATTAAGAACATAAAAAAAATACCCAACATTACAAAACCAAGAGTCAAAATTTGAGATTTAAATAGACTTTGAAGGAGATTATTAAATAGAATTAGAACACCTCCTAATTTAAATTCATCTTTTTTTAATTCTAGATTTTTTTCTAAGTCAAAATTTATTTGTTTTAATAGATCATTTCTTCTTAAATCATCTAAAGAGTCTTTAATTCTTAAACTAATTCTAGCCTCTGAGTCTTTTATTGAAATATATGGATCTACAATCTCTTTTTTAATGTTATCAGGAATTTTAGTATACAATACTCCCATTTCTAAAGATCCAAGTTCTTTACCATTATTTAATTGAGTAGCGACATCTATAATTGAAGAAAAAGATAAAACTTTTCCAATAGGCTTTAAAGAGTCTAGGTAGTTGTGAACTTTCTTTATTCTCTCAATTTTATCTTTTGTAAACCAATATTTATCACTATTTTCATCTTCGCCCCCCCAATCATCTTCCTCATCCTCTGACTTTTCTTCATCTGCTTTAGGAAATTTTAAAATTACTTCTAAAGGAGTAGTCCCACCCAACTTTTCATCAATAAGTTTCATTCCTTTGTATATTTCGGTATTTTTGTCAAAATAGTTTATAAAACTATTTTCTACTTCAAGTTTTGAAATTCCAAATACACTCAAAATTATTATTATTATAGTTGTTGTAAATATAGTATTTTGATGAGAGACGGAAATTTTGCTAAAAATATTAGTTACAGATAAACCTTTCTCCTTTTTTAACAAAACACTTTTAGAATTTATTAAAGTTATTAAAGTAGGCAGCAAACTAAAAGTTATAATAAAAGAAATTATAAGACCAAAAGTCATCATAAGTCCAAAATCTATTATTGGTTTTATTTCACTAAAAACTAAGGATAAAAAAGCAAATATAGTAGTTAAAGCTGTGTAAAGAATGGGCCAAAACATCTTACTAGTTGTTAAAGATATAATTTTAAATTTATTAAATTTAGGAAATTGATTTGATAACTGAAGGTATCGTGTGCTCATATGAATATTCATTGCCATAGTAAGTATCAACATTAATGCAATAAAATTTGATGATATGACTGTAACTTTCCAACCTAAAAAACCTAAAAGACCAGTCATTATTATAACTGAAAATAAACAGCTGCTTATAGGGACAATTATCCAAATTAATTTTCTAAAAACATACCAAAGTGTACAAACTATAAAGATAAAGACACCTAATCCAAATACCAATATGTCATTTTTTATAAATGTCATCATATCATCAGCAATCATTGGTATGCCACCTAGATGAATTTTGTTCGTCGAGCTGAAATTTTTTATGACTTTTCTAATCTCTACTATATTTTGATGATTCTGTTTTTTTAATTTATCTTTATATAATTCCTCTTCTTTTTTATTTTTAAATTTTTTATTTTTATCTTTTGATTTTAAGTAAACTATTATGCCAGATGTTTTTCCATCTTCACTTATAACAAAATTTCTAAAAACAGGACTATTAAGTATTTCGCTGAAACCTCTCTCTCTATCAATGTTTTGAGATTTTAAAGTCGAATAATTTTGCAATCTTTCAATTAAGGGCTCATCTGAACTATTTAGTAGAGGTATGTCCAATAAAGTAATTACACTATGAACCCACTTAAGTTTTTCAATTTCACTTTTTAGCTCTAATAAACTATTTATAGAATTTTCACTTATCATACTTTCATTTGGTGTATAGGTAAGTACTAAGAATTCTTTTGCTCCATATCTATCATTTATTTCATTTAAATATTTTAGGTCTGGGTCTCCCTCAATTAACAAAGTTTCTGACGACGCATCCAATTTAAAATTTTTTGAGAAATAACCAAAAAAACAAAGACACATTATTAAAAAAAGCAAAACTGATATTGGTTTTTTTAAAATATTATTTTGGTAAAAATTAGCTAACATTAGATATTAGCTTTTATAATTTAAATTAATTATTTTGAATATCTTTAAATTTGGTAAACATTGCCTCAAACTCAAGCATTATATTACCAGTTGGGCCGTGTCTTTGTTTGCCAATGATTATTTCCGCAAGATTAACAACTTCATTCATTTTTGCTTGCCATTCTGCATGCTCAACTGTAGCTGGTCTTGGTTCATCTTTTTCAAGGTAATAAGCTTCTCTATAAACAAACATAACCACATCGGCATCCTGCTCTATTGAACCTGATTCCCTTAAATCTGCCAATTGTGGTTTTTTCGAATCTCTTTGTTCTACAGCACGTGAAAGTTGGGAAAGAGCCACAACTGGAACCGATAATTCTTTAGCTAATGCTTTCAAACCTTGAGTTATTTCAGAAATTTCTTGTACTCTTCCTTCTCTATAGTTTGATGCGCTCATTAGCTGAATATAATCGATAACAACCATATCTAAGCCAAATAGTCGTTTTATTCTTCTAGCTCTGTTGCTCAAAGCAGCAATTGAAATTGCTGGCGTTTCATCAATATATAAAGGTAATTCAGAAATATCTTTGGATGTTTCTATAAATTTATCGAATTGATCTTCGGATATTTTACCTCTTCTTATATCATTTTGCTTTATTCTAGATTGTTCTGCCAATATTCTGGTTGATAGTTGCTCTGAAGACATTTCAAGTGAAAAAAATGCTATTGTAGATTTTTTACCGTTATCTTGAATCTTTTTAGCAGCATTAAATGCTATATTGGTTGCTAATGCGGTTTTTCCCATTGAAGGCCTTCCAGCAATTATAATTAGATCAGACTTATGTAATCCTCCGAGCCTATCATCTAAATCCGTCAATCCTGTAGGTACACCAACTATACCTTCCTCATTTTTAAAAGCATTAGACGCCATTTCAATAGTTTGTTTCATTGCATCATCAAATTTAACTAATGATGAGCTGAAAGAACCTTTCTCTGCGAGGTCAAACAGTTTTTTCTCATAATCTTCAATTATATTTTTTCCACTTAATTCAATTTCATTAAGTTTTGCCGCGTCTATCATGTTTTCAGATATTTTTATTAATTCTCTTTTTACGTACAAATCATAAATAATTTTTGAGTACTCTATAGCCTGTCTAGTTGAAGTGGAAAATTTTGTAATTTTTACTAAGTATTCTGGAATATTAATGTCATCTTTTTCTTTCTCAAAGATATTTTTTAAAGTTATTGGATTAGCCAACATCCCACCATAAATTAATTTTTCAATTGCCTCGAATATTTTTTGATGCATTGGGTCGTAAAAGTATTTTCCTTTTATTATAAGATTAATTTCATCAAAAATTTCGTTAGATAATAAAATTGAACCAATAATAGACTGTTCAGCTTCGATATTGTTAGGTAATTCTTTAAGATTATTTTTTATTACGTTTAATTGATTTGACACATACAGAAGATATTCTTATTGAAATAAAAATAAACAAAAATAATTGTTGGGGAAAAAAATGTATAATTATTTGTTTTCTTCTTGTGCAATAACTTTTATGTTTATCTGTGTTTGTACTTCTGAATGCAGATTTAGTTTTACGCGGAAACTTCCCAATGATTTAATTTCTTTAATAGGTTGAATTAACGATGGATTTATTTCAAATTTTTCATTTTCCATAATTATTTTTGATATTTCCGTAGGTTTAACAGACCCATACAATTCTTTATTTTCAGTACTTAGTTTTTGTATAATAAATTCTCTATTTTTTAATTTCTCACTTATTATTTGAGCTTCTTTCTTCTTTTCCAAATCTTTTTTATTCAAATCCTGCTTAATTTTTTCAACTTGCTTAATGTTTTCTTTCGAAGCAAATAAAGCTTTATTTTTTAATATAAGATAGTTTCGTGCGTATCCTCTTTTAACGTCTATGATCTCACCTATAGATCCTACTTTTCTAATGTTTTCTAATAAAATTACTTTCATTTTATATTAATGCAAGATTTCTTGCTCTTTTAATGGACAAGGATAGCTCTCTTTGTTTTTTTTGACTAACGGAGCTTATTCTTGATGGCAATATTTTTCCATTTTCTGAAACGTATCTTTTTAAAAGTTTAATATTTTTATAATCAACTTCTGGTGCTCCTTTTACAGATAAAGGGCATTTTTTTTTAAATTTATGTTTTTGGTTTTGAAAAACACTTAACTTAAGAAAGCTATTTTGTGAACTTTTTCTTTTTAAATTTTTTCTCTTCATTTTTTCCTTTGTGTCTCTTTATCGTCACTTTTATTAAAATATTCTGTTTCTAGATCAAACTTTTTAACTTTAACCGTCAAGAACCTTAGTAAATTTTTGTCTATTTTTTCTGTCTTTTCCAATTCATCTATAATTTTGCCATTTGCCTCAATTTTAAAATGCAAATAATTTCCTTTTTTATTTTTTTTTATTAAATAGCTTAGATTCATTAATCCCCATTCCTCAAATTTAACTACATTGCCTTGATTCTTTTGAACAATTTTAGAATATTTTTCAGTTATTTGTTTTAATTGAGAAGGACTTACATCCTGTCTGGCAATTATTGTATGTTCATATAGGTTCATATTTTTTTAAAAAAACAGGATATACTATTATATATTTTTAAATACAATATAAAAATTCGTTAAAACTAACTATTTATGATTTCTGTTTTATTTCCAGGCCAGGGCTCACAATCTATAGGAATGGCTAAAGAATTTTATGACAATTTTGATTATATAAAAACCATTTACTCTCAAGCTGACGAAATACTTAATTTTAAATTAACTAAATTAATCTTTGAAGGTCCAAAAGATTTGTTAGATCAAACGGAGCATACTCAACCTGCAATATTTTTGACAAGTTATGCAATTTTTTCAGCCATGAAAAATGAGATAGATTTTAATTTTGATGAAGCTAAATTCTTCGCTGGGCACTCTCTAGGTGAGTATTCTGCTTTAACCTGTTCAGGTGCTTTAACTTTTGAAGATACTATAAAACTTCTAAAAGTTAGAGGTAGGGCAATGCAAAGTGCTGTACCTAACAATAAGGGGGGCATGGTTGCTGTTCTTGGATCAGAAATAAATATTATAAACGATTTGATCAACAGTAATTCTAACAATTTTGAATGTTATATAGCTAATGATAACTCAAATGGTCAAGCTGTTATAAGCGGGCTTAAGTCTGATCTAAATAAATTCTGTGAATTATTATCAAATTTAAAAATAAAATTTATAAATTTACCCGTGAGTGCACCATTTCATTGCAAATTAATGGCAAATGCAACTAAAATCATGAAGCAAGAATTAGAAAAAATAAATTTTACCACTCCAAGAAATGAGATCTTTTCAAATGTGACAGCAAAATCATCGTTAGATATCTTAGAATTAAAAAATACATTAATTAAACAGATTGAAAGCCCTGTTAAGTGGCGAGAAATAATTATAAATATGATAAATAATAAAATTGATAGATTTATTGAAATTGGTCCTGGTAAAGTATTATCTGGATTAGTTAAAAGAATTGATAGAAATGTAAAAATAAATCAGATAAATAGTTTAGATGACTTTAAAGATATTAAAACATGATAAGTCTTAAAAATAAAAATATAATACTTACCGGATCCACTGGAGGTATTGGTATGTCAATTCTAGAAAAGTTGGTTAACTCAGGTGCCAATGTTATAGCAACTGGAACTAATGAAGACAAATTAAAGAGTATTACAACTAAATTTGCAAATGTAATTACAAAAAAATTTGATATTTCAAATCATCAAGAAATAGAAAAATTTATTGATGATTGTTATGATGATTTAGATAAGAAAATTGATGTAATAATTAACAACGCTGGAATCACTAAAGATAATTTGTCTATTCGTATGAATAAAAATGAATGGGACCAGGTTTTAAATATTAATTTGACCTCTACATTTTTATTGTCAAAATGTGTCATAAGAAAAATGATTAAAGCCAATGAGGGCAAAATAATTAATATTACGTCTATAGTTGCCCACACAGGTAATTTAGGACAATCTAACTATAGTGCTTCAAAAGCAGCAGTTTTAGGGATGTCTAAAAGTTTGGCTTTAGAATATGCAAAAAAAAATATAAAAGTTAATTGTATTTCCCCAGGATTTATAACCTCAAACATGACTGACAAAATAAATGAAAAACAAAAAGAAATTATGATGTCAAAGATTCCTCTAGCAAGATTTGGTAATCCATCTGATGTTGCCAATACCGCACTTTTTTTATGTTCAGATTTATCAAATTATATAACTGGCGAGACTATACATGTTAATGGAGGCATGTATTTTAGTTGACAAAATTGAATAAATATCTATTAACAAAAATAATTATAAGGAAATTATGTCTGAAGATATTTCGAGTAAAGTAAAAAAAATTGTTGCAGATCATTTAGGAATAGATGAAGCAAAAGTGACAGATGAATCAAGCTTTATAGATGATTTAGGAGCTGATAGTTTGGATACAGTTGAATTAGTTATGGCATTTGAGGAAGAATTTGGTTCAGAGATATCTGATAGCGACGCGGAAAAAATTTTAACCGTTGGCGATGCTGTAAAATTTATTGAAAATAAAGCAAACTAATTTTTTGTTTTGATGTCCTACTTAATGGAAGGATCAATGATAATTTTATCATCTCCTTCTGGCGCGGGCAAAACCACTTTAGTCAAGAAAATTGTCAAAAACAAAAATTTTACAGTTTCTGTTTCGCATACTACCAGAAAACCTAGAGTAAAAGAAAAAAATGGAGTTGATTACTATTTTGTAAAAAAAAAAGAATTTAAAAATTTAATTAAAAAAAAGAAGTTTTTAGAATTTGCGAAAGTATTTAAAAATTACTACGGCTCATCAAAAGATCTTATTACCAAGAAACTCAGTAAAAAAAAAAATATTGTTTTTGATATTGATTGGCAAGGCACTAGACAAATTAAAAATAATAAATCTAGATTCAAATTACTTACAATATTTATATTACCACCATCTAAGAATGAACTATTAAAAAGATTAATTAAAAGAGAAAAAAAATTAAAATTAGCAAAAGAACGTTTAAAGCAATTTAAAAAAGATCTAGTTCATTGGAAAGAGTACGATTTTGTTGTGATTAACGATGATCTAGAAAAATGTTATAAAAAAATTATGAAATTTATTAAGCAAAATTTAAAAAAAAAATTATCTAATCCCTACGATATAAAAAAAATAAAAAATCACGTAGACAAATTATTTAAATAAATTTGTTCATAGCAATAACAAATTTTTAAATATGTATCTGTATCTAAATTTTGGGGCCTTAAATTAAGGTCTAAATTCAATTCTTCAGAGACATCGAGATAATTCTTAAAAAGAATTTTCATAGGACTTTTAATAATTTTTCTTCTCCTATGAAAAAATATATTTGTTATATGTTCAAGTGTTTTTACTTTTTTTAATTCAAAATATTTTTTTTTTGGCTCAAATATTAATAACGAACTTTTTACTTTCGGTTTTGGTTTAAAACATTCTGGATTTATATCAAACACCTTTTTCACATTCATTTTCCAGTCAACAAGAACTGATAATCTTCCATAATTTTTTGAATTTTCTTTAGCGATAATTCTATCAGCCACTTCTTTTTGGAACATGAAGACAAAATATTTAATTAAATTTTCTTTATTTATAAATTTGATAAAATTAGTCAAAATTTTAGTGGAAATATTATAAGGCAAGTTTCCAAATATGATTGTTTTAGGCTTTATATATTTTTGAATGGGTATTTTTAAAATATCATCATTTATAATTTTAATTTGGTTATTAAACTTTTTGTTTAAAAATTCTGCCATATTGGAGTCTTTTTCAATAACTAAAATTTGTGCAGGTTTTTTTTTAATAAGAGAGTTTGTCAAACTTCCATATCCTGGACCAATCTCAATCAAGTTGAGTTGACTATTTATATTTAAAGAGCTCGAAATTTTTTCAATTATATTTTTGTCTACCAAAAAGTTTTGACCTAAACTTTTTTTAGCTTTAATAATCATTTAAGTTTATTAATAAACTCAATAGCTTTAAATATTGAAGAAGGATCTGAAATGTTTTTTCCTATCATTTCATAATTGGGCCCATGATCCGGACTTATTCTAATAAATGGAAGTCCTATTGTTATATTAATAGCATCAAATTTATAAAGTGTTTTGATAGGAGTCAGAACTTGATCATGATACATTCCAATTACAACATCAAATTTTTTTAAGTTTTTATCTATAAAAAATGTATCTGTTGAATAAGGTCCTTCAATTTTATATCTATTTTTTTTAAGATATTTAATTGAAGGTATAATAATTTTTTTTTCCTCACTTACTTTTTGTATACTTTCACAATGTGGATTAAGACCTAAGATCGCCACATTTGGTCTTATTTTTAATTTTGACTTATAAAACTCGTTTATTAATTGAATTTTTTTTATAATTTTATCTCTTCCAATATTTTTATGAACTTTGCTTAAAGGTAAATGAGTAGTTATTGGTGAAACGGATAAATTTTTATTATAAATTAGCATTGCATAAGATTTACTATTTGTTTTTTTTATTAAATATTCAGTAATTCCTAAATATTTTTTTTTTAAAAAATGTTTTTTAGAAATTGGTCCATTAATTAAAGCAATGTCATTATTTAACTTTGATAAATCTATAGCTTTATTAAAACAATTCTCAATATAATTGTTTGATTTGTTGCTTATCTTTTCAAAAGTTTTTTTATAATTGTATTTTATATTAATAAAATTAATTTTTTTTAATTTTGATTCTTTTAAACAGTTTATTTGATTTATATTTAGATGATATCCTAATTTTTTGGTTTGATCATAAAATAAATCAATATTTCCAATTAATATAATTTTTTTTTTTATAATTCGAAACTTATTTGAAACCAAAAATTTAGCCAATATTTCAGAAAAAATACTATTTGGTTCTCCTAAAATAATTAATATTTTATTAATATTCATAAATAACTGAATTTTTTTTAAGTCTTTTAAAATAAATTAAAGAGAACTGGTTAAGTTGTCTATTATTTTCAAACTTTTTTAAATAATCTAGTTCTTTCTTTTTATCAAAGAATTCTTTAATACTTTTTTTCTTATCGTACATTATAATTAAATAACCCGCAGGAGTTCTTAGAGGTTTTGAAAGTTCTTTGTTTTTCAGAGATTTAATTTCATTTAAAATTTCTTTTGAAAACTGTGTTTCTTTTACCCATCCTATTTCGCCACCGAAATTCGCCGTATTTGAGATACTATAAATATTTGCTGTGTTTGAAAAATTATTTATATTTATGCTATTAATAATTTCGTCATATTTTTTTCCTAATTCCTCTACTTTTTCAATATCAAATAATATTTCATAAACATAATATTCATATTTCTTATCTCTATTTTCAATTAATGCCTCTAGCCTATCTTTTAAATATTCTTCATTAATTTTTACTTGTTTTCTATATTTATCAAAAACCAGCTGGTTCCACATTGCTTCAATTTTTAATTTTTCAATAACAAAGTTGTAGTCAAGATTTAAAGAATTTAATTTTTCTTTAAACTGAGCTTTGTTAGCAAATCCTTTCCTTTTAATAAAATTCTCTTCTATTTCTTTACTAATTTTATTATTTTCTTTATTATTCATTAATGCTTTAAGCTCCTTATTTTTAATTTTTTCTCTTATTATTGAACTTTTTGCAATTTGGTTTATTTTGTTTTCATCTTTAATCTCTTGAAGTTTAGGATTGAGAAAATTTAGATAATTAATTTCTTGTTTTAGGTCTATGTTAGTTATAATTTCTTCATTAACTTTTGCTATGATTTCTACTTTATATGCTTTTAAATTTTGAAAAAAAAAAACAAAAAAAATTAAAATAATTTTTAAATATAACATTTAGTAGTCTTGAAGCCTTGTATCTTTTGCTCTGATTTCTGCAAAAGGTATAAACCTAATTGTAAAAAATAAACTTTTATCTGGAACTATATTTCCACTTTCGTAAAATTTTTTGTTATATTCTAAATTCGCTTCCAAACAATCAGTTTTATAAGTATAAATTAAATTATAATATTCTGTAAAATCAGCATCAAAGTCTCGTCTAGTCTTAAACTTAAAACTTTTTCTATTATCAAGAAGATAGGTTGTTTCTAAACTACCAACTTCTTTCTGATCTAAGTCGTTATGTTCGAGCAAATAATCGAAATCTGCAATAAAATTGTTTACTTTAAAATTACTTGAAATTGAGTCATAGTTTGAATGATCCAGATCTCTATCGTATGAGAAATTATATTTCAATTCCAGGTTATCAAAATAATTAAATTCAATTTCCCCTACAATATCTGATCTTGTTTCACTCAATTTACTTTTATTTGGTAAATTAATATTTTTTTTATCTTTAACTACATTAGCTATATTTATTCCAAATATTTTTTCAAAATTAAGATTTTGTTTTTCATACTCTAAACCAAAAGATAAAGATTTTCCTCCTTCAACCATATTTGAGTCACCAATTCTATTTAGTGAAAATATATTTTCATAATTTAGTCTCACATCTTTAGTAGAAATGTCTCGAGTATTATTTGGGCTATATTTAAAAGAAATAATTGGTTTTAAAAAATTTGTTGAGCTTTCAAATTGCTTTCGTAAAGGATATTCAGTTTTAAATTTCAAAATACCAAAAATGTCATGATCATTTTTTTCCTCATAGCTTATTGAATTTTCTGTGTATGAATTTATATTTTTAAATAAAATATCAAAATTATTTGCTAGTCCTAAATTTGAGATATAATTATTAGACTCATAAAGAAAGTCATTATTTACAATTAATTCATATTTATTTGTATCAAAGTTTTTTTGATAACCATTAGATATAAATTTAAAATTTCCATTATAGTTTTCCCCGATTGGAACATATTTTGTATAATTGAAATTCGGTAAGATATATTGAAATTTGTCACTATCGCCTTTGGATAAATTTTCGTAAACAATTGCTGAAATATTTAAATCATAATCATCCTGTATTTCTCTATTTAAATCGATTTTTGACGTTAACAAACTTTGATCATCTATTATTGGAGAAGTTAACTTTAGATTATAAAGTTTCAAATAGTTATCGTTTGTAACATCTTGTAGTTGAATTTCATAATTTGTATTTTCATCGTACTTTCCACTAAGTTGGGCAAAAATATGCGCACTTCTATTCTCCCCATCATGATTAAGACTGAAATCTGATATAAGAAATCCATCATTCTTATATGCTTGTCTATATTCAGTCTGAAATATAAATTTATCTTCTAAATAGATCCTAGGATTGTAGGTAAGATCTTTATCTTCAGAAATAACTTTAAAATAGGGAATGTGAACCCATCTACCTAAATTTTCAGAGTTTGTCCATGAAGGCATTAAAAAGCCAGATTTCCTTTTAACAGATGGGTCCGGGTGATTGAAATATGGAAAATATAAAAATTTTCGATCAAATACTTTTAGCCAAGAATTTGTATATTCAAAAATTTGCTTTTCTTTATCGTGATTAAATATTTCACTTTCTAGTTCCCAATCTCTACACTTTTTATTCACTAGACTACATGTACTGAATACACTTTTTTGAATTTTAGTCTGCTTATTATTTGATACTACACTTCTTCCTTTTAAGGCTGGATCATTTTCTTTGTTACCAAAAAATTGGTCTATAAAATCTATATAAATATCTTTACCAACTATTTCTTGAGTATTTAAATCTATTTTTACTTTCTCAAATAAATATTTATTATTTAAATTATCTATTACATTAGTTTTTTTTGCACTTATTATTTTTTTATCAACCTCATATACAAAGCCATTCTCAAAATTATAAATATTTTCTTTATCGTCTCTTATTACAGAATACGAATCTGTCATAATTTTTGAATCCACCCTATTATAAGTAAAATTAGTACCTTCTATTTCAATTTTATTTTCAACATTTATAAAAGTCTTTCCTTTTGTGTAAATTATATTTTTTTTTCTATTATAAATTCCTTTATCAGTTTTAATTGTTACATCTTTAGAATTATCATAAAATATCACCTCATCTATCACTTCTAGAATTTCCAATATTTTGTCATAACTAGAAATTTTTGACTCTATTTCTATTGACTGTTTTTTATCAATAGCCTTTCCATTAAAAGAATTTATTAAATCCCCATTTTTAAGAACTTTAATATTGTCAGAAATAAACTCTATAGTTTTAGAAAAGCTCTCTACAGAAAAAAAAATTGTTAATATTAGTATGTAAAGAGATATTTTATTTTTCATTAATTCTAATTAATCCTAAAAAAATAACTAATACAAGCAATAGTTGTGGTAACCACACAGATATTTCAATTGGTAATGTCTCGTTCAATCCAAATAAACCCAAAAAAAAATTTAAATAATAAATTATGACAGAAATAAACACACCGATTACTAGCATGAAGAATTTGGAGTTTAAAAACTTCAATCTCAACATGAGCAGACAACCAATTATTGTCATCAAAACAAAATATATGGGAAGTGTATAAATTTTGTTTAGATGTAGTTTTATATCTGTTGTTGAATAACCAATATTTTCATAATTTTTCATTTGATTATTTAATTGAATGATATTTAAGGAATTTAGATTTGAAAATAAATTAGATATTATTTCTCCATTAAAGTTTGAACCAAAGTCATATTTTTCAAAATTTTGTTCTTTAACTTTTGGATTAATGATTTTTACATTTTCCATTTTCCATTTTTTATTCTTAATATATGCCTTTTCTGAAATTATAGTTTCAAGAATACTATATTTTGTATCTAGTTTAGTAATTGTTATATCTGTTAAACTGTTGTTTTTAAAAGTTTTTGCATTTATTATATTTACATATCCACCAAAGTCTTCTTTAAGCCAGAGCCCATTTTCATTAACAACAGCCAAATACTCGTTTTCACTTGAGTGTTTATTTTTATAATTTAAGTATGTATTTTTTAAGTTTGAAGAAATTGTATAATAGATAGAAATAACAAATAACCCTAAAAAAATTGAGGTTAAGGACAAAATAAAGACTATCTTTAAATTATCTATTCCATTATTTTTTAATATATTTAATTCATTTCTGTCTATTATGTAAATGAATGAAAAAATAGAAGAAATTAAAAAAATAAAAGGCATCAATTCAAAAAAAATAGTTGGTACATTAAGTAAAGTTAGTATTATTGGTATAAAAAAAGAGACTTCGAGGTTATCAAAAAATTTTATTTCCTCAAAAATATTTAAAAAAAAACTAAGGCACAAAAATACAAAACTTATTACTAAAAGATTATTTAAGAAAACTCTTATTAGGTAAGAATGATATGTTTTTAAAAAAATCATATATTGAAAGTAAATTTAGTCTTTAAATAAATATAAAAATAAAAAGATAAAATAGTTAAAAATGGCAAAGTAGATAAATAAATATCTAAACTAAAACTTTTACCATATAAATTAATAATAATTTGTGAAACTATAATAATTATTACTCCAAGAACAAATAAATAGGTTTTATAAAATCTCGACCAAATAATATTTTTTGGTTTTAATATAATACTTGTTGCTATTATAGATATAACCAAAATATAAAATGGCATACCAAGCCTTTTAAACATTTCTTGTGCAATTTGTTCAATTGATGTTTCATTACAGAATTCATCATATTGAATGTTAGATTGAAATACATAATTTTTTTTTAAGCAATTGATTAATATAGATGAATCAGTCTCTTGTATTTTTCTTACTGTCACAGTTTTTGTTGAAAATTTAGATAGATCATAGTCAGTCATTTTAAATTTAACATTGTAAGTATTATTATTTTCAATATTTGTAATTCCACCATCAATAAGTCTCAAAAAAAATTTGTTTCCCACTTTTATTATTTTCCCAGAATTGGCTGATATTATTTTAGATACATTATTATCAATTAATTCTTTCATATAAATTTTATTAAATTTTCCATTATTTTCATATTCCTCGATAAAAATTGTTAAATTTTTAACTACATCAATAAACTTTTTTTCTGAAATTAATTTTGGCAAGAAGTCTATTTTTGACTCTTTAATTTGGGCTCTTCCAAGATTTTGTGACTTGGGAACAATATAAAGATTAAATAAAAGTTGAATAATTATAAATAAAATTGAAATTTTTAAAATAAAGTTTATAAATATAATTTTCTTAATTCCATTATTCCAAAAAACAAGTATTTCATTTGTACTCTCATATTTATTTAATGTATAGAAAATTGAAATGAATAATACAAAAATTATTGTTCTAGAAAATATTTTTGGCAAGCTTAAAAAAGTATATGTAAAATATGTTTTTAAACCATGTCCATCCTCTGATACTATATCAAGATAATTAACTGCTTGTACTATCCAAATTATGACAGTTATACATAATGAAGATATTAAAAAAAATATCAAAACATCGTAAAAAAACTTTCTAAAGAGCAATTTATCCATTGAAATATAATAATTAATTTATATACAACATATTTAATAATATTCAAAAAAATGAAATTAAATATAAAATTTACAAATAAAATATCAAAAGTTTTAGAGGATAACGAGATAATTTTATTAAAAGAAAAAAATATTAAACAAAAAAACCTAAAAGCTTTAAGCAAGCAAGTATTTTCGAGTAAGTTGTTTGCTGAGAACTATTTTCTTATAAAAAATCAAAATAATAAAACATATATATTTGTGAATTGCCTTAAGTCTAAAACATCGTTGGAATTTGAAAAATTAGGATCGAAGTTATATGTTTTTTTAAATAATAATAAAATTGAAAGTGCATTTGTTGATATTAGAAGCAATTCTTTAACCAATGTGCAAATTGAAAAATTTTTACATGGCGCTCAACTTAAATCTTATAATTTTAATTTATATAAATCTAATAAAAAGAAAAATTCATATATTGATTTGAATGTTGTTGGAAATAAAAATAAAAAAACGAATATTTTAAGAAATAAACTAAACGCACTATTACAAGGTGTATTTTTGACTAGAGATTTAGTATCTGAACCTGGAAATATTTTGCATCCTGATGAATATGCTAAGCGTATAACTAAATTAAGAAAATTTGGGTTAAAAGTGAATGTTTATGATCAAAAAAAATTAAAAAAATTGGGAATGAATGCATTACTAGGAGTGGGGCAGGGAAGTGTAAGAGGCTCTTATTTAGTAACTATTGAGTGGAAAGGTGCAAAAAATAACACAAGCCCGCTAAGCTTTGTTGGCAAAGGAGTATGTTTTGATACCGGCGGCTATTCATTAAAACCAGCAAAATTTATGGAAGATATGACGTATGATATGGCTGGCTCAGCAGCTGTAGTCGGTTTAATGAAAACACTTGCGCTAAGAAAAGCTAAAATAAACGCCGTAGGAGTTGTTGGACTTGTTGAGAATATGGTGAGTGGAAATGCGCAAAGACCTGGAGACATAGTAAGGTCTTATAGTGGAAAAACAATTGAAGTTTTGAATACTGATGCAGAGGGTAGATTAGTTTTAGCTGATGCATTAACTTTTACTGAAGAAAAATATAAACCTCGATTAATCGTGGATCTTGCTACTTTGACAGGTGCAATAATCGTGTCTTTAGGTTCAGAATTTGCAGGTCTTTTTTCAAATAATGATAAATTATCAAAACAATTAATCGATGCTGGAAAAAGTGTTGAAGAAAAATTATGGAGAATGCCTCTTAATGATAATTTTGATAAATTAATAAACTCAAAAAATGCAGATATGCAAAATATTAATTATGTTGGAGGTGCTGGGTCTACAACAGCAGCACAATTTTTACAGAGATTTATAATAAATAAAACTCCATGGGCTCACTTAGATATCGCGGGTATGGCTTTTTCAAAATATGGAGGAGCACTTAATTCGGGTGGTGCTACAGGTTATGGGGTAAGGTTATTAAATAAGTTTATTGAGGAGAATTATGAGTAATATTGAGCAAACATTGTCAATAATTAAACCGGATGCGGTTGAAAGAAATCTTCAGGACAAAATAAAAAATGAATTCATTGATAAAAATTTTGAAATAATTAATGAAAAAAAAATACATATATCAAAAGAAGAAGCTGAAAAATTTTATAAAGTTCATGAAACTAAACCATTTTATAACGATTTGTGCACATATTTATCATCAGGCCCTATTTGTGTAATGATACTTCAAAAAGAGAATGCAGTATTGGAGAATAGAAAGTTAATGGGAGCTACAAATCCCAATGATGCTGAAGAGGGTACTTTAAGAAAAAAATATGGAATTTCAATTGATAAAAATTCAGTTCATGGTTCTGATAGTATTGAGAATGCTAAAATTGAGATAGATTTCTTTTTTAAAAACTAGTCAAAAATTTGATAATTGCTTTCTTGTAAATTTGATGTTCAATTTTTAGAATTTTTTTTTCTAAAGATTTAGGAGTATCTTTTTTTATAATTTTAATTTTTTTTTGCAAAATAACTTTTCCTGAATCTAATTTCTCATTCACTATGTGAACTGATGCACCTGAAAACTTATCTTTATTTTTTATAGCTTTATAGTGTGTATTTAATCCCTTATATTTTGGTAAAAGAGATGGATGAATATTTAAAATTGGTTTTGAGAATTTTTTAATAAATGTTGGCGAAAGTATTCTCATAAACCCTGCTAGGCATAAAATATCAACTTTATTTTTTTTTAAAATTCTTAAGGCACTAAACTCAAATTTCTTTTTATTTTTTGCGCTAATAGTTAAGTTATTAATTTTATATTTAGATGCTAAATTAAGACCTTTGGCCAATTCATTATTTGATATAACTAAGACAATTTCAATTAGTGATTTTTTTGTTTTTGAGTAATTTATTAGAGATTTTAAATTACTTCCTCTTCCACTTATAAAGACAGCTATTTTTTTTCTACCAATTAATTTTTCCACTCAATTTAACTTTTTTATTACTTTTAGTTATTTTACCAATTACATAAGGTTTGTATTCTTTTGGAAAAAATTCTAAAATTTTATTATAATTTTTAGACTTTGTGATTAGGCAAAAACCAACACCACAATTAAAAGTTTTTAACATTTCCTCTTCACTGATACCTTTTTCTTTAAGCCATTTAAAAATTTTTAATGTCTTTATTTTACTTAAATTGATTTCTGCGCACAATTTACTAGGAATTACTCTTTTAATATTATCTTCTAATCCACCCCCAGTTATATTTGCACATGCATTGATATATTTTTTATCAATTAATTTTAAAACATATTTTACATATATTTTTGTTGGTTTAATTAATTCTTTTTTTAAAAAATTATTATTATTAAGCTTAATATTTTTTTTTTTTAATATATATCTTACCAACGAAAATCCATTTGAGTGTAATCCACTTGATGGTATACCTAAAATTAAATCATTATTTCTAATCTTATTTTTTAAAATTTTTTCTTTTTCTACTAATCCAAGTGAAAAACCAGCTAAATCAAATTTATTTTTTCCGTATGTACCTGGCATTTCAGCAGTTTCACCCCCAACAAGTTTGCAATCTGCAATTTCACAACCTTTAATAATACTTCTCATGATTCTTTTTAATTTATTTAAATTTATCTTGTCTACTGATATGTAATCTAAAAATAAATATGGCTTTGCTCCAGAAACAATTAAATCATTTACACACATCGCAACTAAATCAATACCAATGTTATCAAAGTTATTGATCTCATTGGCAATCTCAATCTTTGTACCAACCCCATCTGTGCTTGTTACTAGTAAGGGTTTTTTTAGATTACTTGGAATTTTTGAAATAGCTCCAAAACCACCAATATTCTTAAAATCACCACTTTTTTTTGTTTTTTTTGAAATTTGAGATATGAAATTTACAAATTTTTCAGCTTTGTTAATACTCACACCACTTTTTAAATACGTATTTTTTTTTGTTTGCATGATTTACAGATATATAAACTTTAATATAAAATATTATCTATGCATTATTTTTTTAGTCAAATTGCTAAATTTATTAGAGTTTTCCACAAATAAAGTTTATGCAAAAAATTATATTATAAAAAATGTAATAGTCCAAAAGGATTATAATTTAAATTTTCACAAACAGGAAGTTTTTGACAAAGGGTTTAAACAATCTTTTGAGAAACTATTTTTTAAAATAGTAACTACAAAAGACCAAAAAAAAATTAATGAAATCGATTTAGAACAAATAAAAACTATGATTGAAAATTTCTCTATAAAAGACGAACAATTTGTGGATAAAAAATATATTTGTAATTTTGAAGTTGAGTTTAATAAAAAAAAAATAATTAATTTTTTAAATAGTTTAGAAATTACACCATCTGTACCCGAAAAAACAGATGTATTATTTATACCAATATTAATCAATGTAACAAAAAATGAACTATTATATTATAATCAAAATCCATTTTATAATAAGTGGAATGACCATAAACAAAATTATCACTTAATTAATTATAATTTGCCAAATCAGGATATTGAAGATTTTTCTATTTTACAAAAAAATCTACAAAATATTGAAAATTATGATTTTAAAGAAATTTTATCAAAATATGATTTCAAAAAAATAATTACTTTAATTATTTATGATTATTATCACTCTATCAGAATGTATTCTAAAGTTTATTTTGATGATCAAATCTTTCTTTTAAACAAATCGTATTTAATTGATAAGGAAAATTTAGATAGCAATTTATTTGGTATTATCGAAGAATTAAAAAATGTCTATGAAGATACCTGGAAATCGACTAATCAAATTAATACATCAATAACAACACCAATTAAAATAAAAATAAATTCAGAAAATTATTCTTTATCAATAAAATTTGAAGAATTATTAGATGATTTAGATTTAATTGACAGTTATAGTGTTAATCAAATTAACAGTGATTTAATCACTTATAGAATTATTTACAATAATTTACCGGAAAAATTTTTTAAACTTTTAAAATCAAAAAATTTTAATATACAATCAAAAGATAATTTTTGGATAATTAAATGAATATCAATAATCAGTTAATATTTGAATTCAAATCAAAAAAAAATTTTAATACAGAAGATTATTTTGTTTCAGAAAGCAATAAATATGCTTATAAAATTATAAAAAAATGGCCCAGATGGACAAAAAAAATAGTAAATATTTATGGAGAAAAATATTCAGGCAAAACTCATCTAGCAAATATATTTAAAAAAAAAGCTAATGGCTTCTTTATTAATTCAGACAAAATAAACAATAATATACTAAAACAATTTAAACTTTATGAAACAATTATTATTGATGGATTTTACAACGAAGTAGAGGAAGAACTTCTTTATACTATTTTTAATTTAGTTGAACAGGATAATAAGTTTTTGATAATATTTTCCAGAATTCCAATAAGTGATTTTAAATTTAAATTAAAAGACACAGAGTCAAGAGTTAAGAATTGTCTATCTGTTGAAATTCAAGCACCAGATGATGAACTAATTTTTGCTATTATTATGAAGAGTTTTTCTGATAGGCAAATTACCATTGATAAAAAAATTATTAATTTTATCTTAAATAGGATAAATAGATCATATAGTAAAATTCATGATTTTATATATAAAATCGACGAATTAAGTTTAAAAAAAAAGAAACCGATTAATTTTAAAACTATAAAAGAGATATTGTAAATTGACCATCTATAGAACACATTGTTGCAACGAACTTAATTTGAGAAATAAAAATCAAAAAGTTAAGTTATCAGGCTGGGTAAATAAAAAAAGAGATCATGGAAATTTACTATTTATTGACTTAAGAGATCACTATGGTCTTACACAATGTGTAGTTGATAAAAGCAAAAGTATTTTTAAAGAAATTGAAAAAATTCCATTAGAAACAGTACTTAAAATTGAGGGAATAGTAATAGAAAGAGAAAAAGAGACTGTGAATGAAAGTCTTGAAACAGGAGAAGTTGAAGTAAGAATTGAAAATTTTGAAATACTAGGACATACCAAAGAATTACCTTTACCTGTTTTTTCCGATCAAGAATATTCTGAGGAAATAAGACTTAAGTACAGATTTTTAGATTTAAGGAGAAAAAAAATTCACAATAATATTATTCTTCGATCAAAGATTATCTCATTTATAAGAACAGAAATGCAAAAGTATGGATTTTTAGAATATCAAACACCAATTTTGACTTCATCTAGTCCCGAAGGTGCAAGAGACTTTCTTGTGCCAAGCAGATTAAATCCTGGAAAATTTTATGCTTTACCTCAAGCTCCTCAACAATTTAAACAATTAATAATGGTTTCAGGTTTTGACAAATATTTCCAAATTGCTCCATGTTTTAGAGATGAAGATGCAAGAGCAGATAGAAGCCCTGGAGAATTTTATCAATTAGACTTAGAAATGTCTTTTGTTGAGCAAGAAGATGTTTTTAAAATTGTAGAAGAGTTATTTGTAAATTTATTTAAAAAATTTTCTTCAAAAAAATTGCTTCATGAAAAATTTCCAAGAATACCTTTTGATGAAGCGATGTTGAAATATGGTTCTGATAAACCTGATTTAAGAAATCCCCTAGAAATATCTGATTTAACTGAAATTTTCAAAAGAGATGATGTTAACTTCGACATATTTAAAAAATTAGTTAGTCATGGATCAATAGTAAGAGGTATAGTAACAAAAAATACTTCAGAAAAATCAAGGAGTTTTTTTGATGGAATTGATAAGTGGGCAAAGGAAGAAGGATCATCAGGTCTAGCGTATTTCTCTATTGAAAAGTCAGAAAATTTAATAGCAAAAGGACCTGTGGGGAAATTCTTTTCTGAAAAATCATTAAAAGAGATTATGAAATTAATGAATGCTTCAATTGGTGATACTATTTTCATGTCTTGTGGAAAAAAATCTGAAGTAGAAAAATTATTATATAAAGCTAGAAATAAAATAGCGAACGAACTAAATTTAATTGATGATAACGTTTTTTCATTTTGTTGGGTAGTAGATTATCCAATGTTCGAATTTGATGAAAATACAAAAAAAATTGAATTTAGTCATAATCCTTTTTCGATGCCGCAAGGTGATACTAATAATTTAGATCTATCAGAGCCATTAAAATTGAAAGCATTTCAATATGATATTGTTTGTAATGGAATTGAATTATCATCAGGGGCAATTAGAAATCATAAACCTAATTTGATGTACAAACTTTTCGAAATAGCAGGGTACTCAAAAGAAACTGTAAATGACAAATTTAGTGGAATGATTAATGCTTTAAGTTACGGAGCACCTCCACATGGTGGTATTGCTCCTGGTATAGATAGAATTGTTATGTTGTTAGCAGATGAAAAAAATATTAGAGAAGTTACAATGTTTCCAATGAACCAAAATGCACAAGATCTAATGATGAACGCACCGTCTGAAGTTGATGATAATCAATTAAAAGAATTAAATATTTCAAAAAGGAAAAATTAATTACTTTTTTCCTTTTAGATTTATTCTTATGTCTGACAAATCTACTAGTTTCTTTTTATAATCGTTTCTGACAAAACCTTTGCTTGTTATATCTTTAACTAATTTAATTAATTGATTTTGATCTTCGCTATTTTCTTGGCCTTCAATTTTATCTGAATTACCAGTTATTGAAGGTGTATGTGCCAAATCCTCTCTATTTAAATATGAAATTGCGAGCTCTCTAAAAATATAGTCTAGTATTGAACTTGCAGACATTATCCTGTCATTTCCATAAACTTTTCCTGAAGGCTCAAATTTTGTGTCTAAATACGCATTAACAAACTCATCCAGCGGAACACCATACTGAAGACCTAAAGATATTGCTATTGCAAAATTATTCATGAGAGCTTTTACAAGCTCACCTTCCTTACTAGTATCAATAAAAATTTCTCCTATTTTACCATCTTCATATTCGCCAGTATGAAGATAAACTTTATGATTACCGATTGAAGCTTTTTGTATATAGCCTTTTCTTCTATCAGGCATACTAAATCTCTTGCCAATCTTCTCAGATATATTTTTCTTAAAATTATCATCTATTTTTTTGCTTTTTTGGGCGTTTTTGTTATCCTTACTAATAATTGGTTGAGAGATCATTTCAGCTTTTGAGCCCCCATTCTCTTTAAGGTTTTTTGTCTTTCTATTATCTAATTTAACATCGATGATCTCAAATTTCCCATCATCTTTATTTTCAAGATTACTTAGGCTCTCCTCATTTATGTCATCTAAATAATGTGAAACTTTAAAACTGCACGTGTAATATGTCTCTACTAAATATTTTGCCATTTATTTTATTTGTAAATTGAATCTTGTTATTTTCATGTATATACATTTTTTTATTTTAGTCTAATTTAAATTTTACAATTAAAAATTGAAAATGATAAAAGAAATTTTTACGTGGTGGAATAGCCAAACAATAGGAACAAGATTAAATACATTATTTTTTGGGAAATTAATTGGGAAAGATAAATCAGGAAATAAATACTATGAGAGCAAATCTGGAAAAAGATGGGTAATTTATAATGGTGAGGTTGAAGCCTCAAAAATACCAAGTGAATGGTATTCTTGGATGCATCATACATCAAATAAAATAGAAAATAGTCACAACTTAAAAAAATACCAATGGCAAAAGGATCATAAACCAAATAATACTGGTACAGAGAAATCTTATCATCCAAATAAAAGTACAGATGTTTCAAAGAAAAAATATACTTCTTGGAAGTAGATATATAGTCCTATTAATTTATTCAATTATATTTAACTTAACTTTCAATTTACAAGTTTTTAGTGACACTAATAATATAGATGAAAAATATGCTGAACTATATGTTTTAGATAAAGTTAGCTCTAAGAGCACCAGGATTATTTTTGATGTAGGTAAAGAGATAATATTTCAAAATTTATCTATAACTATATTAAAATGCAGAAACTCAAAATTTGATGATGATCCAGAAGTTACCGCATTTATACAAGTAATTGATCTAAACAATAAAAACAATGATAAGGTGTTTGTATTTAATGATTGGACATTTGCATCAAGCCCATCGATTAGACCTTTTGATCATCCTGTATATGATATATGGTTAAAAAAATGTTACTCCTAAAGTAACTTTTCTTTATCAAGCCAACTAACATTAAAGTCTGAATTTAAAAATTTTTCGTGATTTAAAAGTATTTTGTGTAAGTCTATTGTTGTTTTAATGCCTTCAATAACAAATTCATCAAGAGATCTTTGCATTCTTTGTATTGCTTCTGTTCTGTTCCTCCCGTGGCATATTACTTTACAAATCATACTATCGTAATACGGAGTTACATTATAACCTTGAAATATAGCTCCATCTACTCTCGTTCTAAAACCAGATGGCTGATGACACATAGTAATTTTACCTGGAGATGGCTGGAAATTTTTGCTTACATCCTCTGCATTTATTCTGCACTCAATTGCATGACCCCTTGGTTTAATGTCTTCTTGTTTTAAAGCAGTATTGCCATCAAATGCAATCCAGATTTGTTCTTTGATTAAATCTATCCCTGTAACAACTTCAGTTACTGGATGTTCTACTTGTATTCTCGTATTCATTTCTAAAAAATAGAACTTTCCATCTTCAAAAATAAATTCTACTGTTCCAGCGCCTTCATATCCAATTTGGCTCACCATTTTTACCGTTTTATCAAAAAGGTCTTTTCTTATTTGATCATTTAGTAAAGGACTTGGTGTTTCTTCAATTAATTTTTGATGTCGTCGCTGAATTGAGCAATCTCTCTCATGCAAATGAACGGTCCTATTTTTTCCAGATAATACTTGAACTTCAATATGTCTTGGATTTTGAAAAAATTTCTCGATATATACTTCGTCATTACCAAAAAATTTTTTTGCTTCAGTTTTTGCTGTTAAAAATAAATTTTCAAATTCATCTTCTTTTGATACAACTTTCATTCCTTTTCCACCACCACCACCAGCAGCTTTTATCAAAACTGGATAACCAATTTCTTTGCATATTTTTTTTGCTTCTTTAAAGTCAGATACACCACCATCAGATCCCTCAATTATTGGAAGACCGTGTTTTTTTGCAATTTTTTTTGCTTCAATTTTATCACCCATCATTTTAATCAATGAAGATGATGGACCAATAAATTTAATTTTGTTCTGTTCAAGAATTTTTGCAAACTCATAGTTTTCAGACAAAAAACCATATCCAGGATGAACAGCTTCAGAATTTGTCAATTCGATTGCTGACATAATGGCCGGAATATTTAAATAGCTGTTAACTGCTTGATGTGGGCCTACGCATATACTTTCATCAGCTAATCGAACATGCATACTATTTCTATCAACGTCAGAATGAATAGCAACAGTTTGTATACCCCATTCCTTGCAAGCTCTTATAACCCTAACAGCTATTTCACCTCTATTTGCAACAAGAATTTTTTTGAACATTTCTACTCAATTATCACAATGGTATGTCCATATTCAACTGGCTGACCATCTTCGACACAAATCTTTTTTACAATTCCAGCTACTGGAGAAGGAACATGGTTCATTGTTTTCATTGCCTCAACAATCATTAACGTGTCTCCTTTATTAATTTTTTTTCCAACTTCAACAAACTTTTTTCCACCTGGTTCTGGAGCTAAGTATGCTGTTCCAATTATAGGAGATGGAACCTCAGTTCCGATTATTTTTTCTAATTTGACATTCTCTGATTTTATTTCAGATTTGGATTCTTTAACTGTCGCTATATTTGATCTAATCGATTTCGATACTTTAACTTTTATATCTTTTTCAGTATATTCTATTTCAGTAAGGTTAAATTCATTTAAATATTCAGTTAATTCTTTGATTATATTTTTATTTATTTTCATTTAACATCTCATGCATAGAATTTATGGCTAAAATATATCCATTTGTTCCTAATCCACAAATTATTCCTGTCACGACACCACTAATCAAAGATTTATGACGAAATTCCTCTCTTTTATATATATTTGATATATGAAGTTCGATTATTTTACCTTTAAATACATCCAATGCATCTCTTATAGCAACTGATGTGTGACTATATCCACCTGCATTAATTATTATTCCATCAAATTCTTTTCTAGCATTTTGTATAATATCAACAATTTCTCCCTCAACATTTGATTGTTTCATTTTTAAGTTTAAATCTAACTCTGTTGATTTTTTCTTACAAATTCCCTCTAAGTATTTGTAATCTTTGCTACCATATTGTGATTGTTCTCTTTCACCTATTAGATTAAGATTAGGACCATTGATAATTAAAATTTTACTCACTAAATCTTTATAATATATGAAAGTTAAAAATAAAATAAAAATAATGGTAAATGGTAAACAAATACAAGTTATTTCTAAATTTTCACTTAAGAGTTTGATCACTAAACTAAAAATACCACTTAATAAAATAGCTATAGAATTAAATAAAAAAATTATAGATAAAAAAAGAATTTCAAAAATTTATTTACAGAAAGGTGATAAAATAGAAATAGTTCATTTTATTGGTGGAGGTTAATGATTGATAAAAAATTTAAGATTGCAAATAAAAACTTTAAATCACGTCTAATTGTTGGAACTGGTAAATACAAAAACTTTAGAGAATGTGCTAGTGCCATAAAAGCCTCTGGAGCAAATATAGTTACAGTTGCAGTAAGAAGAGTGAACATATCTGATAAAAATAAAGCAAGACTTATGGATTATATAGATCCAAAAAAAATAACTTACTTACCAAATACTGCTGGATGCTTTAAAGCTGAAGATGCAATAAGGACATTAAGATTAGCAAGAGAAATAGGTGGGTGGAAATTAGTAAAATTAGAAGTATTAGGAGATAAAAAAAACCTTTTTCCAGAAATGATTGAAACATTAAGATCAACAGAATTATTAACAAAAGAAGGATTTAAAGTGATGGTTTATTGTAATGATGATCCATTGATGGCAAAGAGGTTAGAAAATGCAGGAGCAGCAGCCATAATGCCCTTAGCAGCTCCTATTGGATCAGGTCTTGGAATATTAAATAAAGTTAATATTAAAATAATAAGAAATCAAACTAAACTTCCGTTGATAATTGACGCTGGAATTGGGAAATCTTCTGACGCAACTTTAGCAATGGAACTCGGATGTGATGGAGTTTTAGTAAACACTGCAATTGCAAAAGCTAAAAATCCTATAACTATGGCAGAAGCAATGAAACACGCAGTTATATCAGGAAGAAAATCATTTTTATCTGGTCGAATAGTACCTAATATTCTTGGCGAACCTTCATCTCCATCTGATGGACTTATATAGTTTTTTGAGAAACTCTTTTTCTTTTTATGAATTTAGCTTTCTTAAATTTTTTTTTTTTTTGAGTTTTTATTTTACTAGCAATATGTTTATCTTCAGTTTTTTTTATTAATTTTTCAACATTTTCAATCTTGTTTAAAATTTTTTTTGTTTTGGATTTAAATTCTAGCAAATACTCTTGATTATTATATTCTAAGTTTGAGCTAATATTAATTTTAATTTTATTTTTTTTTTGAAAATACTCAATACTCTCAGAAAAATTTTCATAAATATAATTACATATTTTTACACTAGATGTTAGATCGACAATCTTAGCATTATTTTCAATAGATTTAATTTCTAAAGTTTTAAGAATTTTTAAAGCCATAGAATCGCTTGTTAATCTAATAGACCACTTTACATTGCTCTCTCTTAATCTTTGTCTAGACATTTCAAGCAAGCCAAAATTGCTTATTCTACCAATTTGAATTCTAGCCCTGTCATTTCTGCATTTTTCTTTAAGTCTTCTTTCTACCTGTTTTCTATTACCGTAATTTAACATATCTATAAAATCTATGATAATTAAACCAGACAGATCTCTAATTTTAATTTGTCTTGAGATTTCTTCTGCTGCTTCTAGATTTGTGTCTAAAGCTGTATTTTCAACATTTTTTTGTCTTATAGATTTTCCTGAATTTATATCGATTGAAACAAGTGCTTCAGTTTGATTGATAACTATATAGCCACCAGAATTCAATTTTACCTCAGTATCAAAAATCTCAAATAATTTTTTTTCTATATTTTCTTTAAAAAAAAGAGGAATCTTATCTCTATATTTTTTCACTTTTTTAACATGTTTAGGCATCATTAGTTTCATATAGTTTTTTGTTTTTTGATAACCTTCATTTCCTTCTACAAATATATTCTGCGTATTTTCATTAAACATGTCTCTAATACTTCTTTTTATAATATCGCTTTCTTGATGAATTATTGATGGAGCGATGGAATTAATTGCTTTTTGTTTTATATTTTCCCAAATTGAGATAAGATTTTTTAAGTCAGTATCAATTTCATTTTTAGTTTTATTTGATCCAGCTGTTCTAACAATTATTCCCATTTCTTTAGGTATTATTATTTCGTTCAAAATGTTTCTAATTTTTTTTCTATCTCCAGGATTAAATATTTTTCTTGATATACCTCCACCTTTTGGAGTATTTGGCATTAAAACAATATATTTCCCTGCAATTGATATAAAAGTACTTAATGCGGCTCCTTTTAAACCTCTTTCATCTTTTAAAACTTGAACTAGTATAACCTGATTTGGTTTGATGACCTCCTGAATCTTATACCTTCTAGTTGGAAATCTTTTATTTTTAATTTTGTCAGAATTGATCTCGTCAATTTTGTCTACAGGATCGTTAATATTTAGATTTTCTTGATCTTCTAAAATTTTTTCTTCTATTTTTTCACTTTCTTTGGATAGTTCTTCCCTGACTTTTTCCTCTTCTTTTTTAATTTTCTCTAGATCACTTTGTGGAATTTGATAATAGTCTGATTGTATATCGTTGAAAGATAGAAAACCGTGCCTTTCTCTTCCAAAATCAACAAAGGCAGCCTGCAAAGATGGTTCTATTCGGCTTACTTTTCCTAGATAAATATTATTTTTTATTAATATACTGTTAACATTTTCATATTCGTAATCATCAATATATTTATCATCTTTAAGTACGACTCTTGTTTCGTTCGGATGGGAAGCATCAATATATAAATTTTTTGCCATAAATTTAGATTTCTTTTCATTTTATTTTATTTAATAATTCGGTGCCACAACAATAACAAATTCATTAGATAAATAAACTAAAATGAGCTTATTTTTTAAAAGAATTTTTATTTATTCATTAATATTTTGTTTTTTAATAATATCTTTAATTATTTCGATTTTGTGGACATACTCCAACAATCTTCCAGACTTTAAATATTTAAAAAATTACAAACCTCCAGTATCTAGCAAAGTTTATTCAGGTGATGGATTATTGATAAGTGATTTTTCAACTGAAAAAAGAATATTTGTTCCATATGAAGCAGTACCAAAATTATTAATTAATGCATTTTTATCCGCTGAGGATAAAAATTTTTTTAAGCATCCTGGAGTTGATGCAAAAGGAGTAATTAGAGCTTTTAAAAACAATATATATAATATTTTGAATAATAAAAGATTAGAGGGGGCATCAACTATAACTCAGCAAGTTGCAAAAAACTTTTTGTTAAATAATGAAGTAAGCTTAGATCGAAAAATAAAAGAAGCTATTTTAGCTTTTAGAATTGAAAGAGCACTTTCTAAAGAAAGAATTTTAGAGCTATATTTAAATCAAATATATTTAGGAGAGGGCAGTTATGGAATTGCTTCAGCTAGTTTAAGATATTTCGATAAATCTATTAACGAATTAAATTACTCTGAAGCCTCCTTGTTAGCAGCATTACCTAAAGCTCCAAGTAAATATAATCCTTATAAAAATTTAAAATTAGCAGAACTTAGACGAAATTTAGTTATTAAAAATTTACTAGAAAATAAATATATTGATGAAAATGAATATAAACAAATAGTTAAACAAAAAATTAATTTAAAAAAAAGAAAAAAAATATTTATTGAAGATGCAAAATATTATGTGCAGGATGTAAGAAAACAAGTTATAGATAAATATGGGTTCGATAAGGTATATAATAAAGGATTAATAATAAAAACTCCAATAGATCTTAAAATCCAAAAAATTGCAACTGAAGCTTTAAGAAATGGTCTCGAAAAATTTGATAAGCGCAAAGGTTGGAGAGGCCCTTTATTAAATATAAAAAGCGATCCTGAATGGGAAAAAAAATTAAAAAATTTTGAACTAGAAAAATCAATAAGTTGGAATATAGCAAAAATTAAAAAAATAAAAAAATTTAGTGTTGATATAGAAACGCTATCAGGGGAAAAAGGTATTATTAATTTTAATAATGTTAGCTGGACAAGGAAAAATTTTGATGAATTTTTAAAAGTTGGCGATTTAGTATATGTTAAAAAAAAAGTAAACAGTATTTATGAACTTAAACAACTACCTAAAGTCAATGGTGCGGTTGTAGTTATGGATCCTTATACGGGAAGAGTTTTAGCACTTTCAGGAGGTTTTAGTTTTAAAAAAAGTGAATTTAATAGAGCAACTCAAGCATCAAGACAACCAGGCTCTGCGTTTAAACCATTCATTTATGCACTAGCACTCGAAAATAATTTTTCCCCTACAACTTTGATATTAGATGCTCCAATTGTTTTGGAACAAGGAAATGATTTAAAATTATGGAAACCAGAGAACTATGGAAAAAAATTTTATGGGCCTTCCACTCTTAGAACTGGAGTAGAAAAATCCAGAAATTTAATGACAGTAAGAATAGCTCAAGAATTAGGTATTGGAAAAATAATAGAATTTTCAAAAAAACTTAATATTTATGATGATCCTAAAGAGCTAATGTCCATATCTTTGGGTTCTGCAGAGACAACTTTGCTTAAAATTACTTCTGCTTATTGTTCATTTGTTAACTCAGGTTATTTGGTTAATCCGATTTTAGTAGATAGAATTCAAGATAGTGAAGGTAAAACAATTTTTAAAGATGAAAAAAGATATTGTGAAAATTGTGATACCATATCTTATTCAGGAAGCAGCAAACCTATAATTAGAAATAACTACAGTAAAATTTTTTCATCAGAAACTGCATATCAAATGACTTCAATTCTAAATGGAGTAACACAAAGAGGAACAGGAAAAAAATTAAAGGATCTTAAAATCGATTTAGCTGGTAAAACCGGCACTACAAATAAAAATACAGATACATGGTTTATTGGATATACTTCAAATTTAGTAGTTGGGGTATATGTTGGATATGATAATCCAAAAAGTTTAGGTAAATTTGAAACAGGCTCAAAAACTGCATTACCTATTTTCAAAGAATTTATAAAAAAAACAGTTAAATATTCTGATGCTAGACCATTTAAAATACCAAATAATATAAAAATGATGGTTGTAGACGCTAAAACAGGTAAGAGAGCATCATATGGGACAGAGGAAACAATAATAGAATCATTTAAAAAAGATGTAAGTGAGAATAAATCCACAAATATTGATAAGGTATTTGATAATTCAATAAAAAATAATATACTTAAATTTTACTAATGAACATT